>JBKPOS010000111.1:0-15992 GCA_046733215.1 Gemmatimonadota bacterium
GGATGTAGTTGGTCGCTGCAAGATGCTTTACCTGGCCGCTGAAGGTCCGAACGTTGTTGAACTCACCGACCGTTGGTGCGAAGCCGTACTTGTCGGCGGGCATGGCTTCCGCCGCTTCGACGATGGCGCGGCGCACGGCAGCCTTCAACATGAGCCCGAAGTTGGCGCGCTCTTGCAACGCTGCAGAATCGGCGGACCCTGACCGCGAGGCTGAAACCTGTGCGCTCGCGCGAGGAGCCGCGGCGACCAGGCCCATCAACAGCAATGCGACGCCGAATAGAGCCTTCGTAACCATAGAATGTTCCGTCACAAGTTGGAGGACGGCGCCATCCTACCACGTGAAGCACGGTCTAAGTCAATGAGTGACGGATGCCCGTTCGCTCGCTAACCTGGCCACGCGCTTGCGGACGCAGTCGCCAAGAGTCTCACAGCGGCACCGCGAGAGACGCTCCAGCAGGTCGCGCATGCGTTCTGAGCGCTCGATGCGAGCTCGAACCTCGGCAAGCTTGGGCCGCGCCAGCGCCTGCCATCGCGCTGACGCGGGCGTCTGGCGATCGAACCCATCGAGCAGCCATTTGATTTCACGGATCGTGAAGCCGGCGTCACGCGCGAGCTGAATGAGACCGAGCGACTCGAAAACCGAAGCGTCATAGACGCGGCGACCACCGACGCGGCGCGCCGCGCGGAGGAGTCCCGACCGCTCATAGTAGCGGAGCGCCGACGTACGCAGGCCCGTGCGACGGGCCACTTCGCCGATCCACATTTCTTCCGCAGGTGCCACCGTCTTTTGCCCTCGCCGCTTGTGAAGCTATGGGCCACGCCCGTGTTCAACCTACGACTTGAAGCGCACTTCAAGTCAATCGCTGAAATGGAGGCGACCGATCGCCTCGAGTACCTTAAACTTCGAGCTGGCTTCCAATGCACCAACCCAACAGAGGACCATCCCACACGAGGATGCGCCGGATTCGATCGGCAGCTCTCATCCAATGAAGCCTGATCGCAATCAGGCCTCGCGTGAGGCCACTATCGGGCGCCGAGCCTTTCTCCAGCTCGGCACCGCCTTCGGCACTGCCGTGGCATTGCCCCCTTCGGCCGTGGCGGTAGCCACCACTAGCCAGCCGAAGGGAGCCGGCAACAACAAGTCTGTCCAGGAGCCGTTCGAGCTCGATGAGGTCGCTATCAGCCAGCTCCAGACGTCCCTGGAATCCAGCCAATACACCGCCAGATCGCTCGCCGAGCTGTATCTCCGACGCGCTGATGAGGTGGACAGCGGTGGCCCCGCGATCCACGCTATCATCGAGCGGAACCCCGACGCACTCGCCGACGCCGACGCGCTCGACGCCGAGCGGCGAACCAGGGGACCTCGCGGGCCGCTGCACGGCATTCCTGTTCTCGTCAAGGACAATATCGACACCGCCGACAAGATGCGGACCAGCGCCGGCTCGCTGGCATTGGCAGAGTCGGTCGCGGGGCAGGATGCGCCTCTCGCGCGTCGCCTGCGAGCAGCCGGTGCACTGATCCTCGGCAAGGCCAATCTCAGCGAATGGGCCAACTTCCGATCGACCCACTCAGTGAGCGGTTGGAGCGCACGCGGGGGACTGACGAGAAACCCGTATGCGCTGGATCGGAATCCTTGCGGGTCGAGCTCAGGCTCGGCCGCCGGTGTTTCTGCCAACCTCGCTGCAGTTGCCGTGGGAACCGAAACCGACGGGTCGATCGTCTGCCCAGCTTCGGCCTGCGGCGTTGTCGGAATCAAGCCAACGGTTGGGCTGGTGAGCGGCGCCGGAATCATCCCGATCTCAAAAACCCAGGACACTGCCGGCCCGATCGCCCGCACCGTCGCCGACGCGGCCTTGTTGCTCGGCGTTCTAGCCGGCACGGACTTCTCGTCCGCGCTCGATCCTGCAGGACTCGAGAGCGCCCGGATAGGTGTCGCGCGAAACCTCTTTGGATTCAACGACCGGGTAGACCGAGTGCTGGAGGAGGCGCTCCGCGCCATGCGGGAGGCGGGAGCTAGGTTGGTGGATCCGGCAAACCTTCCGACGGCCAAGCAACTCGAGGACGACGAGCTGGACGTGTTGCTCTACGAGTTCAAGTACGGGCTCGACAAGTACCTGGCAGGGCTCGGTCCGGAAACGCCGGCGCGATCGCTGGCAGCGCTCATCGACTTCAACGAGCGGCACCGCGAGAGCGAAATGCCCTACTTCGGGCAGGAGCTGTTTCTGCAGGCCCAGGCAAAGGGACCGCTCACCGACCGGGCTTATCGCCAGGCATTGGCCACCTGCCGCAGACTTTCGCGCGCGGAAGGGATCGATGCAACCTTGCGCAAGCACAGACTGGCGGCGATCGTCGCGCCGACTGGAGGGCCGGCCTGGGTGACCGATCTCCTGAACGGCGACCATTTCACCGGCGGCAGCAGCACCTTGCCTGCTGTCGCCGGATACCCGGCTATCAGTGTGCCGGCCGGGTTCGTGAGCGGCTTGCCCATCGGCATCACCTTCATGGGACCCGCTCGGAGCGACTGGCGTCTCGTCAAGCTCGCGTACGCCTTCGAGCAGGTGACCCGGCTCCGGCGGAAGCCGAGCTTTCTGCCGACCGCGGACCTCTCCAGCTGAGCACTCACCGAACCTCGATCGCCCCGGTCATCTTTGGGTGGAGCGCGCAGAAGTACTCGTACCGCCCCGGCCGAGTGAATCGAAACGTGTAGCGATCGTTGGTGTCGATCGCCGGCGATGCCGTAAACTTTCCGTCGCTGCTCACGATCTTGTGCGGCACGTCGTCCGCATTGACCCAGGTGATCGCGCTCCCCACGGGTACGGTGGTCGTCGCCGGAATGAAGCTGAAGTTGTCGATTCTGATCGTGGTCGCCGTCCCGCTGGCGGTAGAGTCTTCCCGTGCAGAGTCCCGTGATGACGGACCTGCCGCTGCGGCCCCTGCCGCGATGGGCAGACCGGGCGTACCGTCAAGCGCCGAGTCCACTACCGCGAGCGCCTGATGGCCCCGCAGGAACTCGACGCTCGAGATGCCCAGTACCTTCTGCAGTCGCCCTGCTTCCACCTTCATCGGGCCGGGTGAGGGGGCGGCACCCGGGGCCGGCTGCGGGAACGCAGTGGACATTGCCGTGTGAAAGCGGACGTTGCCCTCGACCTTCTGCAGGATCTGATGGATGTGGCCATTGAGCACGCTGACCGAGCCGAAGCGCTTGAGCAGGCCGAGCGCCTGCTTGCTATCGTCGGTTCCCCAGCCCCACTCCGGATACATCGTCCAGAGCGGGATGTGGGCAAAAACCACTATCGGTGTACTTGATGAAAGCCCGCGCACGTCGCGCTTGAGCCAGTCGAGCTGCTCCGGCCCGAGGCTGCCGAGTCCACCCGCCTTCAGGTTCATCACGTTGACGAGCCCGATGAAGTGCACTCCGCTGTGATCAAAACTGTACCATCCGTTTCCTTTGGTGCCCTTGCCGTACCGATCGAGGTAGCCCTGCCCATTGTCGCTCAGGACATCGTGCTCACCGGGGACGTAGAAGACCCGCTGAGTCTTGATGCCCTTGATGACCTGGTCCGCGGTGTCGAACTCGCTCGGCTTCGAGAGCTGGCTGATGTCGCCGGTGTGCAGCACGAACGCCGGGCGCTCGGGCAACGCGTTCAGGCGACCGACGGCGACCTGAAGCGTTGCGGTGACATCCGGGTTGGCTTCCTTGCTGAATCCGATATGGCTGTCACTGATCTGGCCAAAGAAGAGCGTACCCTTCAGCGTGGTGGGACCGAGCTTTCTCAGTGAGCCGAGACTCACTGACGACAGGACTCCGCTGTTGACGGCCCAGATCATTCCGGTACCGGCCCAGGCCATGCACTTGAGGAAGCCCCGGCGATCGACCCCGTCGCCGTTGTGATCGTGATCGAGATGTTGATCCATGTGTCGCTCCGTTCGCGGCGGTCGGGTTTGTAGTCCGGCGGCTGACTTCCCGCCGTCCCGCATCACCCCCTAGACTGCAGAGGGTCGCGGCGTATTCCCGGCCGCTAGGCGGGAATAATTCGAGCCCTGCCTGAGTCATTGCCTGCGAACGGGATCAGCCAGCTCCGGAGCGAGGGTGGACGCAGCTACAGCAGCACGATTCGAGAAAACGGCGCTTCCTCACCTGGACGCGGCGTACACGCTGGCGCGGCACCTCTTGCGGAACGAGCACGACGCGGAGGACGTGGTCCAGGACGCCTTCCTGCGGGCGATCCGCCATTTCGACGGTTACCGGGGTGGGGACATGCGCGCCTGGCTGCTCACGATCGTGCGACACACCTGTTACAGCTGGCTCAGGAGACATCGGCCGGAATCCCAGACGACCGAGTTCGATGACGAGGTGCACGATATCCCGACGACGGCGACCAACCCCGAGTCGGAGATGCTTCGGGGTGCGTTGCGCGATGCTCTGGATCAGGCCATCGCCAACCTGCCGCTCGAGTTCCGGGAGATCGTGATTCTGCGGGACGTACAGGGATTGTCCTACGCCGAGATCGCCGAGGTGGCTGGTATTCCGGTGGGAACGGTGATGTCGCGCCTGTCGCGCGCACGGCAGCGGCTTCAGCGCGTGCTCCCCATCGAGGACTACCGGAGGAATTGACCGTGTCCTGCGAAACCCTGAGCGACAAGCTGACCGGATATCTCGACGGCGAGCTGGACCCGCGAAGCATTGGCGAAGTCGAAGCTCACCTTCGGCAATGCGTCCCTTGCGCCACTCGGCTCGAGCGGGAGCGGCGGCTCCGGCTGGCGGTTCAGTCGCAGCTCAAGCCGATGGAAGCACCCGAGCAACTGCGGAACAGCGTACGCGCCGCTATCCGCGCCGAGGTGAAACCCGCGCCAGGCCGCCGCGGGTGGATTCCGACCTGGGCCGCCACGGCTGCGGCACTGGTCCTTGGCTTGGCCGGTGGCTGGCAGCTTGCGACGCTTCGAGGGTCACGCAGCGGCGGGGACGAGCTGGCCACGGAAGTGATCGCGGGCCACGTCCGCTCGCTTCAGGGCCAGCACCTCACCGATATCGGGTCGTCGGAGCATCACACGGTGAAGCCCTGGTTCGCCGGTAAGCTCGACTTCTCTCCCCCGGTGCCCGACTTCTCTGCCCGGGGATTCCCTCTTGCCGGCGGGCGGCTCGAGTATCTGGACCAGCGCCAAGTCGCGGCACTGGTATATCGTCGCCGGCAGCACGTCATCAATCTCTTCGTGTGGCCGAGCGGGAAATCGAACGCAGGGCCGAGTAGCATCTCACGGCGCGGCTATCAGATGGTACACGGAGCGGCAGGCGGGATGATCTATTGGGCGATCTCGGATCTCAACGCAGCCGAGCTTACGCAATTCGCGCAGATGACCGCGGACGAGCTGAACGGCAAATCCGCAAGGCCCTGAGGTTCCGCTTGCGGCCGCCCTGACGCGCCACAAGGCCAAAGGCGCGGCGATACATCATCAGTCTCTTGGCACGGCCGGTGGCGATTGCAGTACGCCGCCGGCCATTGTCTTTCCCCCCGTCTTCCGGAATAGCGCCCCGGAGACCAATTCGGTCACGTCGGATCGATCGAACGACCCAACCCAATAGCCAGGATCTGTTCTGTAGAATGGCCGTGTCGTAGGTTGTCGCCGCGGGCTAGAGCAGGTTTTTCAGGCCAAAGGAGGGAACGATGTTGATGCTTCATGCGGCGCGCTTTGCGGCGGCCGTTGCGATCATCGGCGTGACCTTGGGAGTGGCGGGCTGCGCCGGCAGGGTAAAGCAATCGGACTTCAACAACGAAGTGGCCAAGCTGCGCCAGGAAATGCAGGCCGGTGATCAGAAGGCTGCCGGACGGGTAGACTCGCTCAACAAGGTCGTTGCCGATCAGCAGCGCCGGCTCGACGCCCTCGACCAGGAGTTGAAGTCCTTCAAGAGCGAGTACCAGGTGAGCATCGAGAAAGTGAAGGGCATGCTCAGGTTCAACGTTCCGGTGCACTTCGAGTTCAACCAGAGCGAGCTGCGCGAGTCCGACCGGCCGGTCCTCGACCGGTTCGCGAGTGTAGTGAAGGAGTACTACCCTGGGGCGAAGGTTACCGTCGAAGGCTTTACTGATCCCGCGGGGAGCACGGCCTACAATCTGCGCCTGGGGCAGAAGCGGGCGGACTCGGTGCGCGACTATCTCACCAGCAACGGCGGACTCTCGGCGGACGAGCTCAAGGCAGTGAGCTATGGCAAGGCTGTCAACCGGCAAGTGGTGAAAGGAGCCCATGGCCCCGGTGATACAGGGGTGGAGAACCGCCGCGTCACGCTGGTGATCGACAACGCGGCGGCGGGGGCGGAGCAGGCGGCAATGCCCTGAGACATCACGAGAGTGGCGGGGCCGAGCGCCCTCCATGAGGGGGGCGCTCGGCTTTTTCGGACTGCCCGGTCTGCGCGAAGGATGGTCGAGCGGATGTCGCACGCGGTATAGATCCTGCCAAGGACTGCACTTCGATGACTGTCCGACGGCAGGTCGAGGCTATCGCCCCTTTAACTAACTGATTTAGCCTCGACGCTTTACCCCCGTCGTTCCAGGCAAGGGCCTGGGGATAGGCACCCTAGAGATCAGCCTTTACGCGCGATAGACTCCGCGCTTCGACCATACATATTTCTCCCGATCTTCACATCCATCCAAATCCTCAGGCCCCACAATGCTGAACTACATCTGGGCAGGCCTGATCGTCACGAGCTTCCTCTTTGCCATCGGCTACGATGCCCGCGATCTCGCGGGCGATAAGTACCGGAATGGGCGACCGCTTCCGGTGGCATTGACGTTCACTCAGGCGTATGACTCCAGCGCGCGGCGCGTGCCGGTCGTGGTCCGGATCGATCCGCAGCAATACTCGGCGTTCTATGGAACGGACGAGAAGCCTGCCGCCAGCTATTCGGGCTACCTGGTGCAGACGCGGGAAGGAACCCAGCTCCGCTTTGCGGCCGATGCCAAATTCCCGGAGCCGCTGGCCACGATCGCCAAGGTTTCCAAGTCACGCGACCAGGAGCTGCAGGGTCGTCTGGAGGGCTTTTCACCCGGCGCGGCCGGCCAGGTGCCGGACACGTTGTCGCTGACGGCGGCCGGCGTCGTTTTCGAGCCGGTCCGTTTCGTCAAGCTCAACGGCATCGCCGCTGCCGCGCTCGACTTTGCCAAGACCGCCGCGGAGATCGCGCTGGGCCTGATTGGTGTGTTGTCACTGTTCCTCGGCCTGCTCAAGATCGCGGAAGACGCGGGTATCGTGCATGCGCTGGTGAAGCTGGTTCGGCCGGTTTTGCGCCCGCTCTTCCCCGAGGTGCCGGCGGACCATCCCGCGCTCGGCATGATCGCGCTCAATCTGGCCGCCAACGTCTTCGGGCTCGGCAACGCCGCCACGCCTTTCGGCATCAAGGCGATGGAGGAGCTGCAGACGCTCAATCGTTCACAGGACACGGCTACCAACTCCATGGTCATGCTCCTGGCGATGAATACAGCGGCCGTGCAGCTCGTGCCGCCGGTGCTACTGCTTGCCTTGCTCGGGCTTCAGATCAACCGGCTCATTTTCCCGATCATTCTGTCCACCGTGCTGTCACTGATCATCGCGATCACGGCCGCACGGCTCTATGGCCGGCTCCGCGTGTACCGCGACTCCGACCCCAACCGGATTCCGCCGGCGCCTTCGGCGGCCCCACAAGCCTGAGGCCGGCATGGAAACCATCCGGAACGCCATAAATCTCGTCTCTTACTTCATCATCCCGTTGATGCTGGTGGGGTTTCCGGTGTACGGACTCTACAAACGGGTGCCGGTGTATGAGAGCTTTGTCGGAGGAGCCAAGGAGGGATTTCAGGTCGCGGTCCGCATCATTCCCTACTTGGTGGCGATTCTCTTTGCCGTGGCGATGTTCCGTGCCAGTGGAGCCATGGACGCGCTGACCCGGCTCCTGGGCCCGATCCTCGCGCCGATCGGCTTTCCCGCCGAAGTGCTGCCCATGGCCCTCATTCGGCCGCTCACGGGTTCGGGATCCGCGGCACTGGTGGTGGACATGATCAATCGGTATGGAGAGGACTCGATCTACGTGAAGATGGCGTCGGTCATGTTCGGATCGACCGAAACCACCTTTTATGTCATCGCGGTGTATTTCGGAGCCATCAACGTCAAGAAGACCAGACACGCAGTACCGGTGGGACTGACCGCCGATATCTCCGCCATGCTCTTTGCCGTCTGGTCGGTGCGGTTGCTGTTCGGCTGAAGCGTAACGCCAATCCTGGCCCCATCATCGTTCATCGATTGCGCCGAGCACGGGCTTTATGTCGACGACGGGAGTACCGTCGATCGCCTCGATCGGTGCAACCCTGAGCCCCCGCGCGGAGACCTCGAGGACCGAAACCCGATGAAGGCCCACGGGGTTGGGGCGGTCCTGCGACCGGGTTGCAAACACGCCGGTCAAGGGGATATCACGTCTATTCCGCGGATGCACTTGAAGCACGTCGCGTTGCGCACGATGCAGCCACGTCAGAACGAAAAGCTCGTCGCCGGCCTCGATTCCGACCAGTGCTTGCGCTGCTGAAGGCATGACCTCGAGCCAGGCTTCGGGAGCACCTTCATTTCCCTGAAGCGGCGCAGCCTCGAGACTGGTGAGGGCTGATCGCACCACGCCGATGGGGCGAAGCGTGTAGTCACTTTCGTTCTTCTCCCGACCCATCACACCTCGTCTTGGCTACCAGCGGCGCTGGTACGGCAGCAGCGGTGGCAAGTCACTGCGAGTGCAGGGCGAGGCGAGGGCGAGAACCCGCGGTCTGGCTGAGTGGTTGAGCAGCTGTGCGGTCACGCTGCTGAGGTTGGAACACCCCTCCACGGCAGACACCAGCGCAACCGTGACCGTTTCTCCTCGCCTGAAACCAGCCACTGCGTTCAGTTGCCGGGTCCAAGCGGCGACCATTGCTGGATGTTGCCGAATTGCGTCATGCACCCAGAGCGGCGGCTGCAGAGCGGCGGACCCTGCCGCGAGAGCAACTGAGTCGCCATGGAGCCCAGCGCCGAGATACGTGCGCACCGCTCGAGTGTACGGCGCCCAGGGGTCCGAGACAGAGTACATCCGGAAGCCCCAGCCGGCGAGCAGAATCAGGAGGCAGGTACCAACTACGCCAGCGACGACCTTCGCCCTAGACATGAGATCCTCCTGCGGCCCTGACGACCGCCCGCTTCAGCTGCGAGCACTCAGCCCGCCAAGCTATTTCCGGGCTCCCTTGGCGGCGAGCGTATCGACCGACGCGAGGAAGTCCCTCACTACCTTGAGCATCACTTCAGGATTGTCCCACGTCGTCAAGTGAGCTGCACCTGGGATAACCTGCACCTTCGCGCCGGGAGTGATGCCCGCCTGTCGTCGAATTGTTGGCGGATCGGCCTCATCAAATTCACCGACCGTAAAGAGAGTCGGGACCTTTACACTTCTTAGAAACGGCGTGGCGTTGTATGCCTTGAGCGTGCCCGTGATCGTGAATTCGCTCGGCCCCTGCATGTAATTGTAGAGGGCTTCATTGACGGTCTTGAGCATGCTGTCGAGATCGGCTTCTACCGGGTGCCGCCAGACGTACCTGCCGTAGAACTCCTCCAGAGCGTGCTGGTAATCCGGCGCGTCGAACTTCTTCTCAGCCTCCCGGGCAGCGATTGCCTTCTGCGCCGAATCTGACAGAGTTCTCACCAGGCGGCGCGCGTTCCTTTCCCAAGTGGGAATATCCAGAGCTGCGCTTGCCAGGGTCAGACTGACAACGCGCTCCGGGTGAGCCCTGTAGTACTCGAGTGCCAGAATGGTGCCCCATGAGTGACCCAGGAGATGGACTTTGTCGTATCCGAGGGCGGCTCTGAGCGAATCGAGTTCGCGAACGAAATGGTCGATGGCAAACAGCGTTGTGTCGGAGATCCTGTCCGACTTGCCGCCGCCGAGCTGGTCGTAGCGTACAAGCGGGCGGTCGCTGCCCAATGCTTCCAACGGTTTGAGGTAGTAACTGGAGTAGCCCGGACCTCCATGGAGCAGGATTACGGGTGTTCCGTCAGCGCTTCCCGTTTTCCGGTACCAGATCCGGCCGCCAGGCACATTGAGGTATGCTTCTCCCGCAGCAAGTGCAGGGACGGCTGCAGGGGCAGCGGGTGCGACCACCTTACGTCCCGGAGCGTTGTCGCTGGGGGTGCAGGCGATCATGCTGAATGCAGCGAAACCAATTGCGACCTGGAATCGGATCATCGTCTGACCCCAATTTGGACGGCGTGCTCGTTCTTCTCGGGGCCGAGCCTCACGGAGGCCTCAGCTGCAAGCAATGAATTAGGCGGTCCGCGCTACCCAACTGCAAGCGTGGATTAGGCGGCAGCCCAATGCGGATTCTAGTTTGAGCATGGCCGCCGGCAACTCTCACCTGCACGCTTACAGTGAGACCGAAGGTGCCCGCTCGTTCTTGGATGCCACTCGCGCATCCCTCATCCACAGCCCCCATGCCACGACTAACTTTCTTGTATGCCCACCGACACACTCACCACCGAGGACGCAGTACGCATCGCTGGCATCATCTTCGGCCTGGCGGCCGAGGTACGACGGCTCGATGGCGAGTTCGATGACAACTTCCTGCTCTTGGTCGACGGTCAGCCACACAGCGTTCTCAAGGTCTCACGGCCTGAAGAGCAGCGCGCGTTTCTCGATCTGCAGGCCAAAGTGCTCGGCCGGCTCGGCCGGACCACCGACACGGCCGCGTTCCAATTTCCCCAGCTGCTCCCGACACGAAATGCCACGACGCTGGCCACGGTGCCCGATGGTTACCCGGGGGCGGGCCGGTTCATTCGCCTCCTCAGTTACATCCCCGGCTGTCGCCACCTGGCCGAAGTGGTACCTTGCCCCCCACCCCTTCTCACCAGCCTGGGCACACTGCTCGCCACCGTGGACCGGGCGCTCCTTGGTCTCGACGACCCCGCGGCACACCGCACTCGCGATGGCTCCGGCGACGACCGGTTTCGCTGGGCCCTGGCCGACTCGCTGTGGGTGCGTGATGCTCTGACTCATGTCAAAGACGCGAGGCGCCGAGCGCTTGCGGGCTGCGTGCTCGATCGGGTCGAGCACGAGGCGCTGCCCCTCTTGCCAGCTCTTCGCCATTCAGTGATCCATGGTGACGCGAGCGAGTACAACGTGCTTGTGCGGGACGATCGTGCTGTGGCGCTCATTGACCTGGGCGACCTGCACTGGGGCCCGACGGTTGGCGAGCTTGCCGTGGGATCGGTCTATGCCATGTTCGGCGTGGGCGATCCGCTTGGCGCGGCCGCATATCTGGTCGCCGGCTATAACGAGGTCATCCCGCTGACCCAGCCGGAGCGGCTGGCGCTTTTCCCTTTCATTCTGGCTCGACTCGCCGTAAGCGTCGTCAACGCGGCGCTGCGCAACTCCGCTGAGCCAGACAACGCGTATTTCACGGTGAGCTCGGCACCGGGCTGGGCCATCCTGGAGCAACTGGCCGAAGTACCCAGCCGAGTTGCCGAGGCGATGCTGTTTTCGCGCGTCGATGACCGAAGGCCGCTCCCATCGGTCGATACGCTCCGCGCTTCACGACAGCGCGCCCTTGGCCCGAGTCTGAGCCTTTCGTATCGCACGCCTCTGCACATCGTGCGGGGCTGGAAGCAGTACATCTACGATGCGGACGGACTTGAGTACCTCGATGCCTACAACAACGTCGCCCACGTGGGCCACTGCCACCCACACGTAGTGGACGCCATTGCCAGGCAGGCGGCGCTGCTCAACACCAACACCCGGTACCTCCATCATCTGATCTGCGAGTACGCCGAGCGGCTCACGGCATTGGTCCCGGCACCGCTCGGGGTTTGCTATTTCGTGAACTCCGGAAGCGAGGCCAACGAGCTGGCATTGAGATTGGCACGGGCCCACACGCGCCAGCGCGACATGATCGTGAGTACCGGCGCGTACCACGGCAACACGCAGAAGCTAATCGACGTCTCCCCGTACAAGTACGCGGGACCAGGCGGCGAGGGGCGCGAGCCATGGGTGCACGAGGTGCCGCTGCCGGACGTGTATCGCGGGCCGTACAAGGCGAGCGATCCCGAGGCCGGGGCGAAGTACGCGCAGCACGTGGGGCAAGTGGTGGATGAGATTCAAGCGGCGGGGCGGAGCGTCTGCGCATTCCTGTTCGAGAGTCTTCCGTCCGTGGGGGGCCAGATCATTCCACCTCCAGGCTATCTCGCAGCGTCTTACGCCGCCGTACGAGCGGCTGGTGGACTTTGCATCGCAGACGAGGTCCAGGTCGGCTTTGGCCGGGTGGGGACGCATATCTGGGGCTTCGAGCTGCAGGGCGTGGTGCCGGACATCGTCGTATGCGGAAAGCCCATCGGCAATGGGCACCCCGTGGGCGCGGTCATCACTACGCCAGGGATCGCAGCGAGCTTTGCTAATGGCATGGAGTACTTCAATACCTTCGGGGGAAACCCGGTCTCGATGGCGGCGGGGCTGGCCGTGCTGAAGGTCCTTGCAGAGGAAGAGCTCCAGGCGCACGCCCTGGAGGTCGGCAATCAGCTCCTGCGGTCACTTCGGCCCTTCACCGAAAGGCACCGACTCGTCGGCGATGTCCGCGGCGCCGGACTGTTCGTAGGCGTGGAGCTGGTACGTGACCGGACGACCCTGGAACCTGCCGATACCGAAGCGGCCCAGGTGGTGAACGCGCTACGAGACCGCAGGATCCTTGCGGGCACGGATGGCCCGTTCCACAACGTCATCAAGATTCGTCCGCCTATGCCATTCGACATGGTCAATGCCGACCGTCTGGTTAGTGCACTCGACGATGTTCTCCTGGAGGGCGCCGAGCGATCACTGGAAGTCGACATCAATGGAGAGTCGGCACGCAAGGCGTGGCAACGGTGACCTCGCTGCCGCGCGGGAGCTGACTGACTCCCTGCCGCCGACACCATGATCCACGTCGACCGCTCGCGGCCTTGACACGATGCGACTTCCCGCCAGAGCCTCCAAATGGATGGCGGGGGTCAACAAAGGTACCGACGGCAAGGCGCGGAGGCGCGCCCGCCACGCCCGCGATATCCACCAGGCGGTACCGAAGCGCCTCACTGCGCGACGATCGCCGCGCGCCCTCCACGCAACACATACTTCTGAATCTTCCCGGTGGCGGTCTTCGGGAGCTCCGCGACGAACGTCGCTCCGCTCGGCACCTTGAAGCCGGCGAGGTGCCCACGGGCAAAGCCTCGCAGTTCCTCCTCGGTGACCGCCGCCCCCGGCCGGAGCACGACGAACGCGTGGGGAGACTCTCCCCATTTCTCGTGCGGGAGCCCGACGACCGCCACCTCCTGAACCGAGGGATGCCGGAGCAGCACTCCCTCGACCTCGATCGAGGAGATGTTTTCGCCCCCGCTGATGATCACGTCCTTGAGCCGGTCCCGGATCTCGACGAAACCATCCGGGTGTACCACCGCGGCGTCCCCCGAGTGGAACCAGCCGCCCTGGAACGCACGTTCGGTCGCGTCGGGATCGCGATAATAGCCCGCCATCACGACGTTGCCCCGCGCGACAATCTCGCCGACTGTGTCACCATCGCGTGGCACCTCCTTGCCCGCTTCGTCCACGACTCGCAGCTCGCCTGATGTGATCAACTCCACACCCTGTCGTGCCTTGATCCGCGCCCGGTCGGCCGTGGAGAGCGAGGCGTGCTCCGGCCTCGGCTCGCAGACTGTGATGAAGGGCGACGTTTCGGTGAGACCATAGACCTGCGTGATGGTCCAGCCCAGTTGTTCCTCCACCCGCTCGATCGTGTGCGCGGCGGGTGGCGCGCCGGCCGTGAGCACGCGCACTCCTCGCGGCGCTGTCGCGCGCAGCTCCTCCGGGGCATTCGCAATGTTGATCAGCACGGTCGGCGCTGCGCAAAGCATGGTCGCCCGTTCGCTGCTGAGCAGCCGATAGACGTTCGGGGCGTCCACCTTGCGCGCGCAGACGTGAGTTCCACCGGCCGCTGTGACGATCCACACGAAGGTCCACCCATTGGCGTGGAACATCGGCAGGGTCCACAGATACCGATCGGCGCACGTCATCGGGTGATGCACCAGCGTTCCTACAGCGTTGATCCACGCATTGCGGTGCGTGATCATCACGCCTTTGGGCTTCGACGTGGTACCGCTGGTGTAGTTGATGGTGAGTAGGTCGTCCTCGGCTATCTCCGGCGGGGTGAACTCCGGTGTCGCCTCGGCGAGCAACTGCTCGTAGTCGAGCCAGTTCGTGCCGCTTCCCTGGAGCGCGATGAAGTGCTCGACCGCTGGCATGTCGCGTCTGACGCTATCGACCAGGTCCAGGTAGTCCGCGTGCACACAGACGACACGGCTCCCGGAATGGTTGACCATGTACGCCCAGTCGGAGGGCAGGAGGCGATAGTTGAGCGGAACCATGACGGCCCCCAGCGCGGGGACGCCGTAGAAGCCCTCGAGGTGCGCGTGTGTGTTGGGAGCGATGTAGGCAACGCGGTCGCCCTGCATGACCCCGAGACGCTGTAGAGCGCAGGCCCAGCGATCGCAGCGATCGAGAAACTGGGCGTAGGTCCAGCGCTGATCGCCGTCGACGACGGCCTCACGTCCCCCGTACAGGGACCTGGTACGACGGGCGAATTCGAGTGGCGTGAGTGGGGTTCGCATGCGGTTGTGGTTGGGCTTAAGCTCGTGCCAGCATAGGCTACTGCACGCTCGTGCCTGCGGCAAGTCCGCCACTCCCGACCCTGATGGGCTCGCACGTGCCGCCCGAAGCGCCCGGCTGGCATTACCTGTTGTAACAGTTATTTTCCCCCGTTATGGTCAGTCGCCTGCTCGCGGAATTGAAGCAGACCCGGCCGTTCGCCCGGCCCGGGGAGGAAGCATTGGTGAGCATTCTCCGCACCGCTGCCGTGCTGGAGCACGAAATCAACGATACACTCAAGCCGTTCGGCCTCACCCATACCCAGTACAACGTGCTCCGGATCCTCCGTGGCGCCGGGTCGGCGGGCCTCTGCGGCCGAGAGATCGGCGAGCGGTTGGTCACCCCGGTGCCCGACGTCCCCCGCCTGCTGGAGCGGATGACGGCGGCGGGCCTCATCGCCCGGACCCGCGATCGCGAGGACAAGCGCCACGTCGCGTCCCGCATTACGGCTAAAGGGCGCCGAATGCTCGAGCGGGTGCAGGCGCCGCTCGAGGCCATCGGGCAACGGCGCACCGGCTCGCTCGGCGCTCCCGACGTCGCCGCCCTGCTCCGGCACCTTGACACCGTGCGGTCGGGAACCTGAGGCCGCTTTCCGGGGTCAATAGGTGTTATAACATACATATTCGGGAGGCAAATATGGGAATCGGCTCCACCACCGCGCTCGACCTGGGCAGCGCCGGGTTGGGATTGCTGATCGTGCGGTTGGCGCTCGGGCTCGCCATGGCGGCCCATGGGTCACAGAAGCTCTTCGGGTGGTTCGGCGGATACGGCATCGAGGGCACGGGCAAATACTTCGAGGCCTTGGGGTTCCGGCCAGGTAAGCTGTTCGCCGCCAAGGCCGGTCTGGGTGAGTTCGTGAGCGGCCTGCTGGTCGCATTAGGCCTGCTCGGGCCCTTTGGCCCCGGGCTCATGCTTGCCCCCATGCTGGTCGCCATCATCGTCGTGCACCGGCCAAACGGCTTCTTTGCCGCCGGCAACGGGATCGAGGTGCCTTACCTCTATGCTATCGGCGCGCTAGGTCTCGCCTTTACAGGCTTTGGCGACTTCTCGCTGGACGCCCTGTTGGGCCTGACCGGCCTTGCGACCACGGTGATCGCCGTTGCCGCAGTGGGGGTAGGTGTGCTCGGCGCACTTGGCACTTTGGCGTTGCGACACCCCGTGCCCAAGCCGGCCGAGGCCCAGGGTTGAATCTCGAATGACCGGAACTCCACCGGATTTGCGCTTGGCAAGTAGGGACCGATCGCCGAATCGCCGGCGCTGGCCATTTGGGCCTGGACGGTCCCCTCCGGTGGAGGTT
>JBKPOS010000112.1:0-13090 GCA_046733215.1 Gemmatimonadota bacterium
TCACCGCCGGCTGCCGCGGCGCCCAGGAGGATCGGAATGGCCAGGATGCTCGCGACCAATCCCACGCCATGGGTCACCGCGTTCGCGATCTCTTCGCCGAGTGAAAGCCGTCGCTCGGAGCTCATTCAGAATGAAAGCACCTCCCAGGCTGGTTTGCGAACAATCCCGACCCGGGCCCCGCTCCTTCCCGTAACCGGGGACCCGTCTCTATCGTACTGTCTCTATCGTGCTGTTGATTGGGAATCCCCGGAGAACCCGAATGCTGACCCGTACCCCCAGCCGATGTTCGGCCATCCTGCTCGTGATGAGTGCCGCGGCTTGCAGTCATCCCCAGCCGTCGGCCGCGCCGGCGCCCCAGTCCGAAGCAACCCAAAAGCCTCAAACAGCGTCTTATTCCACGGCGGCCGCGGCTGAGGCCGACAGCGTTCGGCGCGCCTATACGCCGGCCGACGTCGAGTTCATGACCCATATGATCTCGCACCACGCCCAGGCAATCGAGATGGCCGGGTGGGCGCCCTCGCATGGAGCCAGTCCCTCGGTGCAGCGCCTGGCCGAGCGCATCATCAACGCGCAACAGGATGAGATTGCGACGATGCAGGGGTGGCTCGCGGCGCGACACCTTCCAGTGCCCGATCCCGATCCGGCGGGCATGAAGATGCAGATGGGCGGGTCCGAGCAGGTCATGCTGATGCCGGGCATGCTCACGCCGGATCAGATGCAACAGCTCGACGCAGCTCGCGGCTCCGAGTTCGATCGTCTCTTTCTCAAGTTCATGATTCAGCACCACACGGGCGCCCTCACCATGGTGCATCAGCTCTTCGATACTCCCGGCGCCGCACAGGAAGGTGTCGTCTTCAAGTTCGCTTCCGACGTGAATGTCGATCAGACGACGGAAGTGGCCCGGATGCAGCGCATGCTCGCCGCGATGCCCGGTGAAACCCCCAGTTCGCAGTGACCGTCGGGTAATCGGTCCCGTGGCCCTCCCCATTTATCCGGAATCTCTCATGGCAACCGCAGCTTCGTCGGCCGCTTCGCTCGTTCGTTTGCTTGGCATCATCGCGCTCGCATCGTGCGCGTCCTCCAGCGGCGGCAGCGGCGGGACCGCGTCGCCTGCACCTGCCACGGGAACGGCGGCACCGCCGAATCCGGACCCCCGCGTCGGCTTGAAGCCGGGACTTTGGGATGCGGGGCAGGCCGCCTGGAACCTTCGGCTGGTTTCCAACACGCCCTCGCCGGAGGGATTCAAAGGCGTCATCAACTCCGACCTCGCATTCCTCGGCAAGTACGCCATCCAGGGCAACTACAACGGCTATCAGGTGTGGGACATCTCCAACCCCGCCAAGCCGGTACTCGCGACGGCGTATCTATGTCCGGCGTCGCAAAGCGACGTCTCGGTGTACAAGAACCTGCTCTTCGTATCGGGTGAAGGACTTTCGGGGCGGATCGATTGCGGTGCGGAGGGAGTCTCGGATACGGTGAGCAAAGACCGGCTGCGCGGTCTTCGGATCTTCGACATCAGCGACATCACTAAGCCGAGGAACGTGGGCAACGTGCAGACCTGTCGGGGGTCGCACACCCATACCGTGCTGGTGGACCCGAAGGACACCGCGAATGTCTATGTGTACATCTCCGGCTCTGCACCGGTGCGCTCCTCGACCGAACTGGCAGGCTGTTCGGGAGCCGAGCCGTCGCAGGATCCCAACTCGGCGCTGTTCCGGATCGAGGTGATCAAGGTCCCGCTCGCACATCCGGATCAGGCCGCAATCGCCTCGTCGCCGCGAATCTTCAATGATTTGGTGGCTCCGGCGAAACACGGCGACGCGCCGGAGGACGCTGCCAGGCGTGACTCGCTGGTTGCCGAAGCGAAGAGGACCGGCGGGTTCACCGCAGTCGTCCACGGGCACGAGGCTGCGCTGCACCCGCATTTCACCGATGCGCTGCTCGACAGCATCGTGAAGGCCCGGAACGGGACCGGTACGCCAACGGCAGCCGACTCGGCAGCGTTGCGTGCCGCGCTCCCGGAAATCGTCGCCAAGGTCGTGGGAGACGACGAGAAAACCGGCCCGACCCAGTGTCACGACATCACGGTGTACCCGGAGATCGGGCTTGCCGCGGGTGCCTGCGAGGGTTACGGCATGCTGCTCGACATCCGCGACCCGACAAGCCCCAAGCGAATTGCCGCCGTCTCGGATTCGAATTTCTCCTACTGGCATTCAGCCACGTTCAACAACGACGGCACCAAGATCCTGTTCAGCGACGAATGGGGAGGTGGCGGTCAGCCCAAGTGTCGGGAGACCGACAAAAAGGAGTGGGGTGCGGACGCGATTTTCACCCGGGCGGGGAGCCAGCTTTCGTTCGGGAGCTACTACAAGATGCCGGCACCGCAGACCCGGAAAGAGAACTGCGTAGCGCACAATGGATCGCTGATTCCCATTCCGGGGCGCGACGTCATGGTCCAGGGCTGGTACCAGGGCGGGATCTCCGTGTTCGACTTTACCGATCCGGCACACCCGAAGGAGATCGCCTTTTTCGACCGCGGGCCGGCGGACACAACCCAGATAGCGCCGGCGGGCTCCTGGTCGGCTTACTGGTACAACGGTGTCATTGTCAGCTCCGAGATGGCCCGCGGGCTCGACATTTTCGAGCTGATCCCGAGCCCATTGATCTCCAAGAACGAGCTCGACGCCGCAAAGACGGTGCGGCTGGAGTACAAGAACACGCAGGGGCAGACCAAGATGGTTTGGCCGGCAACGTTCTCGCTCGCACGAGCCTATCTGGACCAGCTCGAGCGTTCAAAGGGGATGGACCAAGGCAGGATTGCCGATGCGCGCGCGGCGCTGGCAAAGGCCGAACAGAGCACCGGCGAGGCGCGGACGAAGGCCCTGACGGCATTGGCGGAGCAGCTCCGCGCCGAGGCCGCCCGGGCAAACGACAAGAGCAAGGAGCAGATGCTTGCCGGAGTGGTCTCCGACCTGGCCAACTCACAGAGCTGATACTACCGTCTTGAAGCGATTCGGAACCGGCGCGGTGACGCGCCGGTTTTCGCTTCATCTGGCGGAACCCACAAGACCCACGGAGGGCACATGAAGATCGGCATCATTGGCGCCGGCAATATCGGCGGCACGCTCGCGCGCCGTTTCAAGGAGGCAGGACACGAGGTATTCATCGCCAATTCGCGCGGCCCGGCGAGCCTTGCCGGGCTGGCCAAGGAGATCGGCGTCAAGGCGGTTACGGTGAAGGAGGCAGCCCGTAGTGGCGAGGTGGTGATCGTGACTATTCCGCTGAAGAACATCCGCGATCTGCCCAAGGACCTGTTCGAGGGGGTATCTGCAAACGTCGTGGTGGTAGACACTGGCAACTACTACCCGCAGCAACGTGACGGGCGCATCGACGCTATCGAGAATGGGACACCCGAGAGCCGCTGGGTCTCCGATCAACTCGGCCGGCCGGTGGTGAAGGCCTTCAACAACATCTACGCCGAACACCTGCTCGAGTACGGCCGCCCCCGTGGCGCCGCCGGTAGGATTGCGCTTCCTGTGGCCGGCGACGACAAGAAGGCCAAAGACACGGTGATCAGGCTGCTTGACGAGATCGGTTTCGATGGGGTGGACGCGGGCACGCTGGACGAGTCCTGGCGCCAGCAGCCCGCGACTCCCGTCTACGCAACCGATTTCGACGTCGAAGGAGTGCGAAAGGCTTTGGGCGAAGCGAAGCGGGAACGCCCTGCGGAGTTCAAGGCTACGGCAGGCAGTCCCGCGGCTGCCGGAAAACGCTGATTTGATTTCGAGGTGGCTGGATCTCGCGGAGGGCTGACGAGCGTCAGCCCTTCGTTGTTTTGGTTCGTTGCTCGAGCACAATCACGATCACCGCCGCGGCAACCTGGCATGCGCCCAGGATCAACAGCCCGCCGGTAAAGCTTCCGGTACGCTGCTTCACCTGTCCCAGCACATAAGGGCCCACGAATCCACCTACTGCGCCCATCGAATTCACCAGCGCGATCCCGCCGGCGGCCGCCTGTTCCTTGAGCATGGCCGTGGGCATGGACCAGAACGGACCCAGCCAGCCGAGCACGCCGAAGGCGGTGATGGAAAGCGCTGCCACCAGCGGACCGATGGACCCGATTCGCGTTGCCGCGAGAAATCCCAGCGCTCCTGCGAGCGCAGGCAGCGCGAGATGCCAGTGGCGTTCGGCGGTGCGGTCCGATCTCCGCCCCACTAGGACCATCCCTATGGCGGCGATCGCGTAGGGAATAGCCGTGACGACACCAACTTCGAAATTGGTGAACGTTCCGCTCGCCTTGATGAGCTGCGGCAGCCAGAGTGCAAAGCCGTAGAGCGCCACCACGAGCAGGAAGTAGACCAGTCCCAGCAGCCACACCATCGGGCTCGCCACGGCCTTCGCGAGGCTCACGCCATGGCCGGCCTCGGCACGCCCACCCTCAGCTTGCAGCGTTGCCTCGAGCCAGTTCCGGTCTGCGGGTTCCAGCCAGCGTGCATCACGCGGGCGATCGGGAAGGAGCCAGAGCACCAGCAGCCCCACCACCACGGAGGGGATGCCCTCGAGCAGGAACAGCCACTGCCAGCCCTGCAACCCAAGCCGCCCGTCAAGGCCGAGCAGTGCCCCCGAGATCGGTCCACCGACCACGCCGCAGATCGGAATCGCAGCGAGGAACCATGCGTACGCACGGGCCCGCTCGCGCGCCGGATACCAGTAGGTCAGATAGAAAATGATCCCGGGAAAGAATCCCGCTTCGGCCACACCCAGGAGGAATCGGATCACGTAGAAGCTGGTGGGCGTGTGCACGAACATCATCGCCGACGCTGCCAGTCCCCAGGTGACCATGATCCGCGCAATCCAGAGCCGGGCACCCGTCCGATAGAGCACCAGGTTGCTGGGAACCTCGAACAGGCAGTAGCCGATGAAAAACACACCCGCGCCGAAGCCGTACACCGCCGGCCCGAAGCCGAGGTCCTGGTTCATCTCGAGTGCCGCGAACCCCACGTTCACTCGATCGAGGAAGTTGAGCAGGTATAGAAGGAAGAGAAACGGGATGAGATGGCGGGTGACTCGGGCGACGGCCGAGGCCGCCGGGTCGGGCGTCACGTGATCAGCCTATTTCCGTGCCAGCAACTTCTGAAAAGCGAGTTCGCCGCGGAGCGTTGCATACACAGGGTCGATCCCGATCCATGCGGGCGTTGTGGGTCCCGGGAGATGAAGTAGGGAGTCGGTCCAGGCGATCGCTCCGGCCTTGTTTCCCGAGGCTACATCGATCTGAAAAAGAAGGGTGACATACGCGGTCCAACCCGGACTGCCGGGCAGCGGCCGGAACATGGCGCGAACCCGTTCTGCTTCGGCCAGCGCCTCGGCTCGGCGTCCGCCTGCGGCCTCCGCGAGCGCAAGATCGTAATGCGCAACGAAGTCGTCCGGGTGGTTGGCGACGTGAGGGGCCAGAACTTTCCGTCCGGAATCGGCACTCGCCCGTGCGGCGTCATAGCGTCCCGCGTTCCATTGAACTTGAGACAGGGCGAGAAGACCCTGTGCCCGGTCGTCGGCATAGGCCGAAGGTGGTAACCGGAGTGCGAGCGCCTGCAGCGAATCGTCGAGCCAAACCCACCCGAATTGGGCTCCAATAAACTGACTCGGCTCGACATGTTGGAGAGATTCGCGCAGGGCGGCCCGTGCGCCGACCAGGTCACCACGTGCCAGACGCGCTGCAAGAACGCTGCCGATCAGATCCGTGTTGTCCGGCGCGATCGCGAGGCCTGCCCTCGCGACCGAATCCGCCTCCTCGAAGCGGCGCTCGATCAGCAGAACGTTGGCATAGCGTCGCGCAACGAGCACGGATCGCGGATCCAGCTTTGCTGCTTCCGAATACCGAGCAATGGCCTTATCGCTGCGCCCGAGCACGGACATAAAGCTCCCCAGCATACTGAGGACGTCAGGATCATGCGGCGCGAGCTTCGCCGCCCGTTCCAGGGCCTCTACGGCCCCGTCGAAGTCGCGATCGACGTTGGATTTTATGAAGCCGTCCGCGAAGTACGCCTCGGCCCGGTCCGGTGCCAGCGCCAGAGCGCGATCGCGGGCGCGGCGGGCACTTTGGAGCACACTGTCGGTGGCATCGCCGGAGTTGTAACGCAGCGCCTCCGCCCGGCCGAGCCGGGCCCATGCGAGCGCAAAGTTCGGATCGCGCTGAACGGCCTCCCGGTATGCCGCCGCCGCAAGCCGAGCCGATACCACGTCGGTCTTTCCTTCGGTAATAATGAGCTGCTCGCCCTTAAGAAACGCGTCGTACGCAGCCAGGTTCTGGGTAGGCCGGGCTGCCAGCTGCTTCTGGGCGCTATCGCCCAGGGCCACGTCCAGCGCCTGGGCCACGTCGCTCGCAATCTGCGCCTGCACTTTGAACACGTCGGTGAGCGATGCGTCGAATTGCTGCCCCCATTTGGTGCGCGGCGCGTGGCCCGGTCCCGCATCCACCAGCTCGGGAATCACCCGCACCCGGCTCGCTCCGCCAGCCTGCTTTTCCCACCGCACTGTGGCTGTAAGCAGGTAGTCAGCGCCCAGCTCCCGCGCGATCTGTTGCGGCGTCTTGGTGGTGTGCCGGTAGGTGTTGGAGCTGCCCCGCGCGATTACCTCCATGCCGGAAAGCTGGGACAGCTTGCTGCGCACCTCGTCGGTGACGCCGTCTGCGAAATAAGCATCTGCCGAGTCGCCGATGTTCTCGAACGGGAGCACCGCGAGCACCTTGGTGCTGCTGGTCTCCGATACGCCAGCGTGGGTACGGCGCCACGCGAAGAGCACGCCCAGTCCCAGGGCGAAACCGAGGCCAAGAGTGATCGCGGCGACCGGGACTTTCCGCCGCGGCACCGGCGCCGTGGCGGCCGTCTGGGCCGGCGTCGTCTGCACCGGGATTGAGGCAGGCGTCGATGGTGCCGGTGTCGCCATCGTCGCGACTGGGGTGGTCACGATCTGCTGGAGCGTCTGGGCAAACTCGTACGCCGTTGCGAAGCGATCGGCCGGTACGCGGGCCAGCGCTCGCTGCAACGCCAGGTCGGCGGCCTCGGGTACAGTCGGGCGCACTCGCCGCACGCTGGGAATCGGATCGACGAAGCGTTTCGCGACGATGGCCTGCGGTGTGGGTCCAGTGTACGGCGCTTCACCTGCCAGCATCTCGTACAGCACGCACCCCAGACTGTAGATGTCGCTTCGCCCGTCCACCGCGCTCCCCGCGGCCTGTTCGGGGCTCATGTAGGCGGGTGTGCCCATCGCCATGCCCGTCTGGGTCAGCGCATCGTTGCCACTCAGCGCCCGGGCAATGCCGAAGTCGGCGACCAGCACCTCACCCCGCTTGGTGAGCAGGATGTTCTCCGGCTTGATGTCGCGATGGACCACGCCGTGCTCGTGCGCGTAATCCAGCGCGGCCGCCGCTTCCCGGGTAATCCTGAGCGCGTCCTCGACCGGAAGCTGAACCTCGCGGCGGAGCCGGTCGCGCAGGCTCTGTCCCTCCACGTACGGCATGGTGAACCAGAGCTGCCCGGCTACTTCGCCCGAATCGAGCACGGTGAGAATGTGCGGATGCTGCAGCCTAGCCGCGATCTCGATCTCGCGATGGAATCGCTCGGCGCCGAGCGATGCGGCCAGCTCGGGCAGGAGCACTTTGAGGGCGACCGGGCGCTTGTGCTTGAGGTCCTGGGCGAGAAAGACCGTGGCCATGCCGCCGCGCCCGAGCTCGCGCTCGATGGCGTAGCTGCCTCGAAGGTCGGGTTCGAGCTGCTCGCGCAGTTCGGTCAAGCGGCGTCCTAACGAAGATAGATGAGCAAATCTAGTCTCGCGCCAGCAGTCGCTGAAAGCGCGGGTCGGCGCGGAGCGGCGCCCAGGTCGGGTCGAGCTTGAGCGATGCCGCGGTAGTGGGACCCGGCAGTCGCAGAAGGCTGTCTATCCAATTAATCGCGCCGGCTGCGTTTCCCGTGAGCATCTCGACCTGGGCCAGAAGATTGACCAGGGTGGTCCAGCTCCGACTCCCCGGCTCGGGCCGATAGATCGCGCGCACTCGCCCGGCCTCGGCCATGGCCTCCCCCCTTCGTCCGCAAATCGCCTCTGCAAGTGCCAGCGCATAGTGTGGGAAAAAGTTCTCCGGCTCCCGGACGACCTGCGGCCGGAGCACCGCCCGGGCGGAGTCACCGTACGCCTTGGCACCCACGTACTGCTCGGCATTCCACATGACTGTGGCGAGGCTCAGAAAGCCTATGGCCCTGTCGTCGGCGTAGGCACTCGGCGGAAGCCGCAGTGCGATAGCCTCGAGTGAATCGTCCAGCCAGATGAACCCGACAAGCGCCGCAATCAATTGGTTCGGCTCGATGTGCCGCCGCGCTTGCCGCAAGGCGGCGCGGGCGCCCTGCGCGTCTCCGCGCGCCAACCGCGCCGTGACCACGTGGCCCACCAATTCCGAGTTGTCTGACGCGATCCGGAGCCCGGCGCTCGCCACCGAATCCGCCTCGGCGAAGCGTCGCTGAGCGATCAGCGCGTCGGCATAGCGCCGGGCTACCAGCACGGAGCGGGGGTCGAGCCGGGCAGCTTCGGCATACCGCGCGATGGCCTCGTCGTTTCGGCCGAGGTCCGCGAGAAAGCTCGCCAGCATGCTGAGCACGTCGGGGTCGTGCGGGGCGAGCTTCCACGCCCGCTCGAGCGCCGCCGCCGCACCATGGGCGTCCCCTTCGATGTTGTTCTTCAGCAATCCAACCAGGTAATAGGACTCGGCGCGATTGGAGTCGAGTGCGAGCGCGCGATCGGCTGCTCGGCGCGCGGCCCGCACTACCGAGTCCTGATGATCGCCGGCGTTGAAACGGAGCACTTGCGCTCGACCGAGTCTCGCCCAGGCGAGAGCGAATTGGGGGTCGCGCGACACTGCCTCACTGTAGGCAGCCACTGCGTGACGGGCCGAGCCGGCGTCAGTCTTGCCTTCAGTGACGATGAGCTGCTCGCCACGGAGAAAGGCGTCGTAGGCATCGAAGTTCCGGGTCGGCCGGGCCACCAGCTGCTGTCGCGCGCTGTCTCCCAGCGCCACATCCAGCGCCTGAGCCACATCTCCCGCGATCTGTGCCTGCACCTTGAAGACATCGGTGAGGGCGGCATCGAACTTCTCACCCCAGCGGGTATGCGCCGGGCGTCCGACGCCGGCTTCCACCAGCTCCGGGATCACCAGGACGCGGCTCGCTCCGTTCCGCTCCTTGCTCCACCGCACGGTGGCAGTCAGCAGATAGTCAGCGCCCAGCTCGCGCGCGATCAGTTCCGGCGACTTGTTGGTGTTGCGGTACTGGTTCGAGCTACCGCGGGCGATGACCTCCATGCCCGAAAGCTGCGAGAGCTTGGTACGCACTTCGTCGGCGACGCCGTCGGCGAAGTAGGCATCTGCCGGGTCGCCCAGGTTCTCGAACGGGAGCACTGCGAGCACCTTGGGAACAGCGGTTTCTCCTGCGCTGGGGCGGGTTCGACGCCAGGCGAACAGCACACCGAGGCCGAGGACGAATCCCAGGGCAAGGGCGATGGCTGTCACCGGCAGCCGCCGGCTCGACGCCGACGATGCGGCCGCCACACCGGTTTGTGGTGTGGAACCGAATCGCCCCGGTGTGATTACCGTCGGGCCCGAGATCGGTGTGATCGCCAACTGCTGCAGGGCTTCGGCGAACTCGAAGGCCGTCGAATAGCGATCGGCCGGCAGCTCGGCTAACGCGCGTTGCAACGCGAAGTCGGCCGGCTCCGAGACGCTGGGCCGAAGGAGCCGCACACTCGGCACGGAGTCGCTGAAGCGCCGGGCTCGGAGGGTGGCGGGTGAAGCGTTGGCATATGGCGCCTCACCGGCCAGCATCTCGTACAGCACGCAGCCCAGGCTGTAGATATCGCTTCGGCCGTCCACCGGAGCACCGGCAGCCTGTTCGGGGCTCATGTACGCCGGCGTGCCGATCGCAATACCTGGGCGGGTGAGCGTGTCGTTGACACCCAGGGCGCGGGCGATCCCGAAGTCGGCAACCAGGACTTCGCCCCGGCGGGTGAGCAAAATATTTTCGGGCTTGATGTCGCGATGAACCACGCCCTGCTCGTGAGCGTAGCCGAGCGCTTCGGCCGCTTCGCGGGTGATCCGAAGCGCGTCGCCCACAGGAAGCTGCTCCTCACGAATCAACCGATCACGCAGACTGTGTCCGTCCACGTACGGCATCGTGAACCAGAGCTGGCCCGCGACTTCGCCCGAGTCGAGCACGGTGAGGATGTGGGGATGATGGAGCCGTGCCGCGATTTCGATCTCGCGGTTGAATCGCGCAGCGCCCACCGATGCGGTCAGCTCGGGCAGGAGCACCTTGAGTGCGACGGGGCGCTTGTGCTTCAGGTCCTGGGCAAGGAACACCGTGGCCATACCGCCGCGGCCCAGTTCCCGCTCGATGGTGTAACTGCCCGTGAGACCGGATTCGATCTGGTCGCGCAGGTCGGCCAAGCGATTTTCCCGAGGAGGGTCGAGCGGAAAATCTAGGTCGTTGCGGACAGATGTGTGATGGTGTCGGATCGGCGACGAGGGGAGACCCGGATGCTTGGCCGGTAGCGCTGGCGTATCCAGCGGGCAATCCGATCGCCAAGGTACGCGCAGACCGCCGCAGCAAGGATCGGCAGCCAGAAACGCATACGCTCATACGTCTCGGCGCTGATCACCTGGGTTCCACCACTGCCGATGCCGAGCGAGCGGAGCAGCGCGCGGGGACGGGAAGTGGTGTAAGTGTGCGTTACCCACCAGCCGGCGGCGAGCCCCGCGAGTGCCGACACTCGGGGCAGGAGCTGTCCCTGAATCTGTTTGAGGAGGGCACTCCCTAAGGCGTGCGCTTCGACCGCGAGAGCGTTGAGCCAGGACGGACATGCTTTTCCGTCGAACGGCTCGAGAATCCGGGCGCGCTTCGCGACGGCGCTCGCCAGGTCTGCACGAGCGGCCCGAACCGCCTCCACCAATCCGGGGGGAACCTGGAGCGCACCGCCCGCTCCGTTGGGAAGGGCCAGGGCGGCGGTGCCGAGGCCCTGATAGAGCGGCTTGAGTCTGCGCTCGGCTCGGGCCATCTGGTGGCGAAGGATGGCGCGCGAACAGATTCCGCGAATGATGACCAGCGGACGCATCCAGCTTGCGACCGAGCCGTAGTCCGTGCGGTCAACCTCGATCGAGCCCGCTAGCGAAAGCGCTTGAGCCTCCCGCTCGCGACGAACCCATTGGATTTCTCCGAGCAGGGATTGGCAGGCGCCGGCAGGAAGGCGATGTCTCGAGGCTGCGAGCAGCTCGCCGGCCCGGGTAAGGGCGAGGCGTTCGGCGTACCGGGCGCGCCGTATCCCGATATCCAGACGGGCGGCGTGGAACATGGCGCTCAGATGGGCTCGAATCATCCTTGATCGTCTCCGGAATCCCGACCCGATGATTGAGCAAGTCTCATGCACCGGGGTCCCGGGCCAAACGGGTTCTGGTCGCGGCCGGGGACGCAGGGGAAGCTCCTCTGAGAGCGCGAGTTACCCGCTCGGGCGAAGGGCCGTCGGCAAGAGGCTTTGAAGGACGCTGCTGGGCACCCGGAGCGGGTCGTGCATTCTACCCGGCCCGCCCCCGGTGCGCAGTGCCAGCTATTTCACTGTCAGGTGGTAGGTGACATCCTGTGCGGTTCCGCATGCGGCCGATGATGCCTGCCATCGTATCGTGGCTCGCCTGGTTGACGCGGCGTGAGGTAGAGGTAGAAGCCCTCGTCATCCGACGGTGCACGCAGCCTGGGCCCGCACGAACTCCCCGGTTCTCGTTGCAGGCGGATCGTTGAGGGGCGACGGAGCTGGCAGTGGAGATCGGAGCCAGTCCAATAGAGTCCTAGATTGGGGTATACAGCCGGGACGGCACTCGAGGAGGGGATGCAGATGATCGGCCTGATGGAGGGAGATGATACTCGTCGGCGGCTCTATCTGGAGGACCTAAGCGTGGGGCAGCGGTTCCTGAGCGGTATCCACGCGCTGGACGAGCGGCAGGTCGTCGCCTTTGCGTCGCAGTTCGATCCCCAGCCGTTTCACAGCGATCCAGCGGCGGCAAAGAACACGTTCTTCGGCGGATTGGTTGCAAGCGGCTGGCACACGGCTGCGATCACCATGCGGCTGCTGGTGACGAGCGGCCTGCCGGTTGCCGGGGGCATGATCGGAGCCGGCGCCGATGTCAGCTGGCCCCAGCCCACCTTCCCGGATGACGTTCTTCAAGTCGAAACCGAAGTGACAGAGATCCGGCCGTCCCGCTCCCGGCCGGACCGGGGGATTGTTACGACCCGGAGCGAGACGCGAAACCAGCGTGGGGAAGTGGTGCAGGTGCTTGTGTCGACCCTTATCGTTCCCCGTCGCCCAGCTGATACCTGATAGCTGATAGCCGATAGCCGCAGTATTATCCCCCGTGCCCCTGTCACAAAGCAGTCTCTCGACTGCCCTCGGTGACCGCTACCGCATCGAGCGAGAGCTCGGTGCGGGCGGCATGGCCACGGTCTGGCTGGCCCATGATCTTCGCCACGATCGGAAGGTCGCCGTCAAGGTCATGCGACCCGAGCTGGCCGCGGTCATCGGCGCCGAGCGCTTCCTGGCCGAGATCAAGACCACCGCCAACCTGCAGCATCCGCACATCCTGCCGCTCCACGATTCCGGCGAAGCAGGCGGGACCGTCTTCTACGTGATGCCGTTTGTGGAAGGGGAATCCCTGCGTGACCGGCTCACTCGTGAACGCCAGCTCCCCATCGCCGATGCAGTCCGCATCGCTGCAGAGGTGGCGAGCGCGCTGGACTACGCTCACCGGCACGGTGTCGTGCACCGCGACATCAAGCCGGAGAACATTCTCCTGCATGACGGTCGGGCGCTGGTAGCGGACTTCGGTATCGCGCTCGCGGTGAGCAGCGCCGGCGGGACCCGCATGACCGAGACCGGTATGTCGCTCGGCACACCGTACTACATGAGCCCCGAGCAGGCGATGGGCGAGCGCGACATCACCGCGAAAACCGATGTGTATGCGCTGGGCGCGACGCTGTACGAGATGCTGGTCGGTGAGACGCCGTTCACC
>JBKPOS010000113.1:0-5466 GCA_046733215.1 Gemmatimonadota bacterium
GCCCCGCATCGCAGCCAGCGCATCTTGCACCCATGAACCACGAAACCTTTATCGCCGCCGTTGCCCTGATCGGCATCGTCATCGTCGTCTCCTCGCTGCTGTCGGGCGCGGTCGAGCGCACCGGCCTGCCGCAGGTCGCCATCTTCCTTCTCATCGGCATCGTGCTGGGCCCGGCCGGGCTCGACCTGATCCGCATCAACCTGGACTCGCCCGCCCTGGAAGTGATCGCGACTCTGGGCCTGGTCCTGGTGCTGTTCAGCGACGCGATCGGGATCGACGCCGGTGAGGTTCGCCAGCAGCGGCGCCTTGCAGCACTGGTGCTCGGGCCCGGAACCCTGCTCCCGGCCGCGCTCACAGCGGCGGCCGCCTGGTGGCTGCTCGATCTCTCGCCGGGGGCCGCGATCCTGCTGGGCACGGCTCTCGCCTCGACCGATCCGGTGCTCCTCCGCACCCTCATTAGACACCAGAACCTTCCGCCGTCGGCCAAGCTCGCGCTCCGACTGGAAAGCGGGATGAACGACGTCATCCTGCTCCCCATAGTGGTGCTCGCGATGCTGACGCTCGGCGCGGGGGCAGCCACCTCGCGAGAGATCGGCCGCCACGCAGTGGGGCTGTTTCTGCTGGGTCCCGCGCTGGGCGTCGGGGCGGGCTGGGTAGCGATCACGCTGTTGGACCAGATCCGCCGTCGAGTCGGCGTGCGACGCGACTATGAGTCGCTGTACGCGCTGGGTGTCGCCTTCACCGCCTACTCCGCAGCGGAGGCGGTCGGAGGCAGCGGGTTCCTGGCGGCGTTCGCCGCGGGACTCGTGATTGCCGCGCTCGACGTAGAGCTCTGCGACTGCTTTCTCGACTATGGCGAAGCGTCCGCGGAGATGTTCCTGCTGTTCACCTTCGTGGCATTCGGCACGGGCCTGATCTGGACCGGTCTCCCGCTGATGACGGACTGGCGGGTGGTTGCCTTCGCAGTGATCGCGCTGGGTGTTCGGACTGCGGTCATGCTGCCGGTGCTCTACCGCGCGGGCCTCGATGCCAATAGCCGCTGGCTCATCGGCCTGTTCGGACCACGGGGTTTGAGCTCGCTGCTACTGGTGCTGTTGCCGGTGTTCGCAGGAGTGCCCGGCGCCGACCACCTCTTCGCCATTACGTGCCTGGTCGTGCTGCTGTCGGTCGTCGTGCACGGCGGCGGGATCGCGATCTATCTCCGCCGTCACGCAGCGGCATCCGCCGCGATCTCCGCCCCTGAGGCAGTGGCAGTCAATCCGGCGCCGGCACCGACAGTCCCCGCTCCAGTCGCCCAGTCCGCACCTTCATTTGACGCGGCTGTCCCGGAGCGGATCACCATCGACGAATTCCGAGAGCTCCAGCGCTCGGGCGCACCGGTCATCGTCGCCGACGTGCGCACTGAGCGCAGCTATCGAGACGATGGAACCATTGCGGCGGGGGCCCTTCGTCTGCCGCCCGACGACGCCGTGCGCCTGGCCCGGGAAAAACGCCTCGATCAGAACGCCACGCTCGTGCTGTACTGTGCGTGAAAGGACGAAGCCACAAGCGCCCGGGTGGCGCGAGAGCTTCGGAGAGCGGGATGGACCAAGGCGAGAGCGCTGGTCGGTGGCTGGGTCGCGTGGCGAGAGCAGCGGTTGCCGATCGTGAAGAAGGCCGAGCAGCCCGCCTGAGCACCGTTCCCCGCCGCCGGCGGACTGGCGGGAAGTGCTCTGCTCCGTCCGAGCGGGCGCTCTGCCGGGGCGGGCGGCCCTCCGGGGCGCTGCAGTTACGCGCAGCCGGCGCGTGGTGAGTTCTATGTGCTGTGGCGGTAACTGACGCGCCCTTCGGGCCACCCGCCCCGCCACTCGCGCCGGGCTCGGACCGAGCAGAGCGCGCCCTACCCCTGCTTGCCTAGCGCGAGTCGCCAAGGCGGGGGCTCCTTAGGGGCGTGTCGGAGCGCGCGTCGGAAACCGGGGCGACGTCGGCAACGATTAGCGATGCCCGGCCAGGAAGGCCCCGGGTTCCGGCGGTCGCGCTCCGCAGCGCGCCGTGGGAGCCCTTGCCTTGGCGCGAGCGCGCATACTCTGCAGCCTTGGCGCGAGCGCGCATACTCTGCAGCCTTGGCGCGAGCGCGCACACTCTGCACCCCTTGGCGCGAGCGCGTTCTCTCTGCAGCGCCTCGCCTAGGCTCGCTGGAAACCCTTGCGCGGCGCGCTGCCCCAGCTCGCCGCCCTTCCCCGCCAGGTCATCAGCGCCACCAGCCTCCACCACACCTGAAGCTGCCGGAACCAGAGAGTCTCGAGCGCCGCCACCATTGCCAGTCGGGAGAGCTGCCCCGGCTCCTGATACCGTCGGAATGAGAGCTCCTCCAGCACCAGCGACAACAGCGAGAGCACCAGGCCGTACACCACGGATGCAACGAGGAAGAGCACGAACAACTGCCAGTTCACCAATCCCAGAGCCCATCCGAACGGCAGGATGACCCAGCCAGCAGTCTCCACCAAGGGGCCCAGATATTCGAACAGCATGTAGTACGGCAGCGCGAGCATTCCGATCCGCCCGTAGCGCCGCCTCCCCAGCATCACCTTGTTGTGCTCGAGCGTCTCGCCCAGGCCGCGGTGCCAGCGCTCCCGCTGGCGCCGAAGGTCCTTCAGGGTCTCGGGGCACTCGGTCCAGCACACCGGGTCGGGCACGAACGTCACGCGGTACGGGCGGCCAGCCTCCTTGAGCTTCCGGTGCATCCGCACGATCGCGTCCATGTCCTCACCGACAGTGTCGTTGCGGAAACCCCCGATCTCGACCAGCGCCTCCTTGCGAAAGATGCCGAACGCACCCGAAACGATCATGAGCGATTTGAGCTCGCTCCAGCCCACGCGCGCGAAGAGGAAAGCCCTCAGGTACTCGATGATCTGCACCCGCGCCAGGAACCCCTGCGGCACTCCCACCCGCACCGCCTGGTTTCCCTCGAGCTTGCAGCCGTTCACGATCCGGACGGTCCCGCCAGCCGCCACGGTGTCCCGTGAGTGCGGCAGGATCGCGTGCATCATCGCCAGGACCGCTCCGTCCTCGATGATGGTGTCCCCGTCGATCACGCTGACGTATGGAGCCGATGCCAGGTTGATCCCGGCATTGACCGCGTCCGCCTTGCGTCCGTTGATCTTGTCCAGCACCCAGAGCCGGGGTTGTTCGGGACTCCAGTAAATCCCCCGCACCGGCTTGCACTTGAGTTGCTGCCAGTAGACCCTCGGCGTGCGACGAAGCCCGAATGCCGCAATCAGCCGCTCGAGTGTATCGTCGCTCGAGCCATCGTTGACCACCACGATCTCGAGCTGCTTGTATCGGAGCGCCTGCAGCGATCGGATGGTCTCGATGATCATGGGGCCTTCGTTGTACGCCGGAACGATGATAGACACCGGCGGCGTGAGACCCGATTCCTGGATTTCCCGAAAGTCTTCGAGCTCGATCGCCCGCACTCGCCGGCGCACGGCCAGGAACGCCAGGAGCATCAGCGCGAGCTGGATCGTGTTGAACAGGATGAAATAGCCGGTGATGACGAGCGAGAAGAGTACGAACTCGTCGCTGAACACGTCCACGAGCCCGCTCATCGGGAGACCTCGCCCGGGAGGGCGGTGATGTACAGCATCTGAGTGGCCATGTCCCGGACGAACGGGTTCTGGTCGGACAGGCGCCGCTTGAGCCCGTCGTGCCCGGCACGACCCAGCGCGGCGAGTGCCTCTCCCGCGTGGTGCCGCACCCAGTACGCCGTGTCGCCCATAGCTCTCTCCAGCGATGGGACCGCCGAGCCGTCACCCAGGCGGCCCAAAGACCGAGCAGCAAGCGCGCGCGTGGGCCACGCAGGATCATCCAAAGCCGACAGACACACTGCGACCGATGCAGGCTCCGAGGGGATGTGTCCCAGCGCGCGCACCGCTTCCACTCTCACTTCGGGGTCCCCATGGCTCGCAAGATCACGCACCAAGGCCGGATCCGCCGATCGGCCGAGTTGTGCGGTCATCTGGAGCAGCCCCTTGGTCATGGCCGGCGAGGTCGACTCCTGAAGCAATGCCGTGACGTGCGGGATGCTCTCCGCACCCAGCCGGCTCAATGCCATGATCGCGAGCATGTCGCCCCAGCTGCCGGTCGCCTCGAGGGTCCGAACGATCGGTCGCAGAGCCTCAACCGCATGGAGGTCGCCCAAGGCGGCGATGGCGCGTCGGCGAACCAAAGGATGAGGATCGGAAAGAGCCTGTATCAGCGCTGGTACTGCAGACCTCCAACCCATCCGACCGAGGACCAGGCAGGCATCAGCGCGACGCGCCGGACTTGGGTGATGCAGGTTGGCCAGCTCGCGATCGAGCAGGCCCCACCGCTTGAGGCCCGCGCGAACCCGTTCGAGTGCGCGCTGGTCGAGCGAAGGGGCCATTCGCAGACAGACTTCCACCAGGACATCCCTATCGCCGCCCCGGAGCCGAGCGAGGCGCTGAGTCTCGTCGGGCACCACGTCGTCGTTGGCCCACTCCTCCACCGTCTCCTCCAGCATCCTTTCGAGCTCGAGGACCTGGTGCGCGCGATAGGTATGGAAATGATTGAAGAAGAATAGAAGGGCGATGAGCAGCACCGCCGCGCCGAGCAGCAGGCCGATCAACCAGATCTCCCAGCCCGGAGCCGCGGTCACCATCGGCGCACCAGACCTAGGCCATAGGAATCCTGCTGCGTTCCGTTGGAGCGGTCCTGATGCGAGTACGACGCGGTAAGCCCCAGCCAAGGCGTCAGGAACTGTCGCCACCCGATCCCCACCGTGTGAGCACTGAACCCGCCGATCGCGTCGCGCGAGGGCAGCGCGAATGCTTCGCCGCCGGCTCCGCCGAAGACCTGGATGGAATTGCTGACGCCGTAGAGATAGCCGACCGATAAGGCGCCCGCGTGGTTGCCGACCGCATCCGCCAGGCCGTCGAACCTGGTGCTGGCGTAGCCGTATCGACCGGAAAAGAACCAGTGCGGTCCGGCGTAGAGCTCGAGGCGAGGACTGATCTGATGGACCCGCGCGTCGAAGAAATCGAGAAAGGTGTAGTCGGCGTAGAGCACGAGTCCAGCGCCGAGCTTCGTAGTGAGCCCTAATCCGTAGGTCTGGCGCGGCAAGACCTCCGCACCCGGTGCGACGTATGCAGACCCGTAAACCTCGAAGCTCCGTCCGAGGCGGTGGCCCAGCTCGCCGCCGACGCGGGCCTCGGTCTGAGAGAACTTCTGCTGCACCGTTGCCGCCGCACTCCAGCGCAGCACATCGCTGGGTCGCGCCGCAAGCGAGGCCGTGCCGCCGTTGCTGGGCGCGGCCGCGGTGAGCTGGTCGCCGTAGTACTCGACTCCCATCTGCCACCGCGCGCGGGGAGGCTCGTGCCGGATCGCGCGAACCCGATCCAGGCGAGAGGCCACCTCGGCGTTGCCAGGATAGGCGCGGTCGAGCCGCTCGAGGTGTGCCTGCGCGGC
>JBKPOS010000114.1:0-11437 GCA_046733215.1 Gemmatimonadota bacterium
ATGCACCGGTCACCTTGCCATCCTCGCTCATGAGCGGTGCGTAGTTGGCGTCGTATTTCTTACCAAATACAGTGGCCTCGCCACTATAAGAGTGCTTCTGGACCAAGGCCTTGTAGGCCGGACTGTCATGCTCGAGCTTCGAATTGACGGCGGATTTTCCGTCCTTGGTCATCAAGGTCGACTTGGTTCGAACAAAGTCCTGGCCATCGTAGCTCAAGATGCTAGCCTCGAGTTTGGACGGGCCCTGTGCCACGGCCGACGAGTTGGCGGCCTCGTAGACCAGCGCAATCGTTGCGGCGGCAAGCGCCAACCCGAGAACCAGAAAGAACCCTCTGCTGGCTGTCGCCGACATCCATGGGCGTAGACGCATAACTACCTCCACTTCATTGAGGGAAGCCTGCGAATACAACGGCAGTCGCATTACCGCGACTCACCGGGGGTTCCAATGCGTCGGGATGTCGTAGACTCGGCGATACCGTACAGCCCGATACCGGAGTCGTCAAGGCACTGAGGTGGGATGACTGGTGCGGTCCGCGCCAGGAAGAGGCGGCTTACCCCCGCTCCCGAACGTGACGGAGCTCGGGACTCAGCTTGATCATGCACTCCAAGGACTGGCGGTTCGTGCGGACGGAATCATGGTGGTGCCGACGAAACCATGGCACCAAATCCGTGAGTGACCCAATAGGCAATCATCAGCAGGACGATGACTACGAGGGCGCCGATCGACCATCGGACCAGGTTACGCTGGGGGCGGACATCCGGCATTCACTCGCTCCACGATTCGGAGGCTCCAAGAACACTGTCCCGTCGATAGAACCTACTCTCCTGGGCTATTGATTTCTGTGAGCAAGTGGCAGGTTGGCTCGCACCAGGCCGCAAGTCGGGGCGAGGCGCGCCCAGCCTCAAGGCTCGGTGGCGTTGGTGATTACGCCTTCCAGGTCTCTCGGATCCCGCCGGCGACATTCCTTCTTGAGATCTTCGATCTCTTCGGCAAGGAAGGTCCCCAACAAGCCATCGCTCTCGACCTCAAAGGCCGGTAGCTCCTTCTTGGAGGCGGTATTCGAGTAGAACGCCAGCACTGCACGCTGGTCGAATTGATAGAACGAGTAGGTGGGGTACCGCCCGAAGAGCCAGATCTCGGTCGGCTTGTTATAGGTGCGGGCTAGGCGAGCAAAGTACCGATATGCGTCGGCCACCATTCCGGGGATCTGGGGGCCGTCCTCGAAATGCCGGCTTAGCGAGAACATCAGCTCGTGGCTCTCGAGATCGGGCAGGAACACCTCGAGACGTGCCTGCTCCTGGCCCAGAAAGGTTTTGATCGAGGAGTCGTGGTTTTCCCGCCAGCGGCGGGAGTGAATGAAATACAGGGCCATCCGGCTGGATGAACGGATCAGCTCGTCGAAGCGCTGGAAAAAGCTCGCGAAGGGCGCGACCCGGACAATGCCGGCCGAGATCTCGGATGGAAACGTCATGGGCGCTAGGATTTCGTTTTCCACGCCGTTCGTCAAGGAGCATGACGAAAGGCGGTTTGAGGGAGCACTGATCGCGCGCACCACCGGACTCGCCGTCGTTGCGGAAGTGAGGGAGCGGTTTAAGTTCATGCCCCACCAGCCAATGAGCTGGGTGCTTGGATTACGAGCGCCCTTCCGAAACTGGCCCGCCGAGGCTAGGAACCGGCGGGGGAGTGCCATAGTGCCTGACGCAACGATGACCTGCTTCCCGTGCCAGCCGATCAACTAGAACGCCTCCACACCGCCCTCGCCGGACGCTACAGCCTCGAGCGCGAGCTCGGTCAGGGCGGAATGGCAACCGTCTATCTGGCCGATGACCTCAAGCATCATCGCAAGGTCGCGATCAAGGTGCTCCGGCCCGAGCTCGGGTACCTACTTGGCGCCGACCGTTTCGCCCGCGAAATCCGGATCGCCGCGGGGCTCAATCATCCGCACATCCTCCAACTCCACGATTCGGGGGAGGCTGACGGGCTGCTCTTCTATGTGATGCCCTACGTGAGAGGCGAGTCCCTGCGCCAAAAGCTTTCGCGGGAGAAAGAGCTGTCTATCGAGGAGGGCATTCGCATCGCGCGACAAGTCGCCTCGGCTTTGGACCATGCGCACGCTCACGGCCTCATCCACCGCGACATCAAGCCGGAAAACATCCTGATTCACGAAGGCGAGGCGATGGTCACCGACTTCGGGATCGCTCTCGCGGCCGAAGCAGGCCGGGAAGACCGACTCACGGGCACCGGCCTGAGCCTCGGGACACCGGCATACATGAGCCCCGAGCAAGCCGCGGGCGACCGTGACCTGGATGCTCGGAGCGACGTGTACAGTCTCGGCTGCGTCCTTTATGAGATGCTGGCTGGCGAGCCGCCCTATACCGGACCCACTGCCCAGGCCGTAATGGCCAAGCATTTCACCGATCAGGTGCCGCGCATCCGCCGCTTCCGCCCCACGGTGCCGCCTGGCGTGGAACACGCGCTTATCAAGGCGCTCGGGAAGGCTCCGGCCGACCGGTTCGCATCCGCAGGCTCGATGGCGGACGCGCTCGCCAACCCATCCGCCAGCCAGCAGCGGTCCCCCTCAGTCGCGGTGCTGCCCTTCGTTAACCTGAGCGCGGATCCGGAGAACGAGTACTTCGCGGACGGCATCACCGAGGACGTGATCGCCCAGCTTTCGCAGATCCGCTCGCTCAAGGTGATCTCTCGCACCTCGGTGATGCCGTTCAAGAATCGACAGCAGAGCCTGCGGGAGATCGGGGCGAAGCTGGACGTCGCGACGCTGCTCGAGGGAAGTGTCCGACGGGCTGGGAGCCGGGTGCGAATCGTGGCCCAGCTGGTCGATGCGGAGAGCGACAGGCATCTCTGGGCTCAGACGTACGATCGGGACCTGACCGATATTTTCACCATCCAGAGCGACGTCGCGTTACAGATCGCTGGCGCGCTCGAGGCCGAGCTCTCCTCCGAGGAAAAAAGCCGAATCCACAAGAAGCCCACCGACGACCTTCAAGCGTACCAGCAGTATCTCCTGGGGAAGCATTGCATGGCTCGGTGGACGACCGAGGGGATCGAACGGGCGATCAAGCACTTCGAGCAGGCGATCGCACGTGACCCGAATTATGCGCTGGCGCACGCGAGCCTCGCGTATGCGTATACAGAGATCGGAATTGGGGTGGCGGGTACGGTGCCGCCCGCCGAGGCATTCGGGCGAGCCAGAGCGGCCGTTGCCCGCGCCCTCGAGCTCGACCCGGGGCTCCCTGAAGCGCGCGCGGTCCTGGCGCATCTCAAGGTCGCGTGCGACTACGACTGGGCCGGGGCCGAAAAGGAGTACAAGCGTGCGATCGAGCTGAATCCAAACAGCGGAGTTGCGTACGACTCGTACGGCCTCATGCTCGCTGCGCTCGAGCGCTATGACGAGGCTATCCAAGTGCAGGAACGTGCCCACGAGCTCGATCCTGTGGCGCACCGAATGGATATCGCGACCACGTTTCTCAGGGCCGGGCGGTATGAAGAGGCATTGCGCGCCATCACCGAATGTCTGGCAGTCGATCCCAATCTCGCACTGGCGCATGCGACTGCCGGATGGGCCCATCTCCTAAATGGCATGCCCGAGCAGGGGGTAGCCTCTTTGCAGAGGGCGGTGGCGATCTCGCCGGACAGCTCGTTATACCTGGCTCAGCTCGGCCAAGCCTTGGCGCGGGTGGGCCGGACCGAGGAGGCCCGAGGGATGTTGCGACAGCTCGAGGCGCTCTCGAAGCAGCGCTATGTCTCGCCGTATCACATGGCATATGTCTACACGGGCCTGGGCGAGCACGATCGCGCGATGGACTGCTTGGAACGCGCCTACGAGGAGCGCTCGGGCGGGATTTTCGGCATCAGAGGTTCTTTTCTTTTCGCGCCTCTGCGCGGGCATCCACGGTTCAAGGAATTGCTCCGAAAGATGAACTTGGCCTGATCACTCTCCGGATCTGGGCTGCGCGCGGAGGATTCCGACGGCGCCTTTGGTTGCGTCTGCGAATGCGTGAGTCACGAACGGGTAGTCGCCCGGTTCGCGGAGCCGAGTCTCGAAAATCATCCCACCGCCGACGGGGACGTTGACCGTCTGTACGCCTTCCAACGGGTGCTTGAGCGATCCATCCTCGAAAACCCGCTCGAAGATTCCGCCCACCACGTGAAACGATGAAATGCGATTCGGCCCGGCGTTCACCACGTAGAGCCGGATGAGCTCATCCGGAGCGACAACGATCGGGTGCGACGCGTACTGCGCGGCCCGGCCGTTGAAGAGCACGTAATCCGGCGACAGTTCCAGTAGCTTCTTCCAGTCGAGACTCCGGAGCGAGCCCGGGGCACCTTCCGGCGTCATGTACAGCTCGCTCTGCACCAGGACGAACTCCCGAGCGCGCGGTCGTGGGGTCGCGGGATCCACAATCAGCGCACCGTACATCCCGTTGGCGATGTGCATCGCGACCGGGGCGGTCCCGCAGTGATACATGAACGCGCCGGGCACTCGCGCCACGAACCGGTAGTGCAGAGAATCGCCGGCGTTGATGTTCACGTAGTACCGGTTCGGTGCGATCTCCGCCGCGTGGAAGTCCATGCTGTGCGGCTGGGGCGCCTTGTTTACCAGCGTGAAGTCCACCGTGTCGCCCTGGGTTACCCGCAGGAACGGGCCGGGGATAGTTCCGCCGAAGGTCCAGGCGTAATAAGTCACGCCCGGCGCGATGGTGACGTTGGCGTGAGAGATCTCGAGCCGTACGTGCCGCAATCGCTCCCGCTTTAACGGCGGGGCATCGGCGTCGATCGGCGCGGGTGTGGCTGTCGACGCGACCGGCGCTTCCCCGTGGGATACGTCGGCCGGGGCTTTGACCTCTGGTTGCTGGACGGCTGTTGGCGGAGGAGCCGCCGGCTGCGCTGGCCGAGCAGGTGCCTTGCATGCCGCAGCGAGAAATCCGAAGAGCACGACCACGAAGCGATGCAGCATCATTCTCCCTCCGGTGTTTGCCAAGTCCTGGGAGTCGTTGAGAGACACAAGAAGGTGTCGCCTGGACCGTCAGTCCAGAAGCGGCCACGGAGAGAGTCGTCAATTGTCTGGTTTGAGCAGCGCTTCGAACGGTGCGTAGCCGCGCAACGGGGCGAGCAGCAGGTCTTGGTGAAAAGCATATGAAGAGCCCAACGGGATCACTCCTCGATCGCTCGCGTCCTGCAGTAGCGCAACGGCCTGTTCGCGCCGACCGAACCCGGCCGCGATGTGAGCCCGGGCGAGAATCTGCGCGCCTCGGATCGTGGGCACCCGTAGGGGGCGATTGCTCTCCTCTGCCAGAATGCGGTCGATCCTCTCCCCCTCCGCGCTGTCATGCAGCAGTACCGCGAGGCGCCCTTGCGCTTCCGACCTGTCGGGCGTGTCAAGATCGCCGCGGGCCACATGTTCGAGCGCGGCCCTCTCTCGGTCCACCCGACCGAGCAGCCGAGTGGCCCAGGCAATGCCCATTGCTCGGCCCGAATCGGCGATGTGTCCAAGCTCCAGTCGCACCAGGATGCTCTCGGCGACAGCCATCGCGGTCGCGTGATGTCCGTGGACCTCGAGTTCCGTAGCCATTGTGAGACTTGGTTCGGCAACTGAGTCGATGGAGCTAGTCGCCATGGTCTGAAGCAATGCCAGCACCTCGCGCTCCTGCCCGAGTGCCCCGAGGGCCCGACAGCGAATCATCCGCCATGCCCAGCTAGTGGAGTCACGCCAGCGATCGGTGATCGCGAGCTCTGCGAGGTAGTCGCCTAGCATATGGTGGGAAGCGGCCATAAGCCACCAGTAGGCGCCCCGGACATCCTCGCGGGTGTACCCCCCCAGGGGGTCCAACTCTGGATCGAGGCGACTTAGGACCTTCTGCGCGGCTCGCGGATGGTTGGCGTGTAGCAGAACAGCCGAATACTGCCTTTTCGCGGTTAGTGACCGAGGGTAAGCGTCGAGGCGCTGTCCCATGAGCAGAACCGCAGTCCGCATATCCCCCCGACATCGTGCTCGCAGCAAATCGATCGTGAATCGATCCCAGGCGGTCAAACGCTCCCTACGTAGGTCGAGGGCGATGCCAATGGAGTCCGTTACGTCACATTGGTCCCGCCAAGTCGCGCGGTACGCGAGCTGGACGAGCGGCGCCATGAAGGTCGAGTCCAACTCGGCCGCCCGGCGGTAGTGTCGCGACTCGGCTTCCCAATCGTCCACCTTCCCCTGTCTGAGGCCGGCTATGAACTCACGGTAGGCGGAATAGTTCGGTGGGGGAATGAGGTCGGGATCGACGGGGAAATACCGATTCGCCGGATTCACCAGCGCACCGAGGCCGCTCGCGACTCGTTCCCGCAGGGCCTCCAGTGCGACGGCAGGCTTGTCAGCCGGCGCGCCCACCGGGGCAAAGGACCGCAGCACCCGCCCGCTCCCGACATCCACGATGTTGCCCTGGAAAAGCACGCTGTCGCTGGAGCGGTAGTACTTGCCGGAAACGACCAGGCCGGCTCTGTTCCGCCGTGCCAACGTTCGAGGGTCCGCCTGCTGGCCAGCCTCGCGCGGCTCATCGGCGTACACCGTCTCCAGATCGGTCACATCGATGAGCGGCGTCTCCATCAGGCCTCGGATGATCCAGTCGGCGGTCATGCTGCCGATGTCGTCGAGATCCGGTCGACCGGTATGGTTCTCGAACACTGCGACGGCGATACGTTGAGGAGCAAGTTCCGAGGGCCGCTTGCGCGCAAGCGCTCCCCCAAGCAGGCCAACCACCACCACGCCAGTAGTGATCAACACAGCGGGGACGACCCACCCGCGGCGTATTGGCAGACCTCTCTCGGTGTCTACAGGGACGAGGCGATCTGGAATGGCTGAAGTCGGTTGAGTCGTCGGCGCCGCTACCTGCACCGGCTCGCGACTCGAGTCTGAGCCGTTCTGCCAGCGCGACGACCGCACCATCCGGCACTGCGTCCAGCTCGGTACGTAGCAGCTCGGAGTGAACACTCGCGTGCCGCAGGGCTCCAGCCCGGTCGCCGGCCGCGTCGCTGGGACGATCAGGGCTGGAACGTTTCCTTCTCCTAGCTTTGTCCTGGGCACGTCGGTGGTCCTTGAAATTGAGACTCCCAATGGCACCGTCATTTTCCATGGCACGGTGGACGAGTCCGGTTCGAGGATTGTCGGAGATCACCAATTCGTCGGCGGCATTCATGATGGTAAGTCCGGCAGCGCGTGCTTCGCGCGCCTGGCTCAAGCTCATGGGATCTGCTGATCTGTCCTGAGCCACAGGCCATGCAGGAGGGTTCGCGCGCGTTCACCGATCCGTTCTAGTTCTGAGCTTTCCCCGGTCCACCTTTCCGAGATGCGTCATCGGGAGCGAGTCAACGAAGATGACTTCGCGCGGATGCTTGTACGGCTCCAGCCGATCGCAGACGAACGCCTTGAGCTCCTCGGCGAGTCCGTCGCGGCCCTCGCGAGCGACGACGTAGGCGTACGGCTTCATTAAGCCATTCACGTCGGCCACGCCCACGACCGCCGCCTGCGATACCGCAGGATGAAGCAGCAAACAGCTCTCCACCTCTGTGGCCGAGAGCCACTTGCCCGAGACCTTGAGCAGCTCGTCGGCTCGGCCGCCGTAGGTGTAGTACCCGTCCGCGTCGCGCTGGACCAGGTCTCCCGTCACCACCCAATCGCCTCGAAAGCACGCCTGGCTCTTCTCCGACTGCTGCCAGTAGCCGAGCGCCTGCGATCCGCCCCGCACCCAGAGATGCCCCATCGTACCGTCAGGCATTTCTCGGCCCTCTTCATCGGCGATCTTGATCTCGAAGCCGGGTACCACCTCCCCCAAAGTTCCCCGGCGAACCCGTCCCAGGCGATTAGAAAGGAAGATGTGCCACATCTCGGCGGTGCCGAGGCCGTCTAAGAGGGGAACTCCAAAGGCCTGGTCCCACCTGGCGTGCAGCTCTTCGGGCAGTCCTTCTCCTGCCGAGGTGGCGAGACGCAGGGACGACAGGTCCTGTCGGGCGGCCTCAGGATGACTCACCATCTGGTTGATCATGGTGGGGACCGCAATCAGAATGGTGGGCCGGTGCCGCGCGATCCGGTTGAAGATGACGTCCGCCGTACACCGCTCGTCGAACAGCACGCTGGTTGCGCCGGCCGCGAAGGGAAAAAACAGATTCGATCCCATCGCATACCCGAAGTACAGCTTCGGCACCGACAGCGTGACGTCGTTCTCGGCGTAGCCGAGGATGTTGCGGGCATAGCACTCACAGCTGTTAACGTACGACCGGTGGGGCTGCACGGCAGCCTTGGGACGGCCGGTGGTGCCGCCGGAGAAGAGCCAGATCGCCGGGTCATCGCGGTGGGTGGGGAAGTTCGGCCACTCGTCTGGCGCCGACTCGACGCGCGATTGCCATTCATCGCTCCCGATGGACACGAGCACAGGTGAATGAGCAGCCGCGGCGGCAGCGGCTCGGAAGGCATCCGCGCGATCAGCGGTCACCAATGCGACGACGGCCCTGCTGTACTCGAAGAAGTATTGAACAGCATCGGCCTTGAGGTCCGGGTTGACCATCACCACCACGGCGCCGATCTTCAGGATGCCGAACAAGGCCGCCACGTAATCAATTCCGTCGGGCAACGCGATGATCACGCGCTGTTCCGGATTCACTCCCATCGAGTTGAGCAGATTGGCATAGCGGTTCGCCAGTGCCTGAACCTGACGGTAACTCGACCGTCCGGGGTCGGTGACGAGCGCGGTCCGGTCTCCCCGACCCTCACGCACGCGGGCGTCGAGAAAGAAATCGGCGATATTGAGGTGGGCCGAAGATTCGACGGTCACAGGCAGAAGTCCCCGACGAGACAGAGCGGTGAGGACACAATAACCGTGCAGCCGCTTGCCGCAATGACCTGGGAAGAAGCGCGAGACGCTGCCGGCCCAGGATCGGTGGCAATCCTCCCTGTGGGTGCCGTCGAGGCCCACGGACCGCATCTTCCGCTCGAGACCGATGTCATCATCGCGCAGGCGATGGCTCGCTCCGGCGCCGCCCGTCTCGCCGCCCGGGGGGTAAGCGCGGTCATGCTGCCGGCGCTCGCGTACACAGCGGCGGCGTTTGCCGATGACTTTCCGGGAACGCTGTCGGTTCGGCCGGAAACGGTGACTGCGATGTTGCTCGACATCGCCCGCAGTCTTTCCCGGCATCGATTCGGAATGCTGGCTATTGCCAACGCCCACCTCGATCCAGGACACCTCGCCTCGCTGGATGCGGCCGTGAGCGCCATTCGACGCGACCTGGGAATCGCGGTCGCGTTCCCCAACCTCGCGGCGAAGCCATGGGCGCTTCGCCTCACCGACGAATTCAAGAGCGGCGCCTGCCACGCCGGTCAGTTCGAGACTTCGATTGTGCTGGCAGAGCGCCCGGAGCTGGTGCACAGCGACATCATGGCCGCGTTGACTCCCAACCCGGCATCGCTGTCGCACGCGATCCGCGACGGCAAACAGACCTTCGCGGAAGCAGGCGGACCTCGCGCCTATTTCGGATTTCCTGCTCAGGCCACTATAAAGGAAGGGCGAGCTACCATCGAGGTTCTCGGCGCGATCCTCGACGAGGCGATCCAGGCGGAGCTGCACGCCGGAAAGGGGCCAACGACGTGACTGAGCCGGCCGAAGAGCCGGCGTCGCTCCGCGGCCGTGTGGCCGTGGTCACCGGTGCTGGTCGTGGGATTGGCGCTGCCTGCGCTCGTGCGCTCGCGAATTCCGGCGCCGACGTGGTACTGGCTGCGCGGACTCGGGATCAGATAGCCGCGAAGGCCGCCGAGATCGAGGCTACCGGTCGTCGGACGAGGGCAGTGGTCTGCGACGTTACCAGCGAGGCCAGCGTTCAGGCGCTCGCTCGCGAAGCTACCGAGCTGGGGCCGGTCGCGGTGCTGGTCAACAATGCCGGCGCTGCCGGCTCGATGCCGCTCGCCCGCACCTCGCTCGAGGAATGGAATCGCCTCATGGCAGTCAATGCGACCGGCGCTTTCCTCTGTACTCGCGCATTCGTTCCCGGCATGGTGGAACGCAAGTGGGGCCGGGTGGTGAACGTGGCATCGACCGCCGGCTTGAGCGGGGCCAAGTATCTGGCGGCCTACACTGCCGCCAAACACGCCCTGGTTGGTCTCACACGCTCGGCCGCAGCGGAGATGGCAAACACTGGGGTCACCGTGAATGCGGTCTGCCCCGGTTTCGTAGATACCGAAATGACCGTCGAGACAGTGGGCCGGATCGTGGCAAAGACCGGGCGTACCCGGGAAGAGGCCCTAGCAGCCGCCCTGGCTTCGGCAGGCCAGACCCGGCTCATCTCGGCGGATGAGGTCGCGGAGTTGGTGGTCTCGCTCGCGACCGCAATGGGCCATCCTCCCAACGGCGAGGCGGTGATCGTAGATGGGAGAGACTCGATGAGCGGCAGATTTGCAATCATCAATCCGACTGAATTGGGCGCGCCCCGCGGCTGGAGCAACGGAATGCTGGACCAGTCTCGTGGCCGTCTGCTCTTCATTGCGGGCCAGACCGCGCGAGATGCGTCGGGGCGAGTGGCGGCGACGGATTTCGTCGCGCAATTCGACCGGGCACTGGGGAACGTGCTCGCCGTGCTGCGTCAGGCAGGCGGGGAGCCGGTCGACATCGGACGATTCACCATCTACGTCACGGACATGGAGCAGTACCGGGCCAGCCTCAAGCCATTGGGGGACGCATACCGGCGGCGAATGGGCACGCACTATCCAGCGATGGCGCTTTTAGAGGTGAAGTCGATGGTGGATCCGGGAGCGGTGGTGGAGATAGAAGCGACTGCGGTGATCGGCGAGCCGCGCTGACGCAAGGCTCGACATCGGGTAGGAAGGTCAAAAGCCCGGTATCAGGCACGAAGGTCAAAGCTCAACCCACGACCCAGGAGGTCGATATGTCCCCACGATTGCTGGCGACCGGCGTCGCAACCGTTCTGCTGTTAACAGCGGCGAGCCAGGCCCACGCTCAGGATGCGGTCAAGGTCGCCCCGGAGAACTTCAAGGTGCTGCTGGAAAACGACCGGGTTCGCGTGCTCGACTTCCACAGTAAGGCCGGTACGAAGATCCCGATGCATTCGCATCCGGCCTACATCAGCTACAGCATCTCAGGCGCGGGCAAGACGAAGTTCACGTCGCAGGAGGGCAAGACGACGGAGCAGCCCGCCAGAACCGGGCAGGCGACATGGCACGATTCCGAGACTCACGCGAGCGAATACGAGGGATCCGGCTCGGCGCACGTGCTGCTGATCGAGCTCAAAGGCAAGTGACCGTCGACAGGATGACCTGATCCAGCGAGCACGCCGATGGCCCTGCAACCCAAGTCGTTTCTCTATAAAGTCGACGCAGCGAGCTCGGTCGCGACCATTACCCTCAATCGACCGGAGCGGCTCAACGCGCTCACG
>JBKPOS010000115.1:0-27591 GCA_046733215.1 Gemmatimonadota bacterium
CTGTGGGCCTTCTGCCGGCCTTTGCGGTGTTCGATGCGAAGGGTAAGGAAGGCAATACCGATCTCGGCGTGCACTTCGGCTTCGCACCCAATGTGCAGTGCGCCACCGGCGTGAACGACTGCTTCGGCGCCCAGATCGACATGCGTCAGGTGTACCTGACAGTCGGCGGCACCTGGGGTCAGTTGCTCGTCGGCCGCGAGCTGGGTCTCTTCAACCGGCAGAACATTTTGACCGACCAGACTCTGTTCGGCGTCGGCGCGACCGGCAACGGCGTGCCGGGCGACGGGTTTGGCACGACTCTCGGCCGCATCGGTTTCGGCTACATCTATCCGAACTTCCGCGCTCAGATCACCTACTCGACCGCCGCGGGTAAGCCGTATCAGTTCTCGATTGGCGTGTTCGAGGCGGCTTCGGTCGGCGAGTACAAGTTCACCCAGACCCCGCGTGGCGAGGCTGAATTCGTGTACTCGGGCAGCAGCTTGAAAGCTTGGGTCGGCGGCACGATCCAGAGTACCAAGAACGCCCCCACCGGCGGGACCAGCATGACGGGTTATGGCGGCAGTGGTGGTCTGCGCTATCAGGGCGCCATGTTCTCCGTCACCGGCTCCGGTTACTACGGCAAGGGCCTCGGCACCACGCTGTACGGCATTGGCGGCTCGGCCGACAACGGCGCCGGTAACGATGACGCCCGCAAGTCCTACGGTTTCATCGGCCAGATCACCGTCACCCCGAAGGAGAGCAAGGTGACGATCGCCGGCAGCTATGGCTCGAGCTACCTCGAGCAGGCCGACAGCGATCCGGTGGACTTCAAGACTGAAAACACCTTGATCTCCGGCGGCATTTACTACCAGGCCACCAAGTCGCTCAAGGTGGTGGGTGAGTTCGACTACTGGTGGACCAAGGGCAAGATCAACGGTGCCACGCCCGCGGGTCAGAATAAGAACCAGCAATATGCCCCGGCTATCGGCTTCATGCTCTTCTTCTGAGCCGACCCGTTATACTTGCAGCACTGTGTTCGAGCGACCCTCTTCGGAGGGTCGCTCGCTTTCACCACCCGTGTCCGAGGCCCACTTGACCAGATCCATCGCCCTCATCGCTTTCTCAATGGGGCTCGCCGCCTGCGGCCCGCACATTGCGAAGTCCTCCACGTCCCAGAGCCAGATGACACCAGCGGATGCGTTCCAATGCGTGCTCAAGCAGTTCGAACAACTGGGCTACCAGCGTACCATGTACGACAAGGACGCCCTTCGGGCCTCCGCTCGCAAAGTGAACCCCAAGATCACCTTCTCCAACGTTCAGTTCCGCAAAACCTGGGATCGGCTCGAAGTCGAGATTGGACCCGGCGCGAGCGGGACCGATCTCAAGGTTACGCCATCCACCGCGGCTGAATATTTTGGTCAGACCGGTACGATCTTGGACCAGCTCAAGACCAGCGACGAAGCGACTCAGGCGGCTGCTGCCCTTCAGCAGGCGTGCCAGGCCGGGCCGCCACCAGCGCCTGCTCCAGCCTCACAGCCCTAGTCAGGCCCGGCGCAGCCAGGCTTCGGTCAGCGCGGGTCAGCCGAAATTTCGTTCCAGGTTACTCACTCTGACCCCCACGGGAGGTGCCGATGCGGCATGTCCCGCTGGTGTGTCTGGCGCTGGCACTCACCAGCGCCGAGATCGCACATGCGCACGGCGCCACCGTGCGGATGAGCAATGACGTGAAGACTCACACTAGGCGCACGCAATAGGCGCCATGCTCTTCTTGTAGCGAATACATCATTCCGCCAGTAGAAACAGCCCCCCATCGGCGCTAGGTTTGAGGGTTGACGGAGAAGCGGTTGCTTCGATTGGAGGGAGTAGTGGCAGTACCCAAGCTGGATCTGGTGCAGCTCGCGCGTAGTGCCCCCGTCGTTCCGACGGCGCCCGCCCGCAAGCCCGGCTGGCTCAAGGTCAAGGCGCCGGGCGGACCAACCTATCTCGAGCTCAAGGGCCTCATGCGGGAGCTCGGGCTTCATACTGTCTGCGAAGAGGCCCGCTGTCCCAATATCGGGGAATGCTGGGAGCACAAGGCCGCCACGTTCATGATCCTGGGCGATGTGTGCACCCGGAACTGCACCTACTGCGCTGTTGCGCACGGCACGCCGAAAGCTTACGACCCAGAGGAGCCGGCTCGCCTCGCCGAGGCAGTGAACCGGATGGGTCTCGCGCATGTCGTGATCACCTCGGTCGATCGGGACGACTTGCACAATGGGGGAGCGGAAGCGTTCGCCGCCTGCGTCCACCAAATCCGTGCACGCATGCCCGGGACGTCGGTCGAGGTTCTGATTCCGGATTTCAAGGGCTCGGAAACGGCACTGCGTATTGTCATGGAAGCCGAGCCCGACATCCTCAACCACAATCTGGAAACCACTGACCGGCTGTACCGGCTGGCAAGACCCGGCGGTCGCTACGATCGAGCCCTCGAGCTCTTGGGTCGTGCCCGGCGGTTGTCACCCAAGGCGCTCACCAAGTCGGGCATCATCCTCGGACTGGGTGAAGAGTGGGACGAGATCGTGCGCTGTCTGCGCGACCTGCGCCGAAGCGACGTGGACATCGTGACCCTGGGCCAGTATCTCAGGCCGTCCGATGGGCACCTGCCGATCGCCCGTTATTACACACCACAGGAATTCGACGAGCTTCGCGCCATTGGCCTGGCGCTCGGCTTTGCCCACGTACAGGCAAGTCCGCTGACGCGCTCCTCCTATCACGCCTGGGCGCAAGTCGATCAGGCCCGAAGCGCGAGAGCCTGATGGCCCATTCCACCGCCGCTCGCCGCCCGCGGCAGACAGCCAAGCCCAGCCCCGATGCGCTGGCCGAAGAGTATCGCGGCTGGCTCCGTCAGATGATGGTCATTCGACGATTCGAGGAAAAAGCCGGCGAAGCCTACAGTCTCGGTAAGATCGGCGGCTTTTGTCACCTCTACATCGGTCAGGAAGCGGTCGCGGTCGGGAGCATCGCCGCGCTTCGGCCCGACGACTATATCGTGTGCTCCTATCGCGAGCACGGGCACGCGCTGGCGCGCGGCATGTCGCCGAGAGCGGTGATGGCCGAGTTGTTCGGCAAAGCTCCGGGCTGCTCGAAAGGCAAAGGCGGCTCAATGCATCTCTTCGATGCCGAACGGCACTTTATGGGGGGCCACGGCATCGTGGGTGGCCACATTCCTCTCGCAACCGGGCTTGCCTTCGGGGCAAAGTATCGTAACACCGAGCAGGTCGCGGTGTGCTACTTCGGCGAAGCGGCCGTCAACAACGGCGCCTTTCACGAAGCGCTGAACATGGCGGCGTTGTGGAAGCTGCCCTGCATCTACATCTGCGAGAACAATCGGTACGGCATGGGTACGGCGCTGGAACGGGCCAGCGCTATCTACGACATCTCGGAGCGAGCCTCCTCCTACGACATGATCAACGAAGTCGTAGACGGTCAGGACGTTCTGGTAATGAAGAACGCAATGGATCGTGCTGTGGAACGAGCCCGTCTTGAAAAAGCTCCCACGTTGCTCGAGGTTCGGACCTACCGTTTCATGGGTCACTCGATGTCCGACCCCATCCACGGGCACTATCGTACCAAGGAGGAGGTCGAGGAGCACCGCAAACGCGACCCGATCGCCCTGTGGTCGCGCAAGCTCATCACCGACGGCCTGATGGATGAGCCGGCGATACGCACGCTGGACGCCGAAGTCATGGCGGAGATCGCCGACGCGTACGAGTTCGCCGACAAGGCGCCGGACCCGGAGCCGGGAGAGTTGTTTACCGATGTGTATAGGGAGAACGACGTGAACGGTGAACGCAGTTAAAGAACCTTGCCTGTCCTTACCTACCGCGACGCCCTGAACGCGGCTCTTCGCGAGGAGATGCGGCGTGACCCCGACGTCTTCCTCATGGGCGAGGAAGTCGGAGTCTATCAGGGTGCGTACAAGGTGAGTCGAGGGCTGCTCGAGGAATTCGGCCCCATGCGCGTGGTGGACACGCCCATCACCGAGCTCGGCTTCGCCGGCGTGGGTGTGGGGGCTGCAATGGCGGGCCTGCGGCCCGTCATCGAGTTCATGACCTGGAACTTCGCCCTTCTGGCCATCGATCAGCTGGTCAACTCTGCGGCCAAGATGCGGTACATGTCGGGCGGACAGGTTGGCGTGCCCGCCGTATTTCGGGGACCGGGTGGCGCAGCGCTCCAGCTGGGTGCGCAGCATTCGCAGGCGTTCGAGAGTTACTACGCGCACATCCCGGGACTGAAGGTCGTCATGCCGGCCACGCCGGCAGACGCAAAGGGGCTGCTCAAAACTGCCATCCGGGACGACAATCCCGTCGTCTTCATCGAAGGCGAGATGCTCTACAACACCAAGGGCGAGGTCCCCGAAGGCGAGTACACGATTCCGCTGGGCCAGGCCGACGTCAAACGGAGCGGCCGCGACGTCACCATCGTATGCCACTCGAAGACGGTCAGCGTAGCGCTTAAGGCCGCGGAGCAGTTGGCGGCCGAAGGGGTCGAGGCAGACGTAGTCGATTTGCGCACGATCCGCCCGCTGGATCACACCACGGTGCTCGAATCAGTGGGCCGGACGCACCGTTGTGTGGTGGCCGAGGAAGGCTGGCCGTTCGCAGGGGTCGGAGCGCAGGTGGTCGACATTATCCAGCGCGAGGCGTTCGATGAGCTGGATGCACCGGTGCTGCGGGTGACGGGCGCCGACGTTCCGATGCCCTACAACAAGCTGCTGGAGAAAGCCGCGAAGGTAGATCCGGCCAAGGTGGTGGAGGCAGTGGGAAGGGTGCTTTACCGATAGCTATCAGCGGACGACACAATGGCCACTGATGTCGTAATGGAGGCTCTCTCTCCCACCATGGAAGAGGGTCGCCTGGTCGAATGGAAGAAGCAGGAGGGCGAGCAGGTCGCTGCGGGTGACGTGCTGGCCGAGGTCGAGACCGATAAGGCGGTGATGGAGCTGGTCGCCCGAGTGAGCGGGGTCCTGCTGCGCCAGACGGTGAAGGCGGGCCAAACCGTGCCGGTGTCGACTCCGGTGGCCGTCATCGGCGCGCCGGGTGAGACCGTCGCTGCCGGGAACGGCGCCGGAGGTGACACCGCAAAGCGGGCGGCGGCACACCCCGCCCCGGATACGGTGCCAAAGCCGCCGGCTCCGAAGCCGGCGGCCGTGACGGCAGGCGCGCCCTCTGCTTCCGCTTCGCAAACTCCCTCGGCCCCAGCCGCGGCAAGCCCGGCTCCGGGAGCGCGCGTGAAAGCGTCGCCACTGGCGCGACGTATTGCGGCCGAGCGCGGGCTCGACCTGCATGGCGTCCAGGGATCGGGACCGGAAGGTCGCGTCGTGCTTCGCGATCTCGAGCGTGCAGCGCCGACGACTGCCCCCACCCACCCCGCCGGCCGCCCCACACCCGCCACCGGCTTGCCCGCACCGGCAGCAGCAGAGCCGGCGAAATCAGCCCCGCCTCCCGCTCCGGTCGTCCCCGCCGGCGCACCCTACGCTGATGTGCCGCTTACGCAGCTGCGCAAGACCATCGCTCGCCGGCTGGTGCAGTCCATCGGACCAATCCCGACGTTCTATCTAACCAGCGAAGCCGACATGGAGCGCGTCTCGGAAGCCCGCGAGGCGCTGCTCGAGGGAGATCGCCGGGCTGGCGGGCCCGGCGCAGAGGTCAAGGTGTCGTTCAACGACATCCTCATCAAAGCCGTCGCAACCGCACTCCGTCACCATCCGGCGTGCAATGCGTGGTGGCAGGAGGATCACATTCGCTACTGGGCCGAGGTCCATGTCGGCATGGCAGTGGCGATCGAGGATGGGCTGATCACTCCGGTGATCCGCAACGCCGACCAGAAGACGCTGCGGGAGATTGCCGTCGAGGCCCGCGATCTCGCAGCACGCGCCCGTGCCCGTCGCCTGGCGCCGGACGAGTACACCGGGGCGACATTCTCGGTCTCAAACTTAGGCATGCTCGACATCGAGGAGTTCACCGCGGTCATCAATCCTCCCGAAGCAGCGATCCTGGCGGTCGGGCGGATCAACCGTAAGGCAGTAGAGCACGAAGGCCAGATGACCCTTCGTCGCCGCATGCGGCTCACCATGTCGTGCGATCACCGGGTAATCGATGGGGCCACCGGTGCGCGCTTCCTCCAAACGCTGAAAGGCATGCTGGAAAATCCTTTGGGGCTGGTCTGGTAAAGCGTGAACGGTGAACGGTGAACGGTCCCTGCCCTTCACACCCCGTTTACTGTTCACTGTTTACCGTTCACGCTTTTCCTTTTGAGGAGATCTGTGGCAAACAACTTCGACGTCATCATCGTAGGCGGCGGCCCCGCCGGTTACGTGAGCGCCATCCGCGCCGCACAGCTCGGTCTCGCGACGGCAGTGGTCGAACGCGACAAGTTGGGCGGCGTCTGCGTCAACATCGGATGCATTCCGACCAAGGCGCTGCTCCACAGCGCCTGGCTGGCGAACGTGATCCGCCACGACGCCAAGGAGCTGGGACTCAGCACCGGCGAGCTGACCACCGACTATGGAGTGGCGATGCGCCGGTCGCGCAAGGTCTCGGAGCAGAACTCCAAAGGCGTCGAATTCCTGATGAAGAAGCACAAAATCACGGTCATCCGCGGGGCGGCCAAGCTCCTCACCGGCAAGCGGGTGCAGGTCGGCAACGACACTTACTCCGCAGCGAAGGGAGTCGTGCTGGCCACCGGCTCGCGCGTGAAGGGATTGCCCCAAATTGGGCTCGAGCTGGACAAGGCCACCGTCATCAGCTCTGACGAAGCGTTGTTTCTCGAAAAGGCCCCTGCTTCCCTCGCCATCGTTGGCGCCGGTGCGGTCGGCTGCGAGTTCGCCGATGTCTTCAACGCCTTTGGAACCAAGGTTACGTTGATCGAAGTCCTTCCCCGCATTCTCCCGATCGAGGACGCCGAAGCGTCCGACGCCTTGACCAAGAGCTTCAAGAAACGTGGTATCACCGTTCTGGCCGGCGCCAAGATCACCAAGGCAACCGTGGCCAAGACCGGTGTGTCGCTCGAGATCGAAGTAAGCGGGAAGACCGAAAAGATCGAGGCTGAAAAGGTCTTGATGGCGGCCGGGCGCGCGATGAACACCGAGGACCTGGGCCTAGCAGAATCCGGCGTCAAGCTCGACCAACGCGGCTTCATCCAGGTGAATCCGGCCACGCTGGAAACCACGGCCGCCGGCGTCTATGCTATCGGCGACGTTGCGGGACCGCCGATGTTGGCGCACAAAGGCAGCCGAGAGGGCGTCCATGTGGCCGAGCTTCTGGCCGGGCATCCGCCGCGTCCCATCGACTACACCAATGTCCCCAGCGTGACGTATTGCCATCCGGAAGTCGCCAGCGTGGGACTGACGGAAGAGCAGGCCAAGGCAAAAGGGGTCCAGATTCAGGTGGGTCGTTTTCCGTTCAGTGCCAACGGACGCGCGCGGACCTCGAATGAGACGGAAGGATTCGTCAAGATTATCCGCGAGGCAAAGTTCGGGGAGATCGTGGGAGCTCACATCGTTGGCTCGCACGCGTCCGAGCTGATCCACGAGCTGGTTGTGGCCCGCACCAACGAGTACACCGTAGAAGAGTTGGACCTTGCCATTCACGCCCACCCGACTCTGTCGGAAGCGACGGCGGAAGCCGCCCTGGATTCGATGGGCCGGGTGGTGCACATCTGAGCGCCGCGCGCGTGGCGACGGCCGGTGTCGCGGCGGCCGCCCTGTTCGGAACCATGGTCGTCATCCTTGCCGTGTTTGGTGTGGACGTGCTCCGTTCGGGCTTTCTGGCGGGACCTCCTGGCAGCGGACCTTCGGTCGCCGGTGGATCGACCGCCGCTGCGCTCCTCGTCGGCGGAACTTTCGGTGGCTTCGTGCTCGCCGGCATCCTCGCCTGGTGGCTGTTGGCTCCGATCGGCTCTCTCTATCCTCGGACCGCGTTGGCGGTCTGCAGCAGCTTTGCCACCGTGGTCCTGATGCTGATCGGCCAGCCAGTTCATCAGCTGTTCGGTCAGCGCGGACTGCTGGCCTTCGCAGCGTTGCTCGCCGCTGGAGCCGCTGTGTTCGCGCGCAAAGCCCGTCGCGCCGCCCAAAATCAATGAAACGACCAGTGCTGGTCGTGGACGTGGGCACTCGGCCATACGGCGAAGTGCTGGAGCTTCAACGTTCGCTGGTCCGGCGGCGCCTGGCCGAGGAGCATACGGATGATCTCCTGCTGCTCGTGGAGCACCAGCCCGTGGTCACGCTCGGGCGAGGTACCAGGTCCACCAGCCTTCCCCTCGCGCCCTCAGAGCTCGTTCGGCGCGGCGTCGAAGTGTTCGAGGTGGAGCGCGGCGGGGACGTTACCTGGCACGGACCGGGACAACTCGTGGGATATCCCATTCTGGACCTTGCCGGCCATCGGCAGGATCTCCACTGGTATCTGCGGACGCTCGAGGCCGTGCTGATCAGCGCGTTGGACCGACTCGGCGTGGCTGCGAGCCCGACGCCCGGGCTTACCGGCGTCTGGGCCGGCGCCAGGAAGATCGCAAGCATCGGCGTCCACGTGAAGCAGTGGGTCACGCTTCATGGTTTCGCGCTCAATGTGACTAATGATCTGACCGGCTTCGACCTCATCGTTCCTTGCGGTATCGAAAACGTGATCATGACGAGCGTCGCGCGGGAACGCAGCGGGGCCACCGAGCCAGTGGCATTGTGGAAAGAGACCCGGGCTGCGGTCGTCGATGCCTTCGGGGAATTGTTCGACCGGGAGCCGGTCGGCGCGCTGCTCGAGGCAGACGGAACTTTATCAATCCAACGGACGTTCTAGCCCGCACTCCCATCACCCAACTCCTCGTAGAAAGGGCGGATCAGCAGTGAGCCCATCCAGCGCCGCCCCGCCGGACATCGTCGACGTGCGCCCACCAGAGGATGTGCGTCTTCCGCCGGGGCAGATTCGAACTCAGAAATGGCCGGTGCTGCATTACGGCACGGTCCCGAAAGCGGACCTGCGCACCTGGAGTTTCGAGGTGCGAGGCGCGGTTGGAAATCCCTTCACGCTGGGGTGGGTCGAGCTCGAAGCTCTGCCCCGCCGTGAGACAGTGTGCGACATCCACTGCGTGACACGATGGAGCCGTTACGACAACAGATTCGGCGGGGTACCGGTGCAACTCCTGCTTGCTCGAGCCCGGCCTGTCCCAACCGCGAAGTACGCTCTGGTGCACGCCGAGCATGGCTTCACCACGAATTTGCCACTGGATGACCTGGATCGCCCGGCCAACTTGCTCGCGCTTACCTACAACGGAGAGCCGTTAACCGCGGAGCACGGGGGGCCGGTACGCCTGTTGGTGCCTCACCTGTATCTATGGAAGAGCGCCAAATGGGTCCGCGGGTTCGAGCTGCTGGAAGACGACTACCCGGGATTCTGGGAGCAGAATGGCTACCACATGCGGGGCGATCCCTGGCAGGAGCAGCGCTACGGTCGGCCAGACTATTCCAGAATGCGACGAGGCCCGCGCGCCTGATCGTTGGCCGGGCGGGCCGGCCACCCGTTGAATTTGCGCCGCCTCTCCATCATCCTCCGTACCATGGCAGAAGCGAATCGACCCTCGCCGGATGCGCAGGCGGAGCAGCGGGTCCGGGAGATTCTCCGTGCGGCCGACAGTTGGTCGAAGGAAGCCCCGACCGCCTTATTTCCGGCGATTCGAGCTGTGTGCATCCGCCTGGCCGAAATGGTGGCGGACCAGCGGCACTATCTGGCTCCGCTCCCGGAGCCTCAGGAATCGGAGCGCCGCACGGTGCTGTCGCTCGTCGCGGACCGGCTCCGCGGGCCGGCAGTGACCCAGGGGCTGGAGCAGCATCTCAAGTCACTGGAGGAGTTGGAGCTTCGATCCACTGGTTCATGGGCCACGGTTGACGCCGCCCAGACCGAGTGGATCACTACAGCAATCCGCTACCTGGAGACGAGCGCCGGAAAATTGCCCGCGAACGAGCGTCCCGATCCCTACTGGGCGGATGACGTCGTCGCGGGCATTATCGCTTCTGTAAGAGCGCTGATCGGAGTCGACGAGCTGCACGCTCGCACCGAAGCCCGTTATTCCGGCCCGATTCGAAAGGAGACCATGCCGCCCGAGGAATGAATTACGCCGGGACCGCTTCCTCGACCGGTGCCGGCTGGCTCCTCCGTTGTCCTTCCCGTTCGCCCATCAGCTCGAAAAATCTTCCGAAGACATTGATCCCGGTCCAGAGCTGCTCGAGAGACAGCTTCTCGTTGGGCGAATGGCACCGGTCGTCCGGCAGTCCGATCCCGGTCAGGACCACGGGCGCGCCGGACTGCGCCAACTCGGGCACGATAGGGAGGGAACCGCCGGATCGAGCCCGCACGGTGCGACGCCCGGTCACCTCCTCGAACGCGGCATCGAGCACATCGAAGACCGGATCGCTGGTGTCCACCTGGACCGGGTCGCTGCCATGGAGCATGCGAACCTCAACATCGGCGTATTTCGGTGTCACCCGTGCGACCGCACGAACAAGCTGGCGCTGGACCCGCTCAAGCGTTTGCCCCGGGACCAGACGCAGGCTGACTTTGGCGGTTGCCTGCGCGGGGATAATGGTCTTGGCTCCGTCGCCGGTGAAACCACCGCGGATGCCGTGGATTTCGAAGGTAGGCAGCGCCCAGGTTCGCTCAAGGACGCTGTATTCCTTGAGGCCGGTGAGTGCCTTGGCGCCGACTTCGGTTTCCAGGTACTGACGCTTTTCGAACGGTAGCCGCTTCCACGCCTTGAGCTCCGACCTGCTGGGCGACTTGACGTCCTTGTACAACTTCGGGATCTGAATCCGACCGCTCTCGTCCTTGAGCTCGCTGAGCATGCGGACGAGCGTCTCAATCGCATTGGGCGCCACCCCGCCGAAGCTGCCCGAGTGCAGATCCTGGTCGAGAGTCCGCACCACGATCTCGGCGTAGCAAATTCCCCGGAGCGCAGTGTAGAGCGCCGGTATGCCGGGCGCGTAGTACGCCATATCGCTTATCAGCGCGGCGTCGACTTCGGTTCGCCACGGCTCCTCACGCAACAAATCGGAGATGACGTGCCCGCCGCACTCCTCTTCTCCTTCGAAGATGAATCGAACGTTGAGCGGCGGCTTGCCGTCCGGCGCGCGGACGGCCTCGTACGCCTTCAGCAGGCAGTAAACCTGGCCCTTGTCGTCGTCGGCACCGCGGGCGAACAGATTTCCATCCCGTACAGTGGGCGAGAACGGAGGCGATTCCCATTCCTCGAGCGGATCGGGCGGCTGAACGTCGTAGTGGCCGTAGATCAGAAGAGTCGGCTTCCCTTCGACCGGCGGACTCTCCGCCCAGACGACCGGATGGCCCCGACCCTCGAGCAGGGTGACGTGCGCGCAGCCCAAACGCCCCAATTCGGCGGCCAACCATTGGGCCGCGGCCCGGCAATCAGCGGCGTGTTCCGGGAGCGTGCTCACGCTGGGAATGGACAGAAAATCCCCGAGCTCGTGCAGCAAGCGATCCCGTTCCCGAGTGACCAAGTTGTTGTCCATAACTAAAGTAAAGTACCGGTATAGGCCCGAGGTGAGAAGCGGCAACCAACGTGATTTAAATCACAGCGGGGACCCTTTGGTGACACTAGGCTCTCCGGGCCCGGTCGCCGTCGGGGTCCCGACGGCCTCCATAGACTATATCATTTTCGGAGGTAATAAATGCATCGCAGCCTTGCCACGCTTGCTGGAGCCGCCGCATTGGCGCTCGTAACCGTGACGGCCTCAGCTCAGCAGCAGCCCGCCGCCCCGGCGCCCCAGCAGAATCCCCCGGTGGAGACTGGTGCGTTGGATACCACCAAGACCATGACGCCGGCTCCGACGACCCCGTCTGCGAGCACCGATACCGGTTACACCGCAGCGAAGGACACCAGCGCCGATTCTTCCAAGAGCAAGAAGGGGAAGTACGGCGAGGCGACCGATACGACGAAGCCGAAGAAGGACTAAGTCGAATCGGGCTTCGATAAACAGACAAGACCGGGTGAGGGTCGTGAGGGAAGGTCCTCGCGTCACTCACCCGTTCACTTTCCGGCGTTCGAATCAACCCCGGCTCGCATAGAGTCGCCCACAGCGCGAGCCAATCTTCCCAGCGCACTGTCTCCCTCGATATCTCCGAGGAGGTTCCGTAGCGCCGTCACGCTCTTGCCGACGTCCTCTCCATGCGCGCCGTACCACCGGTCGAAAAGGTCCAGCCGGGTGCGGTAGATCTGCGCGCCAACGAGCCGCGCATTGTTCACGGGACGCTCGGCCAGCCGTCCGATACGGAACGTCTTGAGTTGGGATCCGATCGGCCCCTCGAGCTGCGCCCGGGCCCATGCGCCCGCAGCAGAGCGGCCCGAGTCGAGAGCTTCCGGTGAGGGATGCGACTCGTAGAGCCGGTTCAATCTGGTGACCAGGGAATCGTAGTATTCGCCCAGAACCATTTCGTCGTGCCAGCGATCGGCCGCACGCTGCGACGCGATTGAATCCCCCCTCGCCCGAAAGAAGTGCTCTGCCGCCCTGTAGGCGACCAGCTGCGCAAAACTCTCGTTGAAGGGCGTCGCGCTTCGCACGTACAGGGAGTTGTGCGCGATTTCATGAAAGACCAGTGCGGCGAGCTCGACCGAATCTTCCGTGAGCGCGGTGGAGAGCAGCGGATCGTTGAACCACCCGAGGGTGGAGAAGGCCGCGGCCGGACGGAGGTAGACGTCGTAGCCCCGCGCTGCGAGTCGATCAGCCTCGCGCTTCCCCGCGGCAACGTCGAAGAATCCCTTGTATGGAATTCGCCCGACGATGGGATAACTCCAGGTGTAAGGGCAAATACAGTCCTTGGGAGCAGCCGACAGATTGAGCAGCAGCGTATCCCGGCCGACGTCTGAGTAAGTCGTATAGGTCTGCTTGGCGGCGAGGCCGAGCTGCGCGGCATAGTCGCGAGTATCGAGGACCAGCTGGAGCTGACTCCGAAGCTGCGGCTTGGTGGCGGGATCTCGGACCAGATCAGCAATGGGCCGGCGAGACTGGAGGATTCGAGTCTCCTCCATGCCGGCCCTGGTGAGGTAGCGGACGTCCTCGCTCGCGACGTAGGCCGTGCCATACCCGGCCATCAGGACGCCGACAACGATGAAAAAGATCATGACGCCGCGGGCCATCCCTCGGGTCAGTGAATCCGCACCAGGCCAATCCGAGGGACGAGATCGCTCGAAATAGCAGCGCCATTTGTACCCGCCAAGCGGAACTGCACGGCGGCCGCCCCCGGCGCCTGTTTGATCCTCACGTGGTGACCCGACCCCTGTTTCAAGGTGCCGGCGCGTTGGTAGGTTCCGGTGGTCGTGCTATCCGGCGCGAGCGGGTACGGGCGCGAGTAAGTGTCCGGGTCCTGCTGATTCAACTGAGCAAACTTGGACCGCAGGTTGAGGCCGAGGTAACCCAGTCGAGGGTCCGCCGGCGTGAAGCCCGGGAGGTGATCAAGGTAGTTCGCGAGGTTCCAGTAGGTATCCAGATCGGAGAATGACTGACCCGACTGCTGGGCCACGTTGTCCGCGCCAACCCGCGTCGTTGCCTCCAGCTTGAGCGTAAAATCCGTGCCCTTGACGATGAACTGGCTCGGGTCCTCCGTCGAGGTGCCGAACTGCTCCGTCAGCCATCGCACCATCAGCCAGTTGGCACCACGCTCCGTCAACGTTCCGCTGGACTGAGCCGACTCGATCAGCGCCGTGGTTTCGGGGTTCGACAAGTACTTGTACGCGTTGTCGTAGTTTGCGAACGCAAACTGGGTCAGCGTATTGGGCGATCGACCCAGGGTCGGATTCTGATCGTCCGGGATCAGCCGCCCACCCAGCTCTTCGGCATAGTGAGAGAGTCCCTCGTTCAGCCAGGTGTCCTCCGCGTCACCGTTCAGCGTCAGGGCATGCTGCCCGTAGCTGATCATGTGCTGAAATTCGTGGATGAATGTCGGCGGCAGATTGTCCAGGGCGAACGACCTCGACAGCGTGCAAATGGGGCTCACCGGATCGGGCACGATGCTGTAGAAAATCTCCGCGTTGTTCGAACCGGTCTGACCCGGTTCCAGATCGACGCTGAAGAAGTAGCCCAGAATCACGCTGTTGGTGCTGTTGCAGTTCCCGCTCAGCTTGTTGATCTGCGGGGAGAGCAGCACGTACACGACGCCGTTGCCGTCGATGTCGGACTCGTGACCGAAATTCGTGGTATCGATAGGGTACAGAAAATTGTCGAACAGCCTGCCGACGTTCTTGAGGTCGGTCGCGCTGTAACGTTGTGTTGCGCTCGCAGCGTTGTCCACGAAGATCACTACCTTGGCCCCGACGTGCTGCGCGGTAGCCGTGACCTGCACGAATGGCGAGTCACAGTTGGCGTTCCGGCACACAAAAAACGCCTTCTGGGCTCCCGAATCGGGCGGCGGCACCGTCGCCAGAGAGGGGTGCGCCACCTTCGCCCTGAAAGCAGTGCGAGGATCGCGGGCCGTCTGCTTCTCACGCTGGCGTAGCATCGCGTGGAACTTCTCGGCCGTGAGCGGGGGCTTGAAGGCGCTGAGCAGCGGCGAGGGGAGGGGGCCCTCGTCCGCGACCGCATTGTTGAGCGATGCGCCCGTGATGGCGTATTGACCGGTAATTCCCGAGCTAGTCTGCTGCCCAGCGGTCGCCGCGGCTACGTAGAGGTACTCGGCCCCGCTGCTTCCGGCGGCCGGCACAGACGGCACTGCGACGCAGGGGCTGGTCGCGGTCGGATCGGAGACGCTGGCCTCCCCGGGGGAAAGCGCCGTGGGAGTTACCTGGTTGCAGTTGAGCGACGGAGGGGGATTCGGGCCACTCGAGTCGTCGCTGCAGGCCGCAACGGACGCCAGCAAGAGAATCGAAAGGAGCGCAAGCTTATGGGACACGTTAGGAGGTGCTCCGGCAGGGTGAGTTGACCGGGCTAGAACCGAGCAAAATACGACAGGACAACAGCTTTGACAATCGCCGGAGGGGTCCGTACCTTGACACCGTGTCCGACGAAGCCTGGCTCGCTCACATCAAATTCGATGCCGAAGGGCTGGTCCCCGTGGTGGCGCAGGAGAGCCGCTCCGGGGACGTTCTCATGGTCGCCTACGCAGACCGAGAGGCCCTCAAACAGACTCGCGTTAGTGGTCTGGCCCACTATTTCAGCCGGTCGCGGCGGGCGCTGTGGCAAAAAGGCGCGACATCGGGCCATATCCAGCGAGTCCGGGAAATCCGACTCGATTGTGACGGCGACGCGGTGTTGTATCGCGTCGATGCATCGGGGCCCGCTTGCCACACCGGGGAGCGTACCTGTTTCGCCTCGGAGGTGACGAACGGGGGGGACACCGCGCACACGGCCGATCCCGGCGCGCATCCGATCAGTCGGCTTGCCCGGCGCATTCATGACCGAGCCACCACGCGTCCCCCGGGGTCCTACACAGCGAAGCTGCTCGAGGGCGGCCCGACCGCGGTCGCGCAGAAGGTCGGCGAGGAAGCGACCGAGGTGGTCGTCGCGGCATTAGCGCAAGACCGCGGTAGCCTCACCTCCGAGGCAGCCGACTTGTTGTATCACCTGCTCGTGTTGCTGGAGATCAAGGGCGTGACGGTTGATGATGTGTGGCGGCAGCTCGAAGCAAGGGAGAAAGCGTGAACTCTGTTTAGGGAAAACATGGCTTTCGTCCACCTCCACACCCACAGCGAATACTCCCTCCTCGACGGCGCCAATCGGATCCCCGAGCTGGTCGAGCACGTCAAGAAGCTGGGCATGGACAGCCTGGCGGTCACCGATCACGGAAATCTCCACGCCGCCTGGAGCTTCTACGAGGAAGCGAGGGCGCAAGGCATCCGGCCGATTCTCGGCTTCGAGGCATATCTGGCATTTGGCTCCCGGCGGGAACCGCAGAAGCCGGTGTGGGCCCCGACCCCCTACAGCCATCTCGTGCTGTTAGCCACGAATCGCGTGGGTTATCGCAATCTGGTGCGGCTGTCGTCGATTGGCTTCACCGAAGGGTTCTATCGTCGCCCCCGAATCGATCGCGAGGTGCTGGAGCAGCATCGCGAGGGAATCGTTTGCCTCGCGGCCTGCCTCTCGGGTGAAGTGGCGCTCTGGCTCCGCCACGGCAAATACGATGAGGCGAAGAAGAGCGCTGAATGGTTTGCTTCGCTGTTCGGCCCGGAGCGGTTCTGGCTCGAGATTCAGCAGCACGGCATCGCGGACGAAAAGATCGTCACCGAGGGCATGCTGCGGCTCGGCCGCGAGCTGGGCATCGGCGTCGTCGCAACCAACGATGCCCATTATCTGCGGCGTGAGGACGCCGAGGCGCATGACGTTCTGCTTGCCATCGGTACCGGAGCCGATCTCGACGATCCGAAGCGGTTCCGCTTCCTGGGACAGGAATCGTACGTCAAGTCAGAGAAGGAAATGCGGGCACTGTTCCGCGATCACCCGGAAACGCTGGACAACACGGCTCGGGTAGCTGATCTCTGCGAGTTCTCGTTCGAGAAGCGGTACTACCTCCCCGGCTTCCCCCGCCCCGCCGAGTATGCAAGCGACGAGGTTTTGCTGGAGCACCTGGCCACTCGGGGCGCCGAAGGCCGCTACGGCGCGCCGTTGCCGGAGGCGGTGAAGGAACGGCTCGATTACGAGCTGGGTGTCATCAACCACGCCGGATACGCGGGGTACTTCCTCATCGTTCAGGACTTCATCGCCGCGGCGCGCAATCGTGGCATTCCGGTCGGCCCAGGCCGCGGCTCGGCCGCAGGATCACTGGTGGCCTACAGCCTCGGGATCACCAACGTCGATCCGCTCCGATTCGACCTCCTGTTCGAGCGTTTCCTTAATCCCGAGCGGGTATCGATGCCGGACATCGATGTGGACTTCTGCTTCGAGCGGCGTGGCGAGGTGATCGAGTATGTGCGGGAGCGCTACGGTCGGGATAGCGTCGGTCAGATCGTGACCTTCGGAACGATGAAAGCGCGCGCGGCCGTAAAGGATGTGGCGCGCGTGCTCCGGATCCCACCCGGCGATGCCGACCGGCTCACCAAGCTCATCCCGTCGGGCCCGGCGTACAGTCTCTCGATTCCGGAAGCCGCGGATCGGATCACGGAGATCAAGGATCTGATGCGCAGCGACGCGACCTATCAGCGTCTGATCGACCTCAGCTCGCGCATCGAAGGCATTTCCCGGCACATGTCGGTCCATGCCGCCGGCGTCGTGATCGCCCCCGGTCCGCTGGCTGAGTATGTGCCGGTGTGCACTGCCCCGACGAAAGGCGCCGGCCAGGCTGCGGACGGCGAGGACGCCATCATTACGCAGTACGACATGGTGGCACTCGAGAAGGTCGGCATGCTCAAGATGGATATGCTCGGCCTCAAGACGCTGACGGTCATTCAGGATGCCTCCGCTCTGATTCACGAGCGCACCGGTGAGCGGCTGGACATGGACGCCGTGCCGTTCGATGACCCTGCGGCGTATGCGTTGCTCAGAGCCGGTCGTACGGCCGGCATTTTCCAGTTCGAGTCCCCGCTCGCGACCGACACCTTGCGCGCCATCAAGTGCGACCGGTTCGACGATCTGGTAGCCTGCAACGCGCTGCTGCGCCCCGGTCCGCTGGATGCGGGGATGCACACGGTCTTCATCCGGCGGAAGCTCGGACAGGAGCGGGTCACCTACCTGCATCCGTTGCTCAAGGAAATCCTCGAGCCCACCTACGGGGTCATCACCTATCAGGAACAGGTGATGCGGATCGCGAACGTGCTGGCCGGATTCAGCCTGGCCGAAGCCGACGTGCTCCGGAAGGCCGTGGGCAAGAAGGACCAGGAGCTGGCCAATCAGGAGGTGGCCAAGTTCGTAGAGCGCGGCGTCGCCCAGGGCCATCCCCGCCACGTGATCGAGGAGCTGGGGCGGCAGATCGTCACCTTCGGACGGTACGGCTTCAACAAGTCGCATTCGGTCGCCTACTCGGTCCTCTCCTATCAGACGGCCTGGCTCAAGGCGCACCACCCCGCCGAGTTCATGGCTGCGTTGTTGTCTTCGGAGATCGGAAACACCGACAAAGTCGTTCAATACATCAACGAGGCCCGCGAGCTGGGGCTCGAGGTGCTCCCGCCGGACGTGAACGAATCGGGTTGGAAGTTCACCGTGGTGGGGCCGGAGCGAATGCGATTCGGGCTGGGCGCGATACGCAATGTGGGCCGCAGCGCCATCGAATCGATCCTCGATGCTCGCGGAGCCGGCCCGTTCGAATCGTTGAGCGACCTGATAGATCGCATCGATCTCAGGATCTGCAACAAGCGGGTGCTCGAGTCTCTGGTCGCGGCCGGCGCGTGCGACTCGCTGGGCGGCCACCGTAAGCAACAGGCGGAGGCGCTCGATCGGGTGCTCGCCGAGGCACAGCTGATCCAGCAGGAGCGAGAGGCCGGCCAGGTGTCGCTGTTCGGCGACGTAGCAGCGCACCGACCGGCGTTGGCCCTCCCGGACGTCCCGCCCTGGACTGAGGCGGAGCGGCTCACGCGCGAAAAGGAAGTTCTCGGCTTCTTCATCTCGGGCCATCCGCTGGAGCGGTTCCGCAGCGAGGTGGAGCTGTTCGGCTCGCGCACCACCGCCACACTCGGCGAATGGAGCGAGCATCCGGTGAGCATCGGCGCGGTCGTCACCGCGGTGAAACGACAGATTTCGAAGAAGACCGGAAAAGAGTACGCCCGCCTCGTGCTGGAAGATTTCCACGGCACCAGCGACGCCATTGTCTTCCCGGAATCCTGGGCCCGGCTCAATCAGATCGTGCTGCCCGATAGCGCTCTACTGCTCACCGGCGGGTACAGCGCGCGCGATCGCGGAGAAGACCAGGCGCCGTTCGTGGTGGAGGCGGCTCGACCGCTGGCGGACCTCAAGACGTCGGGTGCGGTGGGATTGAGTCTGCGTTGGGGGGCCCCCGGCCAACCTGACGCGCTCAAGGCCGCGGCAGCCCTTTGCACCGCTCATCCCGGGCCCGTTCCCGTCTATATTGATTGGTCCGACGGGAATGGCGAAGCTGTCCGACTCCGTGCCAGGCGCGTGCGTGTGGCCGCGGAGGAGGAGCTTGTGCGGGCGCTTCGGGACCTCCTGGGTAGCGATGCCGTCCACTACGTGAAAGCGGGCTGAGAGCCGATGCCGCCGACGTATACGCTCGAGTTCGAGAAGCCGCTCCTCGAGTTGGAGAAGCAGATCGACGAGCTCAAGCGACTGGGCGAGGAGCGTGAGCTCGACGTCGAAGGGGAGCTCCAGGGGCTGCAAAGCAAACTCGAGCAGCTTCGGGCGGAGATATATCAGAGCCTCTCCCCCATCCAACGCGTCATGGTTGCCCGCCACCCCCGCCGCCCATACACGCTCGACTACCTGAGCACCATCTTCACTGACTTCATCGAGCTGCACGGCGACCGGCTGTTTCGCGACGATCCGGCGATCGTCGGCGGCTGGGCCCGGCTGGCTGGCGTGTCGGCGATGGTGGTCGGCCACCAGAAGGGGCGCGACACCAAGGAAAATCTCAAGCGCAACTTCGGGATGCCCCACCCGGAAGGATACCGGAAAGCGCTCCGGCTCATGGAGCTCGCGGCAAAATTCAACGCGCCGGTCATCACGCTCATCGATACCCCCGGCGCGTACCCCGGCTTGGGCGCGGAAGAGCGCGGCCAATCGGAGGCGCTCGCACGCAACATTCTCGAGATGGCGGGACTTGAAACACCGATCGTCACCTGTGTCATCGGCGAGGGTGGGTCCGGCGGAGCGCTCGCCCTGGGCGTCGCCGACCGTGTGCTGATGCTGGAGAATTCGGTCTACTCGGTGATCTCGCCCGAGGGATGCGCAGCGATTCTGTGGAAGGATGCGAGCCAGCGCGAGCGCGCGGCCGAGGCGCTCAAGCTCACCGCGGATGATCTGCTCCGCCTCAAGCTCATCGACGAGGTCGTGCCGGAGCCGATGGGCGGCGCCCATGTCGACCCCGACGCGGCCGGCGAGGCGCTGCGCGATGCCCTCATCCGCCACGTCACCGAGCTACGCAAGATCCGGCCGGAAAAGCTGGTGAAGCGCCGAGCGGAGAAGTACGCCGCGATGGGCGTCTTCAGCGAAGCCTGATGCCGCAGACCGTCGAGGTTCGCTTCAAGGGCACCCGCAAGGGCTACTTCACGTGGGCCGACGATAACGAGCCGCTGCACCTGAACGAAGCCGTGCTCGTCGAGGCGGAGCGAGGCAAGGACTTCGGCCGGGTGACGGCCGTCGGCGATGTGGCGAGCCGCAAGTGCGGGTCATGCCAGAGCTGTGCGGTGGGCACCGGGGAAGCCGGCTCACCGCCCGCTGGCGACGAGCCTCTCAAGTCGGTGCTTCGCCGCGCCACCACCGATGACATCCGTCAGCACAATGAAGGTCGCCGGTCAGAAGAAGATGTCCGGCGCAAAGTCATCGAACGGGTGCGCACCCACGGGCTGGTGATGAAGGTGAGCGACACCGAGTGGCAATGGGATCGGAACAAGCTCACCATCTACTTCACGGCCGAGAAGCGGGTTGATTTCCGGGCTTTGGTCCGGGATCTCGCGTCCCTGTTTCGAACCCGGATCGAACTGCGGCAGATCGGCGTCCGCGACGAGGCTGCGCGGTTGTCGGGAGTCGGCCGCTGCGGCCGCGAATACTGCTGCTCCACCTGGCTCACCGAGCTCTCCCCGGTCAATCTCGGGCTCGCCAAGGACCAGCATCTGTCACTCAACCCATCACAGATCTCGGGCGGCTGCGGTCGCCTGCTTTGCTGCCTCAAGTACGAGCACGAGTTCTACGTCACGGCCCGCAAACGTTTCCCCAAGGAAGGCAAGAGTCTTCAGACCTCTCTCGGTATCGAGAAGGTCATTGCCGTGGACATCTTCCGTGAGCGGGTCTTTCTCCGGAGTGAGGAGCACGGCTCCCGCATCATCCCGCTGACGCAGCTGCGCGAAGAGATGGATCGCGCCGTCGCGTTGCTTGCAGTTCCAGACGCCCGCACACGTCAGGCTCCTCCACTCCCCGAGCCGGCGCCCACCGTGGCGCCAGTTCAGGCGATCAGTCCGAGGCCGGGCAACGGGAATGCGCCAGCCAGCGGCAACGGGCAGGCAAACGGTGTTCACCCGACACGTCGGCGGCGCCGCCGGCGCGGCCGCGGTGATACCGGCGGCCCGAGCGGCAGTCCCCCGCCTGCCGAGACCTGAGTGCCGAAGTTCTACCTCACAACCGCCATCGACTATTCCAACGGCGAGCCCCATCTGGGGCACGCCTTGGAGAAAATCGGGGCCGACTGCATTGCCCGGTATCGGCGGCTTCAGGGTGACAGCGTCCACTTCGTCATGGGGATGGACGAAAATGCGCAGAAGGTCGCTCAGGCCGCGGAGCGCGCCGGAGTGCCGACTGCGGAGTGGGTCCGTTCTCTCGCCGAGCGGTTCGATGCGACGTGGCGCCGCCTGCTGTGTTCGCACGACGACTGGATCCGCACCACCGAGCCCCGACATCACCGTGCGACGATTGCGCTCATCGAGCGAATCGCCGAGCGGAGTCCGGACGATTTGTACGCCGGAGTATACGAGGGGCTCTACTGCATCGGGTGCGAGGAGTTCAAGCAGGAAGCCCAGATCATCGATGGCCACTGCGAAGAGCATCCCAATCTGGAGCTGATTCACACCAAGGAGCAGAACCACTTCTTCCGTCTGAGCCGGTATCGGGATGAGGTGCTGCGCCTGATCCAATCAGGTGAGCTGTCGGTAGAGCCCGCTATCCGCCGGAACGAGGTACTGAGGGTTCTCGAGGCTGGGCTCCAGGATATATCCATCTCGCGTCAGCGGCTGTCATGGGGCATTCCGTTTCCGGGGGACTCCAGTCAGACGGTGTACGTCTGGTTCGACGCGCTGATCAACTATCTCTCCGCGACAGGGTTTCCGGAGTCGGGCTACGAGCGGCTCTGGCCCGCCGACCTCCATGTGATCGGCAAGGGGATCAGCCGCTTTCACTGCATCATCTGGCCGGCCATGCTGCTCAGTGCGGGAGTGGCGCTGCCCCGGAAAGTTTGGGCCCACGGCTATGTGCAGTGGTCCGGCGCAAAGGTCTCCAAGTCGGCGGGCACCTCAGTCAGTCTCGATGAGGCGATTGACCGCCATGGACCAGACGCGCTGCGCTATTTCCTGCTCCGTGAGGTCGGGTTCGAAGCCGACGGGAACTTTACGTGGGAGCGGTTCGACGAGCGCTACACGGCAGACCTGGCCGACGGGTTGGGTAATCTGGCTTCCCGAACCCTGGCGATGCTGGGTCGCTATCGCGATGGCAAGGTGCCAGATGCCGCTCCGGCCACGCGCCTTCACGAGGCCGGATCGACGTGTCTCAGCCGCTACGCCGCGGCCATGGATCGAAACGATCTCAGGGGTGGGGCCGAGGCTGCCTGGGAGCTGGTGTCGGAGGCGAACCTTTACATCCAACAGACGGCCCCATGGACGCTTGCCAAGGAGGGCCGTGAGGACGAGCTGGATGCGGCGTTAGCAGCCTTGGCGGCCTGCCTTTACCGGTTGGCTGTCCTGGTAACCCCATTTGTGCCCGGCAAGGCGCAAACACTGTGGCAGGCGCTCGGCCAGCGAGGCGATTCCACCACCGCGCAGTGGACTTCACTCGAGGCGCCTCCTGTGGCTGGCACGCTTACCAGGAAGCCTGAGGTGCTGTTCCCCAAGCCAACGCCCACCTGACACTTACCGGGTGGTGGGCAAACTATTGCAGCGTCAAACGGTTAGCCGACCTCAGAATCGTCTTGACAAGGGTTCCTCCAGGCACAACTTTAGCCTACTTTTACGGTCGGATTCCAACCCGGCCGGTCAGTAGTTCTGGCAGGTCTCAGCAAGTCGAAGGTACCTAGCCCACAGCGGGGCCGGGGCGCGATGGTTAGCGTTTCAGCCTGAGGGGGCAGTCCGTGTTCGCGGTCGGTATATCAGGAGCCGAGATCGGATAATGGCCAAACACCGCTGGACCGTCGTGCTCGTCCCTCACGGGGCAGAGCCGTCCAAGGTGGTCGAGCTTTCGTGGGGTGCGGTCAAGGTGGCCGGCGCACTCGCGGTGGCTCTGGCCGTGGTCGCGCTCCTCGTGGGCACCGCAACCGTCTCTCATCGGGTGGACCTGAGCCGCACAGCCCGGTTGGAAGACGAGAATCAGCGCTTGGCGCTGGAGCTGGGCGAGCTACACGGACGCCTTACCACCCTGTCCGACACGATTGCCAGGATCTCGCAGCGCGACGCCAAGATTCGTCTCCTGGCCAACCTCGAACCCATCAGCCCCCAGGTCCAGGCAGCAGGTATCGGCGGGCCAGCGCTTTCGACTTCCCTACCCGCCCACGCCTCAAGCGTGCTGCTTCGGAAGACAGCCGACGTTCGGCTGGACGTCAACGCGTTGATCCGGCGGGCGAATCTGCTCGCCTCGTCCTTCAGCGCGGCGGCCGATAGCCTCGCCTCACATACGGACCGAATGTCCGCCACCCCCTCGATCATGCCTACGCAGGGATGGCTTTCGAGCGCATTTTCCGCGATGCGGGAGCACCCCATCCTTCACATTGCCCGTCCGCACGAGGGAATCGACGTCTCGGCCCCGATGGGGACCCCGATCGAAGCACCGGCCAATGGCGTCGTGCGCTCGACCGGGTGGGAAGCCGGATATGGTAACGTGGTGGAGATCGATCACGGCTTCGGGATCGTCACCCGGTTCGCCCACACGTCACGCATCCTGGTACGGCCGGGGCAGCGGGTCCAGCGAGGAGATCGAATCGCCCTGGTGGGCAACTCCGGACTCGCCACCGGCCCTCACCTGCATTACGAAGTGCACGTGAACGGCCGCGCCGTAGATCCGCTGCGCTACGTCATGCCTGAAAGCGTCGTCACCGACTAGAACTGCACCTTCGGCGCCTCCTGTGCGCCTGCCTGCGCCGCAAAGTACGGCCGCGGCTTGTCCAAGCCGAAAATCTTCGCCGTCAGGTTGTAGGGGAAACGCCGAATGAAGGCGTTGTACTCGCCGACCGCCGTGTTGTAGTCGGTCCGAGCCACGGAAATACGGTTCTCGGTTCCCTCCAGCTGATCCTGCAGCTGCTTGAAGTTCTCGCTCGAGCGAAGCTGGGGATAGTTCTCGGAGATCGCGAGCAGACGACCCAGGCCGGCGCTCAGTTGATCGTTGGCTGCAGCCATTTCCTGCACGTTTCCGGCCTGCACCGCCCCCGACAAACGCGCGCGCGCGTTGGCGATCGAAATGAAGACCGTGTCCTCTTGCTTGGTGACCCCTTTGACGGTGTTCACCAGGTTGGGGATGAGATCTGCTCGACGCTGCAGCTGGGTCTGAATCTGGCCTTGGGCCTGGTTGACCCGCTCGTCCATGCTCTGAATCCGGTTGTATCCGCATCCTGTCAGCAGCAAGGCGGCGCCGAGCAGGGTGGCCGGGGCCCACCATCGGCTACGCATCATGAGTGCAGATCTCCCAGCTCGAGTTGATCGGTGAATTGGGCGGCGCTTTCGACGGCACGGATGTACGCCTCGAAATCGCTCGCCGCGAGTATCGGTTTTGCTGCAGTGCGACAAGCCAGCACCCGGAGCAGCGGTGCCGGTTCAAAACCCAACAGGAGGGCGGCATCCTCGACGACCCGCGATGGTTCCGCCGGAGCCGCCCGGCCCGTGAGGCTCAGGAGGCAGCGGAAGAACAGCACGATCGACGCGATCGTCCCGCCGGCCCAGGAGCCCAGATTCTCCTCGCCGTGGGCGACATAACGCTGCCTGAGCCGTAGCAGTTTGCCCCGAAACTCCTTCTCGAGCGCCCGCCGCAGATCGGCTCGACTGGGCTCGACCGGACCGACGAGGTCCGGGCCTCGCAACACCTGGTGCGCGGCTCGGAGGTCGCAGATCTCGATGGGGAACACATCGACGCCCTCGAGCCACTCTTCCCGCGAAATGACCAGCGGAAGACCGGCTGTGGCCTTGCGCCAACGGGCGAACGCAGGCCGCAGCCTCGCCAGGTCTTCAGGCTCGGCTCGGTCGACGATGAGCATGAGATTCACGTCGGATGCGCCGGCGACGTAGTCGCCGCGGGCGGCGGATCCGAAGAGAATCGCGCTGTACGTGGCTCCGATCGCCGCGTCGACGTCGGCCAGGAATGGGTCGACCAGGCGGCGTATCCCATCATTCATCAGAAACGCCCTCCCGCACCGCCGCCGCCGCCGCCACCACCACCCCCAAAGCCGCCAAATCCGCCACCACCGAAGCCGCCCCCACCCCCACCCCAACCACCTCCACCGCCCCAACCGCCGCCGATCCAAGGTCCGCCACCCCAATATATCCGTCGACGGCGGCCGCCAAACCTACTGGAAAGAAAGAAAAAGAAAAGCATCAGGACCAAGGGAAACCAGAATGGGATGCCGGTGTTGCCGCCACGCGACTCGTAGGGCGATGCCGACGCCAACGTTGAGTCGGTAACTCCGTATCCGCGAGCCACCAGGCTCACCAGGGCCCGCACACCTGCATCGATTGACTGGCTGTAGTTCCCTTCGCGAGCAGCCGGCAGCATGAGATCGCGTATGCGGCCGGCAGCGGCATCAGTGACGATGCCCTCCAATCCATATCCAACTTCGATTCGGATCGCACCGGAGCCGGGCTTGCCTTCCTGCCGGGGAACGAAGAGCAGCACAAGGCCGGCGTTCCGGGTAGAGTCGCCGATGTCGGCCTTTCGTCCCACGCCCCAGGCGCGAAGAATGGCCAGGGCGACTTCAGACTCGCTTCGATCTTCCAGAGTCGGCAGCGCTACGACCGCAATCTCCGCCCCGGTGGCCTGACGAAGGCGCGAGATCAGTGACTCCAACTGCGCTTTTTCGGCTGGATCCACGATGCCGGCGACGTCGGTCACGTAGCCGGTGGGGCGAGCGGGAAAGAGGCGGCTCACGGCGTCCTGCTGCGCACCCGCCGCTGACGCGGCGAGTTGAAGGGCCATCGCGGCCACGATAGCTTTGTGCCGTGTCACGCCTGTGGTACGTCCTCGCATTGGCCGTCGTTGCCTGCGAGCGGCCAAACGATGTTGCGGTTCGCGTCTCGATCCCCGGCCCCGATTCGGTCAGCGCCCCCCTTCCGGGCGTGGGACTGATCGCGCTGCCGTACGATCGCGACAGCGTCCTCCGCGCGCTTGCGGCAGCGGCTCGCACCCCGCGACCTTCGACCAAAGAGCTCGACAGCCTGTTTCAGCAATTCAGAATCCCGTTTTCCAATTACGCCAAGGCCGGATACGAAGCCGAGCAATTGCGCAGGAGCCAGGACTCGCTGAAATCCAGGCTCGATTCCCTGCCGCGCAATGCCCCTGAGTATCGCTCGCTCTACGCGCGATTCGGCGAGCAGAGCACTGCCTTGTCCGCTGCCGAGAAGCGCGAGAAATCCGCACGCGCCGCCCTCGACGCAGCCCGGGCAACATTCGTGGCCCGGAGCGACAGCCTGCGGGCCCGGGTCAGACGCTGGGAAGATAGCACCTACCAAGGATACGACAGCATCGTCCGCGAGCTCTCTCGTGCGCGCGGAATGACCGCAGTAACCGATACGACGGGCGCGGACGGATGGGCTCATTTTCATTTGCAGAAGGGACCTTGGTGGCTCTACGCTCGGTCCTGGGACGCCAGCGATCCCAATGCTGAGTGGTACTGGAACGTCAAGGCTACGGGCGACACTGTGCTTCTCGACTCCCACAGCGGCACTCGGCGGCCGAAATACTGACTATGCGTACGTCATTTCTCCCACGAATCGGTGCGTCCAGCTGTGCGCTGGGTCTGCTGACGCTGGCCTCGAGCGTGTTGGCTGCGATGCTCGCCGCGCAAGGCTCCAGCAAGAACCTTCTCGCCGAGCGCTCCAAAGGCTCTGCGACAGCACCGATCACCGTCTATGAGATGTCGGACTTCCAGTGCCCTTATTGCCGTCAGCACGCGGTAGAAACATTCCCTGAATTGGAGAAGAGTTATATCCAGACCGGGAAAGTGCGGTGGGTGTTTCTCAATTTCCCGCTTACGTCCATTCACCAGAACGCAGCAGCAGCAGCGGAGCTCGCCTTGTGCGGAGCCCGGCAGGGGAAGTTCTGGGCTTTGCATGACCTCCTCTTCAAGTATCAGCAAACCTGGGCGCCCCTCAAGGAGCCAGGGCCCTTCCTCGTGACGTTGATAGACTCTGTCAAGGCGCCGAAAGCACCGATGGAGGCCTGCCTCACGGCGGGAGCCGCAAGGCCGGAGCTCGAGGCCGACGCTCAGGCGGCTCAGCGTTCGGGTGCACAAAGCACGCCGACCTTTTACATCGAGGGCGGCCTGCTGGTGGGAGCACAGCCGGTGGCGTTATGGAAGGAGATTCTGGATTCGATCTACCAAGCGAAGAAAAGCGTGAACGGTAAACGGTAAACGGGACTTTTCACCGAGCTCCCGTTCACCGTTCACCGTTTACGCTTTAAATGGTAACCAGCACATCATACAACGCGTGGGTCCACGCCGTGATCCCGAACCCGCGGGTCAGGTAGAGCCCGCTAAACAGCACCCCGGCTACGGCACGGAAGGCGAACGACCCGACCCG
>JBKPOS010000116.1:0-7316 GCA_046733215.1 Gemmatimonadota bacterium
GCTCGAGTGCCAGGGCCCGGCGGTGACAGCTTTCATCGAAAAGCCGCGCGGCGACGGCGGGCTGATCAACGGCGGGTTCTTCGTTCTCTCGCCGCGTTGCCTTGACCTGATCGAAGGCGACAACAGCAGCTGGGAAAGCTCGCCGATCGTCCGGCTCGCGGCCATGGGTCAAATGATGGCCTTCGAGCATCGCGGCTTTTGGCACGCGATGGACACATTGCGCGACAAGACGATGCTGGAAGAGCTCTGGGCCTCGGGCAAGGCGCCCTGGAAAATATGGCAGTGACGGCAGCACCGCAGGCGGATTTCTGGCGGGACAAGAGTGTCCTCGTCACGGGCCACAGCGGTTTCAAGGGTTCATGGCTCACGCTCGCGCTGCACCGGCGGGGTGCAAAAGTGACCGGCATCAGCCTGCCGCCGCTAACGACGCCCAATCTCTTTGGCGAAGCGAGAATCGCTGAGTTATGCCGGAGCCATTTCCTTGATATCCGCGATGCGGCCGGCGTGGCCGGTATCATCCGCGCAGCACGGCCCGAGATCGTTTTTCATCTCGCGGCGCAGCCGCTGGTGCGCGAAAGCTATCGCGATCCGCTGACGACGTTCGAAACGAATGTGATGGGAACCGCGCATGTGCTGGAAGCGCTGCGCGGACTCGACGGCGTGCGGGTTGCCGTGATGGTGACGACCGACAAGGTCTACCGCACCGTCGAGATGCCGGGCTCGCACCGCGAAGACGACCCGCTCGGCGGCCACGATCCATACAGCGCGAGCAAGGCGGCAAGCGAGATGGTGATCGAAAGCTATCGTCAGTCATATCTCGCCGAGCAGCCTGTCGCGATCGCGAGTGCGCGCGCCGGCAATGTGATCGGCGGCGGCGACTGGTCCGGGAACCGTCTCGTTCCCGATGCTGTGCGCGCCTGGCAGGCAGGCAAGACGCTGCAGGTCCGGCGGCCTGATGCGGTGCGGCCGTGGCAGCATGTCCTCGAGCCGGTGTCCGGTTATCTGGTGCTGGCGCGGCGGCTGTGGGAGCAGCCGGCGCTCGCTGGCGCCTACAATTTCGGGCCAGAGCTCGGCGAGGCGGTGAAGGTACGCGATCTGGTCGAGCTTGCCTGCGCGTCCTATGGCAGCCGCGCGGTCGACTATGGCGACTACAGCGAAGGCCCGCATGAATCGGGGTGGCTCGTCCTCGACGCCGGAAAGACCGAGAGTGTGCTCGGCGTGTCGCAACGCTGGACGCTCATCGAGGGCGTCAAGCGGACGATGACCTGGTACCGCGCGCAGCAAGGTGGCGCGGATGCCCGCGCGCTTTGCCTGGCCGACATGTCGGACTTCGAGAGCAGCGCCATGAGTCTCGCGCCGCTGCGGACGACAGCGTTCGGATAGTGCGCTTCAGAAGGGGCTATTGAATTCTGCAAAAGCCGCGAGGCCGGCATCGCGCTCCGACACAACAGGATTGGCCGAAGGCCACGACACGCCGATCGAATCCCAGCGAATGCCCGTGTCGTGGGACGGCGCATAAACCGTGCTGACGTTGTAGAGCAACGTTGCGCTTTCGGACCGGACGTAAAAGCCGTGTGCGCAACCCGCGGGAACGAAGACGCTGTCGCCGCCCGCGCCATTCAATTCGAAGCTTTCATGCTGCCCGTAAGTGCGCGAGCCTCTGCGCAGGTCGACGACGACGTCGAACGCTTCGCCTGCGATGCAAGTCACCAGCTTGTAGTGGTCGTGCGGCGGGGTTTGAAAATGAAGGCCGCGCAGGACGTTGTTTTTCGATACTGAATAATATTGCTCGGCATACTGCATGGGGATCCCATGCTTTGAGAAAGTCTCCGCTTGCATGGTCTTCACAAAGGTTCCGCGGAGATCGTGCTGCGCCGCCGGCCGGATCAATCTGACGCCCGCGATCTTTCCGGGGCTGACATTGATCATGCGAAGTGCCGCACCATGCCGATGAAGGTCGAGACGATGTAGTTGCGTTCCGCGTCCCCGATGCCGGGCCATACGCCGATCCAGAACGCGTCGTTCATCAGCTTGTCGGTGTTGGCGAGCTCGCCGGCGACGCGGTATTCGACGTTCCGGAATGCCGGCTGCCGCGTCAGGTTCCCTCCGAACAGCAGCCGCGTGCCGACTTTATTGTTCTCGAGATATGTCACGACCTCGCGGCGCTTTAGTGGACTGCCGTCGCGAATGGTGAGCAGGAATCCGAACCAGCTCGGATCCGAATCCGGCGTCGCCTGTGGCAGGATAAAGTACTCGTCGAGCCCCTGTGTGCGGAACGCAGCAGTCAGCTTCGCGAAATTGTCGCGCCGGGCCGCGATGAATCCGTCGGCCTTCTGCAGCTGGCCGATCCCGACCGCCGCCTGCATGTCGGTCGCCTTCATGTTGTAGCCGATGTGCGCATAGGTGTACTTGTGGTCGTAGCCTTCCGGCATTCCGCGGATGCGCCATTCGAATCTCTTGCCGCAGGTGTTTGCTTCGGCCGGTGGGCACCAGCAGTCGCGCCCCCAGTCGCGATAGGATTCAACGAGCGTGGCGAAGGATTTTCTGTTCGTCAGCACCGCGCCGCCTTCGCCGGTCGTTATGTGATGCGCGGGATAGAAGCTGATGGTCGCGAGATCGCCGAACGTGCCGACGTGCTTCCCGCCGTAGGTCGCGCCCAAGGCGTCGCAACAGTCCTCGATCACGTAAAGCTTGTGCTGTTTCGCGATCGCGGTGACCGCGGCGAGGTTGAAGGGATTCCCCAAGGTATGCGCGAGCATGATCGCGCGCGTTTTCGGCCCGACCGCCGCGGCCAGACGATCGACATTCACATTGGCCGTCTCAAGATCGACATCGACGAAAACCGGAATGCAGCGGTTCTGGATGATCGGCGCGACCGTGGTCGGAAATCCGGCGGCGACGGTGATGACTTCGCTGCCTTCCGCGATCCGCCGCTCGTGCAGCTTCCACGACGTCAGCGCCGAAAAAGCAAGAAGATTGGCGGCAGAGCCCGAGACGGTGAGCCGGCAATGCGCCAGGCCAAACCGCGCGCCGAGCGCAGCCTCGAACTCGCCAGCGTAACGGCCGGCGGTGAGCCACATGTCGAGCGATGCGTCGAGAAGATTGCGCAGGTCGCGCGCGTCGAGAACCTTGCCGGAGCAGGGAATGTAGGTCTGTCCGGGCACGAACGTCTTGCCGGCCTCGCGCTCGACGAAGAATTCTTCCCCGAGCGACAGGATCTGCTCGCGCAGCGAGTCTGACTGCTGGACTTGCTTCGGCCTTGTCAGCATCGGCGGTTGTCTCAGGGGCGCGACGCTTCCGCGCGCCCGAATCACATACCATCGGGGTGCGCGATTCGCGATCACGTCATTTCGCGCGCCGATACGGATGCCCGATGACCGCTTCTGCTCCACTGATTCTGCTGACGGGCGCGGCTGGATTTGTCGGCCGGCAGGTGTTGCGTGTGCTGGGCGAGCGCGGCTGCCGCGTGCGCCCGGTCGTGCGCGCCGGCAAGCAGGAAATGCTCGCGCGCGACGCGGCTATCGAAGCGATTGTCGCCAGCCCCGATATCTTCGCGGAGAGCGCCGCCTGGTGGGCGCGGACCTGCAGCGGGGCCAACACGGTGATCCATGCCGCCTGGTACGCGGAGCCAGGCCAGTATCTGCAGTCGCCGAAAAACCGGGACTGCCTGTCCGGCACGCTGCGGCTCGCCGAGGGTGCGGTGCGGGCGAAGGTGCGCCGCTTCGTCGGCATCGGCACCTGCTTCGAATACGATCTCAATGCGGGCCAATTGAGCGTCGAAACACCGCTCAGGCCATCGACCCCTTACGCGCAGGCGAAGGTCGATGCCTTCAATGCGCTCTCGGCCGCGCTTCCCCGGCAGGGCATCGCGTTTGCCTGGTGCCGGCTGTTCTATCTCTACGGCGAAGGCGAGGACTCACGCCGGCTCGTGTCCTATGTGCGCGGCAGGCTGCAGGCGGGCGAACCGGCGGAGTTGTCGAGCGGCAGCCAGGTCCGCGATTTCCTCGATGTGCGCGAGGCCGCGCGCATGATCGTCGATGTCGCGCTTGGATCGCAGGAGGGGCCGGTCAATATCTGCTCAGGCAAGGCGGTCACCGTGCGCGAGCTGGCCGAGCGTATCGCCGACGAGTTCGGCCGCCGGGATTTATTGCGTTTTGGCGCGCGCCCCGACAATCCGGTCGATCCGCCCTGCGTCGTCGGCGTCCGCGCCTGACGGCCTTACGTTTGGTTAACCACTGTTAACTATTGTCCTGTAGGAAGATCATTGCGCGCTCCCTATCGCAGGACATCCCATGAAGGCCCGGCTCGAACCGCGAATCAATCTCGTCGGACGTACGCCACTCGAAACAGTCATCCCTCTGGCGACGCCTTTCATCGTCTTCGTGGATCCGGCGAGCTCCTGCAATTTCAAGTGCACGTTCTGCCCGACCGGGCACCGCGACATGATCGCCGAGACTGGCCGCTTCCAGGGCGTGATGAAGCTCGAGGTCTTCCAGAAGATCATCGACGACTTCGGCGAGTTCGAGAAGCCGATCAAGGTTTTGCGCATGTACAAGGATGGCGAGCCGTTTCTCAACAAGCGCATCGCCGACATGGTGGCCTACGCCAAGAAGTCGGGTCACGTCGACTACATCGACACGACGACGAACGGCACATTCCTCTCGCCCGACCGCGTCGGGCCGGTGCTCGAGGCCGGCATCGACAAGATCAACATCTCCGTCGACGGCATGAACGAAGAAACGTACATGCGGTTCACCGGCTTCAAGTTCGATTTCAGGAAGTTCGTCGAGAACATTAAATGGATTAATGCGAACAAGGGCAATTGCGAGATTGTCGTCAAGATTCCGGCCGAGCTCATCACCGAAGCGCAACGCCAGGAATTTTTCGACACCTTCGGCGATCACTGCGACCGGATCTTCGTCGAGAACTTCGCGCCGTGCTGGCCGGAATTCGACATGGAGAAGCACACGGGCGTAAAGATCAGCAAGGGTATTTATCAGCAGGACATCGGCGAAACCGATACCTGCCCCTACATTTTCTACGGCTATTCCGTGAATGCCGACGGACTGGTCAGCTCTTGCTTCCTCGATTGGGGCCGCAAGCTGGTGATCGGCGACGTGCGCACCCAGTCGATGAAGTCGATCTGGAGTTCGGACGCGATGAACGCGTTGCGGTTGCAGCATCTCGAGGGCCGGCGCAAGCAGAATCAGGTTTGCGGCAATTGCGGCCAGCTCAGCCACTGCTTGCCGGACAATATCGACGCGCATCGTCCGATGCTGCTCGAGAAATTCAAATCGCGCGTCTCCGTTGATCCGGACCTCGAGCCACCGGGCGGCGCCAGCCGCCGATTTGCGGCGGTGGCGGCCGAATGAGGATCCTGCACGTCACGCCGCATCTCGGCGGCGGTGTCGGCAAAGCGCACGCAGCACTCAGCGCGGTCCTTCCGGAAATTGTGCAGCAGACGTTCGTTCTGCTCGAGGCGCCGCGCGATCGCCGCTACATCGACATGATCGAGGCTGCCGGCGCGCGGGTGTTGACCGCGGAGAATCTTGCGCACGTTGCCGCGCTGGCGGGCGAATCCGACATCGTCCAGTTCGAATTCTGGAATCACCCGCGCATGTTCGAATGCCTGGCACGGGCCGAGTTCCCCGCCATGCGCAGCGCGTTCTGGTCGCATATTTCGGGGATTACCAGGCCGCTGATCCAACCTGCGCTGATGGCGGAAGCCGCCCGTTTCGTCTTCACGACCGATGCGTCACTCGCGTCGGCATCGGTCACGGCCTTGCGTCGGAAGACGCACAAGAAAGTTTCGGTGATCAATAGCGGCTTCGGCTTTCCCGATGCGGCGCCACGGATCGCGCGCGGGCGGGCGCCGGCCATCGCCTATCTCGGCACGGTCGACTTCGCGAAGATGCATCCAGGCTTCTTCGATGCGATCGATGCGTTAGGCGACGACAAGGTGCGCGCCGCCGTGTGGGGGGAGGTCGATCCGCAGGGCCCCGTGGTCGCGCGTGCCCGGGCCATGCGGCATCCGGCGCGGGTCGAATTCATGGGGCGGACGTCGGATCCAGCCGCGGCATTGGCCAATGCCGACATTTTCTTCTATCCGCTCCAGCGCGATCACTACGGCACGGCTGAAAACGCGCTGGTGGAGGCGATGTCGCTTGGCCTTGCGCCGCTTGTGCTCGACAATCCGGCGGAGAAGGCCATCATCCAGGATGGGCAGACCGGCTTCATTGCCTCGTCGATCGAGGAAATCGGCTCGCTGCTGGAAATGCTGCTCCTGTTGCCAGATGTCCGAGAAAAGATTTCACGCAATGCAATCCACGCCATTGCGGAGACGCGGACGCCCGCATTGTCCGCGCAGGATTTCATGATCCTTTGGCTCGCAATGCTTGCCGAGCCGGCGCGCGTCTGCGACTTCGCGAATGCGATCGGCTCAACGCCGGCCGAATGGTTCCTGTCGACGCAACGTCTTGCCGGAACGGCCTGGGCACCTGAGGTCTCCGATCCGGCTGTCCGCCCGGCGAAGGGCACGCTCGCTCATTTCGAGAGCACCTTCGCGGGCGATGATTCTTTTGCCCGTCTGAAGAAAGCACGCGCCTGAAGGACAAGGGCCCGACCACATGGTCAGGCCCTGTCTCCTCGTGCGACTTTGTCAGTAGCAGATGCGCCTGCGCACGAACACCCGCTCGCCCCAGCGGTTGATGTGGGACCGCACGACGATTCTGCAGCCGGCGTAGTGGTTCCACCAGCCGCGGTGGTGACCGCGGTTCCAGTGATAATAATGGCGCGCACTCAGCGTCAGTGATGTCCCGGCCTCCTTGGCGCCGGCGACTCCAGGCACTCCGGCAACTCCCACCGCCGCCAAAGTCGCGATAGCCGCAGCCAATACGATGCGTTTCATTATTGCGTTCCTCCTCTCGTCACCCTGCGAGAAGAAACGACGATCGGATCACCACGGTTCCGCAAATTGCGAAAAGCTGCAGCGAAGAGATCTGAATGCCTGTTCAGGATTGCGGCGTAACGGCGTCACGTTGCCGACAGCACTTCCATGCACTTGAGGAAAAAATAAATCCCGAGCGCCAGTCCGCCGATCGATGACCAGCCCGAGATCGTATTCCCGGCCCACTGCATGAGCGCGCCGCACGCAATGGCGGTTCCGAAGGGCAGCGCCACGAGCAGGATGATGAGCAGGACGAACATGTCAGTGACTCATTTCACGATGGCCGCGATGACGCACACGGTACCAAGAACGAAAGACGATAGGTAGCCGCAATAATAAAGCTGGATGGCATTGCCGCCATTGAGGATCG
>JBKPOS010000117.1:0-38581 GCA_046733215.1 Gemmatimonadota bacterium
GCGGACCATGTCCGCATCGACAGTCAGGGCGTCCGGACCGAGCTGTGATGCCATGCCCCGGCCGCCCTCATCGGTGAGTTGAAGCTCGACGCGCTTGCCTGCCTCCGGGGAAGCGGTGTCAACCGGCGTTACCGGCCGATAGGAATAGCAGGCGGCAAGAAGACAGGCGACCGGGAGCGCAATAAGCGATCTCCTGAGTTTGGCGAGCAGTTAGCCGGCGGCCGTTAGCCCTCGAGCTAATGGCTAACGGCCACCGGATAACGACCTCCGTCAATTCGCCAACGGTGTGGAGTTCACGTAATTGAGCACCGGGCACGGCGCCGGATCGTTCGGGTTGCGGCTGATGGACGTGATCGGCGTGCCCGCCGAGTTGGTCGACGTCGGAGTGTTCGGGTTGGTGTTGAGCTCGGTCAACCCATAAGGCAGCCGAGCCGCGATGGGCGACGTTCCCGGAGCGGTCGACCCCGCGGGTACCGCCGGTGCTAGAGCAGGCAGGCAGGTCCGCTTGTAGTCGTTCCATACCTCGGGGTTGAGGAAGAGAGAGACGTACTTCTCTTCGATGATGTTCAGCAGGGAGGCCGGCGCCGGGCCGAGCGCCGGGAACTGGACCCGCGCCCCGTCCAGTGTCCCGTAGAACCGATTCGCGCGCACGGCATCGAGGTAGGGCTGCGCCGCCGGTACCACGGTGTTGGGATCGCAACCCGCACAGTTGATGTGCCAGGTGGCTTCCGCGCCTATCAGCTGGGCTTCGGTCCAGCTCAGCTCCTGCTGACGGAAGTTGCCGCTCGAGTTGGTGAAGAGTGATCCGTCGATGAACGAGCCGAAGAAGCTGTAGTTCCCGCTGGGTGAGCCGTTGCCTGCGTCACCACCCGCCGCCACTTGTACGTCGGTTGCGCCGCCCGGCCGGAAGCCGAAGAAGTCATTCGGTGACCCGTCGCAGTCGGCGCAGCTGAAATAGAAGTTCGCGCGCGCGTCGTCTTCCAGCCCGCCGGCGATCCGGCGCTTGATGATGTTCACCAGTGCCGATCCTGGAGCCACGTCCGCACGCGTCAGCGAGAATTGCCACCAGATGTTGTTGCCGTTAGGCGTGCCATCGGCATACCACTGGAAGTCGTCGTTGGGATTGCTGATGCTCGGCCCGCCGTTGTTGATCCCGGGCGGCCCCACTTCAGCGAGCGCGCGAGCGTAATTTGATGCGTCCCTCTCGGCCAGGTGCATGTAATACCGCGCCTTGAGCGAGTGAGCCACCGCCGTATACAGTGCGGGGAGCTCGCCTTCCCGCCCCTTGTAGATCAGCTCGGCGTTGTCCTGCCCCGGCCCCAGGTTCGATGGACCGCTGGCCGGGAGGTAGATGTTGATCGCCGAGTCGAGTTGCGTGAGCACGTCCGCGTACACCTGCAACTGGGGATCGAAGTGGGGCGTGAGCTTGGTTGAGTCCGCCGCTTCGCGATACGGCACATCCCCCCACAGATCGGCAGCGTACCCCATGATCAGCGCCTCGTACACTTTGGCGAGGCCTATATAGAGGGAATCGTTCAGCTTGTGCGCGATCTGAGTCATTTTGCGGACGTCGAGCAATCCCCCGCCGCCGGTGAGTGTTCTGGTCGAGCCGTACACAGCGCCGAAGTACGTGTCCATGTCCTGCGGCTTCGCGGTATAGCGGTCGAAGCCGATCGACTGGCGGGAGTTTCCCGAAACCTGCTGAACGTACTGAACCGCGTTGCGGGCAAGCTGGCCCTCGCGTTGCACCACCTGGGCGGCCTGGATGCCGAAGTACAGCGCCCCAGGTCGGGTCAGCTTGTCTACGTTGTTCGGGTCGGTATCGATACCGGGACCCGAGAGGTAGTCGCTGCAGGCACCCGCTCCTAACAAGAGCGCGAGGCCGAGCGCGACCTTCAGAGCGTTTCGCATGGATCGACTCTCCTGTGGGCTCGGCCCGTCAGCGGTTTAGCGTGAGAGAGAAGAGGAACGACCGGGACTGAGGGTTATTGAAGTAGTCGAGCCCCCGGACCGGCGAGGCGGAGCCGAGCAAAGACGTCTCGGGATCTACCCCGGTGTAATCGTTCCAGCTGACGAGATTCCTGCCCGCCACGCGCAGCTCGATACTGCTGAAGCCCAGCGAGCGAGACACCCACGGCTTGTCGAGCGTGTACGCGAGAGAGACTTCGCGGAGCTTGACGAAGCCCCCGTCTTCCATGAACTGGCTGGTCGGCCCGTTGAACACGCCGCCCATGTTTGTGAACCACGCCTCGTCCAGCGGAACTGCAGTGTTCGCACCCGGCCCCGCCACCGTTCCGGGCATGAAGTCCTGACCGAAGGTCACATTCCCCGATTGCCGCCGGTCCCGGGATTCCGCCGTGGTGCCGAAATGATTGAGCGCGCCCTTGGTCCCGTTGTACGAGATGCCGCCGTGCCGGACATCGAGCAGCCCGCCCACAGCCACCTTGCCGAAACGCAGGTTGGTCCGCACCGAGCCAGTCCAATCGGGATTCGGATCGGCCAGCACGTACTGTCCGACGTTGTCGATGGTGGGATATCCGTCTGCCTGAATGAACAAGGCTCCGCTCGGTGCGCCCTGGCAGTAGCCGGCCGTGTGGTCGATATCGACGTCGTTGATGATGAGACCACGGCCGCAGCGCACGAAGTCGGTGCCGTAGTACACGCCTATCGGCTGGCCGACGATGGCGACGCCCTGGATCCCGGTGAGACCGTTGGTGCCGCCGCTGAAGGGAAACGGCGCGAATTGGACGCCGGCGAGGTCATTGGTCGTGCCCCGATTGCGGGCCCACTGGAAGCCCAGATCCCAGGCAAATTTCTGATTGGTGATGGGCCGGATATTGAGTGACACTTCCCAGCCCTTGTTTTGCAGTTCGGCCGCGTTCGCGGGAACTTCGCTGTAGCCGGTGCTGGTCGCGACCGGAAGGTTCAGGATGACGTCGGTGGACTTCTGGTCGTAATACGTCACGCTCAGATCGGCCTTGTCGCTCAGGAGGCCCAGGTCGACGCCTGCCTCGAACTCCTTTACTCGCTCAGGCCCGAGCGTGCTGGTCGGCAGGTTGTAGCGAGTCACCAGTCCGCCCACACCGGCGAGCTGCGTGGAGGCAGCCGGCCCCCAGCCTCCATCCGTGATCGTGACAGCGTTGAACACGGAGGGCAGCAAGTAGGGCAGCGGCTGAGTGCCGCTTTGCCCGTATGCGGCGCGCACCTTCCCGTACGACAAGAAGGAGCTCCCCTCAGCCCGACGAAAAACCCAGGCGGCGCTTCCCTTGGGGAACCAGTTCCGCCGAGTGGATGCACCGAAGGTCGAGGCACCGTCGTTCCTGATAGCCGCAGTGAGGAACACCGCGTTGTTGAGGTCGGCGGTGGCTTGCAGGAAGTAGGAGGACAGCCGAACGGTCTGCCGATAGTCTTACGGCGGCGAGAGCGTCGAAGTGTTGGTGAGATTGAACGGCTGTGGTGCAATCAGATCGACGCCAAGCTGCTGTCGGCTCTGGAATGTTTGGCTGTTGAGGTTCTGGCCGGCGGTAATGGTGCCCTTGATGTTCTGGCTCAGGCTGTAGCTCACCGTGCCGGTGAGGTTGTGGTCGAGCTGGGAGTTGCGGATGTAGCCCGCGTTGACCGCTCCTACACCGCCTGCGCCTGCGATCGTGGTATTTGACGTCGTCCACGGCCAGCCCTGGGTCCGCTCGTCGTTTGCGTAGTCGAGGCCCAACGAATAGTCGAACTTGAGCCACGACAGAGGCGTCCACTCGGCATTGATACCGCCGAAGGTGCGTCCCACCTGGGAGGTTGCCAGCGCCTGGTTGGCGACGAAGAACGGGTTGTCGTAACGCCGGCTGGTTTTCTCGGAGCCCGGAGCGGGGTTGGGGAAGCGATAGCTCCGATGAAGCCCGAACACCGGATCCAGATACGGCAGGTTGTTGAAGTCGGGCGGTGTACGCCAGGCAGCGAGTGTGAGGCCGTCGGTGCTGTTCCTGGTGGTGAGGAAGCCGCCGTCGCCATCGGAATAAGCGACGTTCGCTCCAACCCTGAGCTGATCGAACAGCCGATGGGAACCGTTGAACCGAACGGAGATTCGCTGGTAATGGTTGTTCGGACCGACCACGATGCCGCGATTGTAGTTGTAGCCTCCCGAGAGGAAGAACGTGGTCCGGTCGTTCCCGCCCGACATGGTCAGCGCATTATCGGTCTGCCAGCCGGTTTCGAACATCTCCGTGGCGTGATCATATGTGGGTGTTCCGGGCGCGAGCTGGGGTCCCCAGCTGGCGGCCGCACCGAACGCGACCCCGCAGTTCGCGAGGGCGGGGTCGCTGCTCGAGACGCAGGCCGGCGCTGCGCCGCCGGTGCCGAGCCCGAAGGTCCGCTGGAGCTCCGGCAGCTGCGTGTGCTCGTCCATAGACCACTGGCTGCGCAGCGAATACTTGGTCGGACCCGCGCGGCCCTTCTTGGTCGTGATCAGAATGACGCCCTGCCCTGCCCGCGAACCGTAGATGGCGCCGGATGACGCACCCTTGAGGATCTCTACGTTCTCGATGTCGTCTGGATTGATGTCGATGAGGCGGTTGGGGGGGGCGGCGCTGGAATTGAGAGCTGCGTTTGTCGGATTGTTGTAATTGATCCCGTTATCCACCGGGACGCCGTCCACCACGAAGAGCGGCTGGCCATCGCCGGTGCCGGCGGTGATCGTGGTGAGTCCTCGGATCTGGATGAACGAGGACGCGCCCGGATCACCCGAGCTCGAGGTGACGGTAACGTTTGGCGCCTTGGCGGCCAAAGCTGTCACGAGATTCTGCTCGGCCGAATTCTGGATCGTCGACGAATCGACGCTGCTTCGGACCGTACCAAGCTTTTCCACCTCTGATACGGTTCCGGCACCGGTCACGACAACCTCCCCCAGCTGGAGCGGATTGTCCGGCAGGGCAAAGTCCTGTTGCGCCGAGCCACCGGCGAAACTGATGTCCGCAGTCTTGGCCTTGTATCCGATGAGGCGGGCCGTGACCGCAACCGCTGAGGTTGGTACGCGCGGAGCGGGGATCAGGATCGTGTAGGTTCCGTCTCCGCGAGTCGTAGCGCCGGCGCCGAGCTGCTCGATAGTCACCTGGGCACCAGACAACGGCGCTCCGGCGACGGTCGTAACTCGTCCGGTCAGGGTGGCGGGCTGCTGTCCCAGAAGTCCCGCCGGCGCGAGCGCGAGGAGCGCCGCGCACAGTCGACTTCTCGCCTGCAGTCCACCGGTCCCAGCGATCCTGCCGAACCCTGCGATGCTCATAGGCACCTCCGTGAGGGAAGCTGGAACGACTTGGACGTACTCGATTGCGTGTGCTCCGGGATTGAGGGCTCCCGGTTGCCCTTCACCGCCGTCCCTCGAGTCCGCGCCCGATCGTCAGGCGCGAAAGCGGTACCCGGATGACAGGGCGGTGAGGATGTGACGAGGCTGCTTGGGATCGTCCTCGAGCTTTCGGCGAAGCCGGGCCACGTGGGTATCGACCACCCGAGCCGTGATCACGGGATTGCCGCCCCAGACCTCTCGCAGCAGGTCCTGCCGGGAGGCGACAATGCCCTTCCGCCTCACCAACGCGAAGAGCAGGCGGAACTCGGTCTGGGTGACCTTGATCTGCCTGCCTCCGCGGGAGACCGCCTGTAATGGCAGGTCGAGCGTGATGTCGCCGGCCGCGACGGTCGTCCCGGGCAATGCCGTGTCGCTCTCCCGGCTCTCCGGCCGCGCCTGCGCGAGCAGTTGCTCGACCCGCGCGACCAGATCTCGGACCAGCTGGGGATCGGCCGCGACGCTGGCACCGCGCTCCTGCATGAGATCGAGCCGGGGCACTGTGCCGGGGATCGGCGTTGGGACGGTGAGCTCGCGAACAGACCGCGCCGCCCCGTTCGCGCCCAGGCCTTCACCTACCGCAGGTGGCCACGATCGCGTCGTGCCGGGCAACGCCGGGCGCCGGTCGTCATCGATGATGAGGATTCGCGTATCGCCTCCGTGGCGGCGCCGACACAAGTTCAAGGCACCCCTCGAGCACACGCGAGGATAGACGACGCAGGCGGTGAGCTAGAACAGGTTTGGAACGAAGCGCCGGCCTGCGGGAACGAGGTGCAGGCCGGCGGGAACGAATGGCTGAGGCGATGGAGTTACGGCGACGTCACGAACGTGAACGACGCAACGCGTGGAGGGTTACGGATGGGAGCGGACGTAGAGCCCGTCGAATGTGACCGACCAGGTGCGGCCGCCGTCCGAGGAAGACTCCCAGAGCTGGCGCACCCGCTCCTTGCCTACCTGCGACCAGGTGATGCGGTGCTCGATGCGCTTGCCGGCTGTGTCGATAGTCTCACCAGCCAGTACCATCCGCCCATCCTGCAATCCGCCGTCGAGCTGCAGCAATTCTCCCCGGTCATTCACCCACGTCTGGTGCCACTGCTTTCGCGACGCGTCGTAGATGTTGTAACTGTTGCCCCGGCTCCCGCTCGCGCCGCGCCAACTCTCGTGAAGGACGCAACCGTCCAGCGCACGCTCAATAGTGTTTGCGCCAGCTCGCTTTCCATCCGGCGTGCTCACCTGCCAGTTGCCTATCCAGAAATCGAATTGGTGATACTCGGCGGAGCTGCAGGGACCGGGCGATTGGCTTGAATAGGACGGTGCCGACGAGTGGAGCGGGAACGCACCCAGCAGCGGAGCGACCATCAGCGAGCAGAGCTTCACTTCGATTGTCGACACCGTACCGCCTCCGAGTAGGGACAAGTCCCCTTACGAAGGGCGCACCCCGAGCGTTTCCCGCAACCGCACCAGAACCTCTTCCACCATTTGCTCGGACACACTACCCACCGACAGTCGGAACCAGCCCGGCTCACCTTCATACCCGAAGGCCTCGAACGGCACGACGGCGAGCCCGGCTCGCTCGAGCAGTTGCCGCCGCACGGTCTCCGTGGCTTCGGGCCCGGAGGTTGGGGAGCCGCTGGACAATCCGAATCGCACGCTCAAATACATCGCACCAGCTGGTGCTACGACATCGACCGGATGTCCCTCCCTGCACATCGCGAGCAGGCCGGCATGCAGACGGTTGAGCCTGCGCTCGAGTCCGTCGCGCATTGTCTGGCGAGCGGCTTCGACGGCACCGGCATCGGCCAGCATTTCGGCAGTGGCAACCTGCACCGGGCGAGGTGCCCACGCGCCGACGTGACCGAGGAACGCGCTGAATTGCGCTGCGAGCGGCGCCGGCGGGCAGATCCACCCGGCTCGAAGGCCGGTTGCGGCAAAAACCTTGGAGATCCCGTCAACCAGAATCGTGTACGGCGCAATTTCGGGCCGCAGCACAGACGGGACCACGTGCTTGAGACCGCCGAACGTGAGCATCCAGTACACCTGATCGTAGAGCAGGTAGAGCGGCGGCTCGTCGTCGGAACGGCGCTCATTTTCCTCGAGCACCGCGTCGCAGATGGCGCCCAGCGTGGCAGCATCGAACGCGGTGCCGGTCGGGTTGACCGGTGAGTTGAGGACCAGCATCCGCGCGTCGCGAAGGGAGGCCGCGATCATCCTGGCGCTGGGCAGGAACGCGGTGGACTTCCCGCACTCGATCGGAACTGGGGTCGCTCCCGAAAGGGCGCAGTAGTGATCGTTGTTCCACGAGGGGACCGGAAAGACGACTCGGTCACCGCGATCGACCAACAGCTGGTAGGCGGCGAACAACCCCGGGCGGGCCCCGCCCGTGATGATCACGGACGAGGCTGGAATCGAGAGGCCGAATTCCCTCAGGTAGAGGGCCGACACCTGCTCGCGAAGGTTGGCGACGCCCGCCGACGGCGGGTAATTCGTCTCTCCCCGGCTCAGCGCGGCTTCGATCCGCTCCATCAGCAGCCGCGGAATGGGAAACTCACGGGGATCGAAGTCGCCGATGCTCAGATTGCAGATCTTGCGACCGCTGGCCTGCAGCGCCCGGACTTCGTCGGCGATGGCCAGGATGCGGGATCCTTCGAGACCATCCAGCCGCCGCGCGACTCCCGTCACGATGCCGCCTTTCGCTTGACCAGCGTGAGAATGGTGTAGACCGCCACCGGCTCTGAATTCTGATTGGTCACTTCCACATCCCAGGCCACGACTCCCTGGGGGACCTGGCCGTCCACGGTATCCTTGGCCGTCTTCTGCTTGCAGGTGAGGCGCGCCCGGATCGTGTCCCCCGGATAGACCGGCTTGACGAAGCGAAGATTGTCGAGACCGTAATTCGCGAGAACCGGACCGGGGGCGGGATCGACGAAGAGACCGGCCGCCGCCGAAAGCACAAAATACCCGTGCGCTACTCGCCGCTCGAAGATCGAAGCCTTGGCGGCGCCGTCGTCCATGTGGGCGTAGAAGAAGTCCCCACTGATCCCGGCGAAATTCACGATGTCGGCTTCGGTGACGGTGCGGGAATGGGTGAGCCAGGTCTCGCCAATGCGTAGCTCCTCGAAGTGCTTCCGAAACGGATGAATACCGTCGGCCAACTCCTGAGCACCCTTCACCCACTGACGTCCCACTGCCGTCAACGTTGCCGGCGTTCCCTGGACCGCCGAGCGTTGCATGTAGTGCAGGACACCGCGGACGCCACCCATCTCTTCACCACCGCCCGCGCGGCCTGGTCCGCCGTGGATCAGGTATGGCAGCGGAGAGCCGTGCCCGGTGGACTCCTTTGCGTTGTGGCGATTCAGCACCATCAGACGCCCATGGTATGCCGCGGTCCCGAGCACGACGTCGCGCGCCACGCCTTCGTCGGCCGTCACCACCGAGCCGCACAAACTGCCGCGGCCGAGCCGAGCCAACGCGACCGCCTCGTCCAGCTCCCGATAGGGCATGAGCGTGTTCACGGGGCCGAACGCTTCGATGTCGTGCGGCTCCGATTTCCGGAACGGCTGATCGCAGTAGTACACGATCGAGGGGAAGAACGCGCCCTTGGTCTTGTCTGCGCCGACGACGTCGAAATGTGCCGGATCGCCGTACACTCGCTCGCACACGGCGCCGATGCGCTCGGCGCTGCCGCCGACTTCGCCGACCTGGGCCCGTCCCGCCAGAGGTCCCATGCGGACTCCCTCCACCGAGGGATCGCCGAGCGGGGTGCCGGCCAGCCGCTTGGAAAGTGCGCGGACCACATCGTTGGTCATGCCGTCTGGAACGAAGGTGCGGCGAATTGCGGTGCACTTCTGCCCTGCCTTTACCGTCATTTCCCTGGCGACCTCCTTGATGAAGAGGTCGAACTCCTCCGAGCCGGGTGCGGCATCGGGTCCAAGGATGCAGTAGTTGAGAGAGTCAGCCTCCAGATTGAACCGCACCGACTCGCTCACGACCCGGGGATGGCTCTTGAGCTTCCGGCCCGTCCCCGCAGATCCGGTGAAGGTGACCACGTCCTGACAGGTCAGGTGGTCCAGAAGATCGCCAACCCCGCCGCAGATGACCTGCAGCGCACCCTCGGGGAGGATGCCGGCGCCCACCATCAACCGTACCAGGCGTTCGGCGAGGAATGATGTGACCGTTGCCGGCTTCACGATGGCGGGCATTCCGGCGAGAAAAGTCGGCGCGAGCTTTTCCAGCATTCCCCAGCAGGGGAAGTTGAAGGCATTGATGTGCACGGCCACGCCCTCGAGCGGCACGCACACGTGGCGGCCGAGAAATGTCCCGCCCTTCGAGAGGCGCTCCACCGAGCCGTCTACATAGAACGTCTCGTCGGGGAGCTCACGCCGCCCCAGACTGGCGTAAGTGAAGAATGTGGCGATGCCGCCCTCGATATCGATCCACGAGTCTGCCTTGGTCGCCCCCGTGGCGGCCGAGACCTGGTAGAGCTCATCCTTGTTCGCCATCAGGTGCTGGGCCATCGCCTTCAGCATGCGCGCCCGCTGATGGAACGTCATCGCCCGAAGCTCGGGACCTCCGACGGTGCGACCGTACTCCAACATGCACTTGAAGTCGAGCCCTTCGCTGGTCGCCTCCGCCACCTTTTCCCCGGTGACCGCATGGAAGAGATCGGTCGCCTTGCCTGAGCCAGTGACCCATTGACCCTGCGCGTAACTCTGCAACCGCATCGTTCTAGTCTCCCTCGGCCGGTGACGGCGAGCGGGTCTCGTGCCAGGTCTGATACGACGTGGGCTGGTCCGGTCGGTCAGTTGGCAGGTCCCGCAGTGGTTCGCACGCGCGGAGTGATCGGTGCAGCCTGCCTGGCAGTGACTGGTAGAGCCGGGTTCCCTCGGTTTTCCAATCGAGCATCTGGTCCGAAACGCCTTTGACGACCCGGGCCGGATTGCCGGCGACAACGGAGCGCGCCGGGATGACCATCTCCGACGGAACGAATGAAAGCGCCCCAACAATGGACTCCGCACCCACCACCGCCCGATCCATGACCACCGCGTTCATTCCCACGAGAGCGTTCCGCCCGATACGCGCGCCGTGCACGACCGCGCCGTGTCCGATGTGTGCGCTGCTTTCCAGCACTACAGTAGCGCCCGGGAACACGTGGATGGTGCAGTTCTCCTGGACGTTGCAACCGTCCTCGATCACCACGCCACCCCAGTCGCCACGGATGGCAGCGCCGGGCCCCACGTAGACATCCTTCCCGATGATGACGTTGCCGGTAACCGTTGCGTTGGGATGGATGAACGCCGATTCGTGTACTACCGGGGTGAAGCCTTCGAAGGAGAAGATGTTACTCACTGCGCGCTAAGCCCGCGCAATGATCGTCGCCATGCCCTGCCCGACGCCGACGCACATTGTACAGAGCGCATGTTGCTTCCCGGTCTCCTTGAGCTCATGTGCCGCCGTGAGCAGGAGCCGCGCGCCCGACATGCCGAGCGGATGACCCAGGGCGATGGCGCCGCCGTTGGGATTGACGCGAGGGTCCTGATCGGCGAGCCCCAGCTGTCGGGTACAGCCCAGCACCTGCGCCGCGAACGCCTCGTTGAGCTCGATCACGTCCATGTCGCCGAGCGTAAGCTTCGTCTTGGCAAGAATCTTTTTGGTGGCGGGAACGGGCCCGAGTCCCATTGTGCGCGGCTCGACGCCCGCCACCGAGGTCGTCAGGATGCGCGCCAGCGGAGTGAACCCATAGTCGCGGACCGCGTCTTCCGAGGCGATCAGCAATGCGCAGGCGCCGTCGTTGATTCCCGACGAGTTACCCGCAGTGACGCTGCCCTTACCGTCGGTGCGGAAGGCCGGCTTGAGCTTGGTGAGTCCTTCGATCGAAGAGTCGGGACGGGGAAACTCGTCCTGCTCGAATGCTCTGGCCGGCTCACCCCGACCGGCGCCGGGAACCGATACCGGCACGATCTCGCGCTGGAACCGGCAGCGCTTCTGGCCAGCCGCGGTCTTTTGCTGGGACCAGAGTGCGAACGCGTCCTGGTCAGCGCGGCTAATGCTCAGCTCTTCTGCGACGTTTTCGGCGGTCTGCCCCATGGAGTCGACGCCGTACCGTTCACGCATTTTGGGGTTGATGAAGCGCCATCCCAGACTGGTGTCGAACAGCTCCATATTGCGCGCGAACGGCTGGCTGGATTTGGACAGCACGTACGGCGCGCGCGTCATCTGCTCGACACCGCCCGCGATGTAGAGATCACCGTCACCCTGACTCACGGCCCGAGCCGCGTTGGCGACGGCACTCATGCCGCTGGCGCAGAGCCGGTTGACCGTCTCACCCGGAACGGAAACCGGCAGTCCCGCAAGCAGGGCGGCCATGCGGGCGACGTTCCGGTTATCTTCGCCGGCCTGGTTGGCGCAACCGAACACCACGTCGGTGATACGTTCTTTATCGATGTCGGGATGGCGCTCGAGCAGCTTGGCGATGACGTGCGCCGCGAGGTCGTCCGCGCGCGCATGGGACAGACTGCCGCCGAAGCTTCCAATCGGTGTGCGAACACCGTCAACGAGATAAACCGGTCTCATTGCCACTCGCCTGAAAAGTCAACGACCCCACCTTAGCCTTGGAAATGTAGATATATTGTTCACCCTTGTCAGCTTGCCTCACCAGCGCACACACCGTCGATGACTTATCGATTCATTCTCGTCGAAGTCACTCAGGGCGTCGCGAAAATCACCCTGAACCGCCCCGAGGTGCTCAACGCCATCCACGCCGAGATGTCGGGCGAGCTGCAGGATGCGCTCACTCACGCCACTCGGGACAGCGAAATTCGTGCGCTGCTCATTACCGGGGCCGGGCGCGGGTTCTGTGCCGGGCAGGATCTCGATGAGGTGAAGCCAGGATCTTCAGTGAAGGACTTTGCCGCTCACGCCCGAAAGGTCTACACCCCGCTGGTCAAGGGCCTACGCACCATCGAGAAGCCTGTCGTGTGCGCGGTGAACGGTGTCGCCGCAGGCGCCGGCGCCAATCTCGCGTTGGCATGCGACCTGGTTTTAGCTGCTGAAGAGGCCTCCTTCGTGCAGGCGTTCGCCAAGATCGGCCTCGTGCCGGATACTGGCGGGAGCTTCTTCCTTCCTCGCCTGGTCGGGCTCGCACGCGCAATCGCGCTTACGATGCTCGGCGAGAAGATCACCGCGACGCAGGCGGCTGAGATCGGGCTGATCCACCGGGTTTGTCCGGCGGCAACACTCCTCGAAGACGCCACCAAGCTCGCGACCCAGCTCGCAACCCAGCCGACCGTCGGACTCGGCCTCACCAAGCGCTTGCTCAACGCGTCGCTGGTCAACGATCTCGATGCTCAGCTAGCGCTCGAGGCGGAGCTGCAAGGCACGGCCGGCCGCAGCGCGGATTACGCCGAGGGGGTTGCGGCGTTTCTCGCCAAACGAAAGCCAAGCTTCACCGGACGCTGACTGGTGCAAGCATCGGAGCCGGAGCTGATCTCGGTTGGTGTCCTGGGAGCCGGTGCCATGGGCAGCGGCATTGCCCAGGTTGCCGCCGTCGCCGGGCACGCAGTCATCTTGCAGGACGTCGACGAGGTGGCCGTCGCCCGGGCGCGGGTCGGAATCGAGAAGACGCTCAACCGCGAGGTCGAGAAGGGGCGCCTTACGGCGCCCGCCGCGGAATCGGTTACTCGCCGCATTCACTATGCCGCCGGGCAGGATTTCGGCTGGTTCGCGTCATGTGGTCTGGTCATCGAAGCGATCGTCGAGCGGCTCTCTGCCAAGCGCGAGTGCTTCGCGGCGCTCGAGCAAGTAGTCGCTTCCGACACCATCCTGGCCACTAACACCTCGGCGTTATCCGTCACCAGCATTGCCGCTGCCTGCCGCACGCCTGAGCGAGTCCTCGGCCTCCACTTCTTCAACCCGGCACCGGTGATGCCGCTGGTCGAGATCGTGCGCGGCCATGCGACGTCGAAGCCAATCGTGGACGGTTGTTGCAGGCTGGTGAGCCAATGGAAGAAGACCGCGGTAATCGCCACCGATACACCGGGCTTCATCGTGAACCGAATCGCGCGGCCCTTCTATGGGGAAGCGCTGCGGATCCTTGAGGAAGGCATCGCAGACTGTGCAACGATCGATTGGGCGATGCGCACCTTCGGTGAGTTTCGCATGGGCCCCTTCGAGCTGATGGATCTGATCGGAAATGATGTCAACTTCGCCGTCACCACTGCGGTGTACGAGGGTTTCTTTTTCGATCCGCGTTACAAGCCTTCTCTCACGCAGCGACGGCTGGTCGATGCCAATCTGTTGGGACGCAAGACCGGTCAGGGCTACTACGATTACCGCGACGGCGCCGCCCGACCGCGGCCCAGGGAAGACGAGTCGCTGGGTCGCTCGATCCTGGATCGTATCCTGGCCATGCTGGTCAACGAGGCAGTGGACGCGGTGTTCTGGAGAGTGGCGACGCCCGCGGACGTCGATCTTGCCATGGTGAAAGGTGTCAACTATCCCAAGGGATTGATCGCCTGGGGCGAGGAACTGGGGTACGAGGCGACGCTCAGGAAGCTGGAGGCGCTGCAGACCGAATACGGCGAAGACCGTTATCGGCCCAGCCCTTTGCTCCGGCAATTGGCTCGCTCCGGGGGCACGCTCCGGTCGTGACCGCGCACTCTACGACCGCCGAGCGCCGAGCCAGTGCAATCGTTCAGCACATGCTGGCTAACGATGCGTTCAGTCGCTGGCTGGCCGTCGAACTCCTCGATGTCCGCCCTGGTGGGGTAACGTTGCGCATGAAAGTACGACCGGAAATGACCAACGGGTTCGGCGTGTGTCATGGCGGCGTGACGTTTGCTTTCGCCGACAGCGCGTTGGCCTTCGCCAGCAACACCGGAGGCAAGGTGACGGTCAGCATCGAAAACAGCATGACTTACCCGGCGCCGGTGCAGCTCGGCGACGTCCTCACCGCCGACGCTAAGCAAGAGGCGACCAGCCGGCGACTGGCATACTACCGGGTGCGCGTTACTCGGGAAGACGGCGCAGTAGTCGCTCTTTTCCGCGGAACGGTGTACCAAACGGAGCGCGATCACGATGCGGGGCTCGATGGGAGTGAGTGAGGCCCGCGCGCCGGCCGGTCACCAGGTGGAGAGCCCGATCGATTGGCGACGGGTGCTCTATCTCACCCTGGCCTCTCGAGCCCTCGACGACATCGAAGAAGCCAAACTCGTCCCTCAGGGAAAGGTGTTGTACCAGTTCTCCGCCCGCGGACATGAGATGGCCCAGATCATTCTGGGCTCGTTGCTGACTCACCCCCGTGATGCAGTGGGCGCGTATTACCGCTCGCGGCCAATGCTGCTCACGCTGGGTCTTTCGCTGGAAGACGCGTTCGCGTCGCCCATGGGGAAGTCAGGTGGGTTCAGCAACGGCCGAGACATCGGCGTGGTTTGCAATCTGCCCCAGGCCAGGGGCGCCATAGTGCTCCCGATGTCGGGTGACGTGGGGTCGCAATACACCCCGGCCGCGGGGTGGGCGCAGGGAATCGTCTACCATCGCAACGTTCTGAACGATCGAAGTTACGACGGGGCGATCGGGGTGGTGCTGGGCGGCGAGGCGTCGGTCGCCACGAACGGGTTCTGGTCGGCGCTCACCATGGCGACGACGTTGTCGCTTCCCTTGCTCTTCTACATCGAAGACAACGGCTACGGCATCTCCGTCCCAGCCAGCTTCCAGACGCCGGGCGGTGACATTGCAGCAAATCTCGCTGCCTTTCGGAACCTGCTGGTCCGGAACGGCGATGGAGCCGACCCCGTGCAAGCCGCTTCCCAGCTCCAGGACCTGGTCCACCACGTGCGCACCGGCAAGGGACCCGCGTTGGTCCGTCTCACTGTGCCAAGGCTCAGCGGCCACTCGGCACAGGATACGCAAGCCTACAAGGGTAAGGAGCGACTGACTCAGGAGCAGGCGCGCGATCCGCTTCCCAGGCTCTACGAATTCCTTCGCGCCGGGACACTGGCAGGGTCGGAGATCTCGGCGATCGAGGAAAAGGTCAAGACCGACGTAGATGCGGCCCTCGCGGAGGCGCTGGCCCGCCCCGATCCGCCGCCCTCCGAGGTTTCTCGATACGTGCGCACGGAGACGCGAGCTGACGGCATGCCCGACGTTCAGCTGGTCGGGGGGCTGGCTCCCGCCGGACACAAGTTCCCTTCGACAACCACCGAGGCCCAACCGGAACCCGCACGTATCAACCTGCTGACCGCGATCCGGCGAACGCTGGAGCACGAGCTCAAGATCAATCCCCGGATGCTCATCTTTGGGGAGGACGTCGGCCCCAAAGGCGGTGTTCACGCCGCAACGATGGGACTCCAGGCAGCTTTCGGCGAGCAGCGCGTATTCGACACCAGCCTTTCGGAAGAAGGCATCATCGGGCGGGCGGTGGGGCTGGCGCTCTGCGGTCTTCTGCCCGTCCCGGAAATCCAATTCCGCAAGTACGCCGATCCCGCGACTGAGCAACTCAACAACTGCGGGACCATGCGGTGGCGAACTCACAATAGATTTGCCGCCCCGATCGTCGTCCGCATGCCTGGTGGGTACGCGCCCAAGTGCGGCGATCCCTGGCACAGTGTCTGTGGCGAGGTGCTCTGGGCTCACGCTCCTGGCTGGCAGGTTTGCATTCCTTCCAATGCCGAGGATGCGGTGGGACTCCTTCGCACGGCGCTTCGCAGCAACGATCCGACGATCTTCTTCGAGCACCGGGCGTTGCTGGATGCGGCATCGGCCCGACGCCCGTATCCAGGAGATAATTTCGCGATTCCGTTCGGTCGGGCGAGGGTGGTTTTTGCCGGAGAGCGGCTCACCGTCGTCACCTGGGGTGCCATGGTAGAGCGCTGCGAGCGCGCTGCCCGGGACGTGGGGGACTCGATCGAGGTGATCGACCTTCGCACCGTGGCGCCGTGGGACCGAGCCGCCGTACTCGCCTCCGTGCGAAAGACTCGCCGCTGCCTCATCGTTCACGAGGACACGCTCACCGCGGGATTCGGGGCAGAGGTGGCGGCGGTGGTAGCGGAGGAAGCCTTCCTCAACCTCGATGCGCCAATCTCTCGGCTTGCAATTCCCGATGTGCCCACTCCGTACAACGTTTCCCTCATGAATGAGGTCCTCCCCAGCGTGGAGGGAATCGGGGGCAAGATGCGCGAGCTGCTCGAGTTCTAACGAGGATTGGGAATGGCGGAATTAGTTGACGTCGCGGTGCCGACGGACCAGGCCGAGGGAACGGAAATGGTCGTGGGAACCTGGTTCAAGCGGATCGGTGACGCGGTGACCGAAAACGAGCCGCTGCTCGAGATCAACACCGACAAAGTGACCGTGGAGATCGCGGCCCCGGCGAGCGGAGTGCTGCGCGAAATTCTCAAGCCGTCGGAGCAGGCAGTCGAGCCGGGTGACGTTTTGGCGCGCATCGAGATCGGGGCCGCGACCGGAGCGCCTGCGTCGATCTCCGCCGGAGCGGCCCCGGCGAAGGCGTCGACCTCCCTCGACGCGCCGGCACCTGCCGAGCTGACTCCGGCGGTGCGAAGGCTCCTGGCCGAGCACAAGCTCGACGCTTCGGCGATTCGGGGCAGCGGGAAGGGCGGCCGACTCACGGTTCAGGATGTCGAAGCCCACATCGCAGCTCGAGCCGCGGCGCCTCGAGCTGGGAGCTCCGGTCTCGGGCCGAGCCGCCGGGTGCCGCACAGCGCGATGCGGCGCAGCATTGCCCAGCACATGGTTCAGAGCATCGCGGTGGCTCCGCATGTAACCGCGGTCTTCGAGGCGGATTTGTCAGCGGTCGTGGCTGATCGGGCTGCGCATCAGGTTGCTCTCGAGGCCAGCGGCACTAAGCTCACCTACACCGCCTACTTCGTGCGAGCGAGCGTCATTGCTCTCCAAGCTGTGCCCGAAGTCAACAGCCGCTGGCACGACGACGCGCTCGAGCTGTTCGAGGACTGCAATATCGGAGTGGCGACCGCGCTGCCGGAGGGCGGGCTAATCGTGCCGATCATCCATCGAGCGCAGACGCTCGATCTGCCCGGCATCGCCGGGCGGTTGCAGGATCTCACCCAGCGGGCCCGGGAGGGCGCTCTCACTCCCGCCGACGTGCAGCACGGGACCTTTTCGATCTCGAACCACGGTGTGAGTGGCAGCCTGGTTGCGAGTCCGATCATCATTCCGCAGCCTCAGTCCGCCATTCTGGGCATCGGCAAAGTGGAGCCCCGTCCCGTGGTCCGGGAACGCGATGGGCGAGAGACGATCGAGGTGCGGCCGATGTGCTACGTCACCCTCACCATCGACCACCGCGTGCTGGACGGCTTCCAGGCGAATGCGTTTTTGACCCGCTGGGTGAAGGAGATCGAAGGCTGGACTAGAGAGCCTTGAACTCTTCGAACGGCTGATGGCAGTGGTGACAGTAGTGGATGGCTTTGCAGGCAGTCGATCCGAACTCGCTTCTTCGCTCGGTGTTGCTCGAGCCGCAATAGGGGCAGGCCGCGCGACGAATCGTAGCGATCAAGGGCACCAGAGTCTGCGCCGCTACAGCCCGTCCCGGCGGCGCAATCCCGTAGGCCTTGAGTTTTGCTTTCGCCTCGTCACTGAGCCAGTCGGTGGTCCAGGCCGGCGTGTACACCGTGCGTAGCTCGACCCGCTCATAGCCGTTGGCGCGCAGCGCGACGACGATTTCTTCTTCGATCGTCCGCATCGCCGGGCACCCTGAGTAAGTCGGCGTGACCTCTACGACAACAACTCCATCCGGGCGTCGCTCGACCTTTCGCACAATCCCCAGCTCCACGATGTCGAGCGCCGGGACTTCCGGGTCCGGCACGCCGTGCAGCACCTCGAGCAGAGCGGCTGTTTGCGCGTCAGTGGCGGTCACCACTTTGCTCCCGGGTGCGAGCGGGCCAGGATCTGCATCTCGGCGAGCAGATGGCCCAGGTGTTCGGTATGGCGGCCCTCGCGGGCGCCGGAATGCATGTAGCCATCGGGCGGCAAGGTGAGCGTGGCGCGACGGACCACGTCGGAGACCACGTCGCGCCAGGCGGGTTCGAGACTCGCTGGATCCGGGGCGATGCCATTCGCAAGAGCCTTGTCCACCTCATCGGACGCGAACAACTCCCCGATGTAAGGCCACAGGTCGTCCAACGCGCTCTGGGTCCGCCGGTGGCTCTCGTCGGTTCCGTCGCCCAAGCGGATCACCCATTCGCCACTGTGCCGGACGTGATAACGCGCTTCCTTGTGAGCTTTGGCTGCGATGCCGGCCAGCTCGGCGTGGCTCGACTCCACCAGCTTCTCGAGCGACAGCACACTCCAGGCATCGAATAGAAATGAGCGGACGATCGTGCGGCCGAAGTCGCCGTTCGGAAGCTCGACCAGCTTGATGTTGCGATAGTCGATGGCGTCCCGGTGATAGGCAAGCGCATCCTCGTCTCGTCCACGACCCTCGACCGTTCCCGCAAGTCGCAGGAAGTGCGAGGCCTGACCGATCAGGTCGAGCGCCACGTTGGCCAGCGCAATGTCCTCCTCGAGCGCGGGCCCGTGCCCGCACCACTCCGAGAGCCGATGACCCAGGACCAGGCGATCGTCGCCCAGGCGCAGCAGACATTCGAACAGCGGATTCACCGAACCCTCAGTAGACGCGGACGCCGCGGGGGGTCTTGTAGAACTGGGGATGGCGGTAGGGCTTGTCATCGGCGGGATCGAAGAAGGGTCCGCTCTCTCCCGGACTGGAGGCGATGATGGCAGAGCTGGGGACGACCCAGACGCTGACGATGTCGCCGCGACGGGCATACACGTCGCGAGCGTTTTGCAGGGCCATCTCCGCATCGGGGGCGTGTACGCTGCCCGCATGCTCGTGCGGGGCACCCTGCTTCTCCTGAGTGAACACCTCCCAGAGCGGCCCCTCGCCGCTCGCTCCGTCCGCCTGATCGGTGCTTGCCGCCATTTGCCGACGGCTCAGGCCGCACTAGCAGCGCCGGCGCGACGCTGCTTTTCCGCGTAGGCCGCGGCGGCTTCGCGCACCCAGGCGCCGTTGTCGTGCGCCGCCCGTCGAGCCGCCAGTCGCTCGCGGTTGCAGGGACCGTTTCCGCTGATCACTTGCTTGAACTCCGCCCAGTCGATCTCGCCGAATTCCCAGTGCCTGGTTTCGGTATTGTAGCGGAGCTTGGGGTCGGGCAGCGTGAGCTTGACGGCCTGGGCCTGCGCCACCGTCAGATCGACAAAGCGCTGGCGCAGCTCGTCGTTGCTGAATCGCTTGACTCGCCAGCGAAGCAGCTCAGCGCTGTTCGGAGAGTTTGCATCGCTCGGGCCGAACATCATCAGCGTCGGCCACCACCACCGGTTGACCGCATCCTGCACCATCGCCTGCTGACCCGGTGTCCCCGCGGCCATCGTAGCCACGATCTCGAAGCCCTGGCGCTTGTGAAAGTTCTCTTCCTTGCAGATCCGAACCATTGCGCGGGCGTACGGGCCGTACGATGCCTTGGCGAGCACAGTCTGGTTCACGATAGCGGCTCCGTCGACGAACCAGCCGATCACGCCGATATCCGCCCACGTCAACGTCGGATAATTGAAGATGCTGGAGTATTTCGCCTTGCCGGTGAGGAGCTGATCGATCAACTGAGCCCGATCGACACCCAGGGTTTCGGTGGCGCAATAGATGTACAGCCCGTGTCCGGCTTCATCCTGGACCTTGGCCAGCAGGCACAGTTTCCGGCGCAGCGACGGAGCGCGGGTAATCCAGTTCCCCTCGGGCAGCATACCCACGATCTCGGAGTGGGCGTGCTGGGACATCATCCGCATGAGTTGTTGCCGGTATCGCTCCGGCATCCAGTCCTTGGGCTCGATTGTCTCGCCAGCGGCGATGCGAGCCTCGAAGGCGGCGTCGAAAGCACTGTCTGCCATTGCGGGTGTGCTAGCCATCTCGTTGTGCCTCATCAGCTTAACCGGACCCTACAAGGTGCCTGGAAAGTCCTCCGGCAACTGCTACCTTGCATTTGCAATTGTATCGGTCCCCATGAACGAAGGGAAGCCGTGACTCAGCAATCCGCGCAGGACCAGGGCAGCGTCGCAAGTCGCGTGAGCGACGGCGTTGGCTCCCTCGCCTTCGGGCATCCGAAAGGAAACTCACTCCCCGGTACGTTGCTCGCCGATTTGGCAGCAAGCATTACCGATCTGGGAAACGACGATAAGGTCAACGTCATCGTGCTCAGCAGCGAGGGCAGCGGGGCCTTCTGTGCCGGCGCGTCGTTCGCCGAGCTGGCCGCAATATCGGATGTCGAGGGCGGCACCCGCTTCTTCATGGGGTTCGCCAATCTGATCAACGCCATGCGGGACTGCCCCAAGCTCATCGTCACCCGCGTACATGGCAAAGCCGTGGGTGGTGGAGTCGGCATCGTGGCGGCTTCCGATTACGCACTTGCGACCACTGCGGCACAAGTAAAGCTGAGCGAGCTTATGGTAGGGATCGGTCCCTTCGTGGTCGGGCCTGTCATCGAACGAAAGATCGGCGCCGCTAACTACGCTGCGCTTGGCATCGACGCGGCGAGCTGGCGAAGCGCGGAGTGGGCGCATGAGCGGGGACTCTTTGCCGAGCTCCATGCCAACGTCGCCGACCTCGACACCAGAATTGCCGCGCTGACGGGCCAACTCGCGGCAAGCAACTCTGCCGCAATGTCGGAGCTAAAAAAAGTGCTGTGGCAGGGATGTGATCACTGGCGTGAGCTCTTGCCCGCGCGAGCTCGGCTGAGCGGCACGCTGGTAGTGTCGGCGCCGGCCCGTCAGGCCATCCAGCGTTTTTCCAGTTAGCAATGGACGGTGCACGCAGGCGAGCCTGCGCCAACAGCACCCAAGAAAAAAGCCCGCGGGTCGTTGCCGACCCGGCGGGCTCTTGGTTACGGAGTTACTGCACAGCCGCGAGCGCGTTCACGAACCCGTGCCCGTAAACCGCATCGAAGCCAGGCTTGCCATCGTCGTCAGAGGACTGGAGCAGTGCTGCCTTCAGTTGGTCAGGCTTCATAGATCCTGATCCACCATGCTTCGCGAGGATCAGCGCCGCGACGCCGGCAACATGCGGCGTGGCCTGGCTGGTTCCGGCCGCGAAGAAGTAGCCGGTGTTGTCGGGTGCGAGAGTAGCGGGACTGAGAACGAAGTCGAAGACGAAGCATGGGACAGTTATGGGCGCAATTGTGCAGAGATCGTCGCCCGGGAGTGCGGCGTCTCCGCCTGGAGCCGCAAAATCGACGATCGCCTTCCCGAAATTGGAGTACGACGCGAGTCTGGTGAAGTTCGTGGCGCCCAGCGCAAACCCAACCGGTGCAGTCGCCGAGACGGCGAGGACCCTCGCCGACTGGGCCGGCACCGACACGAACGTCTTCGCCTGGTCGAAGTTCAGCCCCTCATTGCCCGCCGCCGCAATCACCAGAACACCATGCTTGTCGGCGAACGTCGTCGCCCTGTCCAGGACCTTGAGGAAAGCCTTATCGCCTTTCTCGGGTTCGAATGTGGCCCCGAGGCTCAGATTGATGATGTCCGCCCGAGCGCATCCCTGTTTCCCGGGCGTGCTCGATGGGTCAGCGGCGTACAGAATGCCGTCGATGACGTCCTCGAACGACCCGGATCCTTCCTGAAGGACCTTGACACCGATGATGGTAGCGCCGGGTGCAACACCGATCGTGCCGACGCTGTTGTCGCGAGCGGCAATGATGCCTGCGACGTGAGTCGCGTGGGAAAATCCGTCGGGATCGAAGTCCTGATTAAACGCGAATCCGTCCACCATCGAGGCCGAGCATTGGACATCAACGCTGCCGGCCAGGTCGACGTGAGTGTCGTTGAGGCCACCATCGAGAACAGCCACGCGAACGCCCGTTCCCCTCGCACCCAAGTCCCAGGCTTGGGGGGCATGGATCGCAATCATGTCCCATTGCGACCCGAAGAACGTCTCATTGTCGCCAATGCTGTGTCCCTTGACGCCGCGCGGCTTGTTCGTGGTCTTTGCCTTGTAGACTCGCTGGTTCGGGTCAATCCACCGAATGACCCGATTCTTGATGACGGCATCGACGCCCGGAATTGCTGCCGCCAAAGCTGCGAAATTCGCGGCATTGGACTCGACTTTGGCGATGCCCGCTTCTCTCGAAATCTTCTTGACCTTACCTCCGGCGGCGGCCAGCCGAGCCTGGAGGTCGGCGGGCGCGTTTGGGCCGAACGAAAGGAGATAGAGAGAACCGGAAGTAGAAGATTGCTTGGCGGAAATCGAGGGGCGGTCGGAAGGAGAAGTTGGCGCTGAATCCTGTTGACAGGCCGTAAGGCCCACAAGCAACGCTGTGCCGCCCCAAACAAGAATTGGATTGAACCGCATGACAGGACCTTTGGTGAGAGGGTGACCAACGCAAAGGCGATCGATTCATGCGGGGCGCCTCGCCCACGCTCGGCACATCCGACGGCCACGACTGCCGGCGAGAGGTGCCTCGGGATCATCACGTTTGCGTTTGTCTGATTGGAGACCCTGGGTACCAGAGCAGGCACCGGGCCGTTTCAGCTAGTCCATCTTGAGTGGCGAGAAGGTGTGTCGAACAGATAGCGCTGTCAATACGTGCAACAACTTTGTCTCAACTCAGAACTGTGGCAAAAACGCCGCAACGGCAGTGAAATAGCGGGCCGAATCCACCAAGAACGCGTCATCGTGGCCGCCATGCAGCGTGACGAATCGCTTCGATCCGGAGGCCTTGTCGAAAAGCAGTCGCCCCAGCGTGATCGGTATCACACGATCCTCGGTCGCATGAAGAAAAAGCTTCGGCATTCGAGCCCGTCCGATCTTTTCGTCCGACGCAAACCGATTGTGCATGAGGGTACGCACCGGCACGAACGGGTAGGCATAGCGCGCAGCATCTGGAGCTGAGGTAAATGCCCCCTCGAGAATCAGCCCAGCCGCCTCGACGCGACTGGCCAGATCCACCGCGACGGCACTCCCCAGCGAATGGCCGAAAATCCAGATCCGAGCCGCCGGAACCTGGAGTGAGTCGAGCAGGAAACGGAAGGCTGCGTCGGCGTCACGGTACAGACCGACTTCGGTAGCGACCCCGTCGCTTTCGCCGTAGCCTCGGTAATCGAAGGTCAGGACGTTGAGGCCGAGAGCGCGCAGACGCGCGTAATGGTCGGGTCTTCCACCATCGGCGATATTCCCGGCATTCCCGTGAAAGATCAGCATCCACGGAGCTGCGTCGTCGCCGGCCATGAGCCATCCGACCAGGTGAGCTCCATCGACAGCCGTCGTGGTAACTCGCTTGGGATGGAGATTCAGGTCGATGCGGGGAGCCGCCAACTTTCGGGTCCACGGGGTGACCGGAAACACCAGTCGGTCTTCCGCCCAGGCCAAAATCCCCACCAAGCCTCCGTAGCCGAGCAGCAGGCCAACCAACACGGCCCCGCCCAGGCGCTGAATGGCAAGACTCACTCGGGGTGGAACCGCTCGCCTTTCCTCGCCATTTCCAGCAGCACCGGTGCTGGCGCAAAGCGGGCGCCATGCTCTGTCTGCAGCCGCCTGAGCGTATCAACGACTTGGCCCACGCCAAGATCGTCGATGAACCGGAGCGGGCCGCCCCGAAACGGGGGGAAGCCGATGCCGAAGATGGCGCCGATGTCGCCGTCGCGGGCGTTGCGGACCACGCCTTCCGCGAAGGCGAGTGCTGCCTCGTTGAGCATCAGATAAGCCAACCGCTGCTGCACGGCCTCGAGCTTGAGCCCTTCCCGCGGCTTCACGCCCAGCACCCGATAGACCCGCTCGTCGACGCCGGTCTTGTGCCCTTCCTGATAGACGTAAAACCCGCGCGCGTTCTTCCTGCCAAGCCGGTTGTCGTCCAGCATCCGACCAACGACCGACGATGGTGTGAGCCGTTCGCCGAACGCCCCATGCATGACCTTGGCGGCCTTCTGGGCCACGTCGAGACCGACTTCGTCCAGCAGCGTCACTGGGCCCACCGGAAAGCCCCAACGGGTCATCGCGCTGTCGATCAGCTCGATTGGCGCGCCCTCTTCGACCAATACACCGGCTTCGTTCAAATAAGGTGAAAGAATCCGATTGACCCAGAAGCCCGGATGATCCCGGACTACAATCACGGTCTTTCCCATGGCGCGGCCGAAACGAACCGCCGAAGCGATGGTCGATGGATCGGTCCGTTCGGCTGGTATTACCTCCAACAACGGCATTCGCTCCACCGGCGAGAAGAAATGCATCCCCACCACGCGGCCGGGTCGGCGGGCGCCGGCAGCGATATCCCGGATGGGAATGGTGGAGGTATTGCTTGCGAAGACCGCTTCCGGCGGAATCTCGGCCTCTACTTCCGCCAACACCCGACGCTTGACCGCGAGGTCTTCGAACACCGCCTCGATGACCAGATCGAGCCGGGTGAACCCGCTGTAATCGGCGGTGCCGGAGAGGAGGCCGGCCAGCCTCTGGTGCTCAGGACGGGTCAGCCTGCGCCGTTTCAACCGCTCGTCGAGAATCCCGAGCGCTGCCTTGAGCCCCTTCCCGACCCGGGGCAGCTCCGAGTCCTTGAGGCGTGCCTCGACCTCGGCATTGAGCACCGCCGTCCCGGCGATAGCGGCTCCCATGAATCCCGATCCAACAATGCCGAGCCGCCGAACCCGGAGTGGACTTACTTCGGTGCCGGCCGGAACGCCGTCGTCCTTCTTGAGAGCGTTCGTGGCGAAGAAGATCTGCACCAGCCTGCGGGATATGGGGCTTAGCGCGAGCTCGCCGAAGCGCTCCCGTTCCGCGCGGAACCCTTCGGCCGGCCCGCGTTCCAACCCAATCTTCACGACTTCGAGAGCAGTGAGCGGCGCGGGATAGTTCCCGCCGCTCTTCTTCAGGACCTGCTTTCGCGCCGTTCGATAGATCACTTGTCGACCGACGGAGGTTCCATCCACCAATGCGGCAGCTGCGCCGGGAAACCGGTTCCGGTTCGGCTTCCCATCGCGGGAGAGCCGATCTGCCGCCGCCGCGGCCACCTGCCGGAGAATGCTCTGGGGGACCACTTCGTCCACCATGCTTAGCTTGAGCGCTTTCGATGGCCGCTCGGTCTTTCCGGCCAAAATGATGTCGAGTGCGGCGCGCGGGCCTATGAGACGCGGCAACCGAACGCACCCACCCAGCGCGGGAATGACACCCAGCTGGACTTCGGGCAAACCCAGCTGGGTCTTGGGAGAATCGGTCGCGACACGCCAATGGCAGGCGAGGGCAAGCTCGTAGCCGCCCCCGACGCAGGCACCGTGAATGGCCGCGACGATCGGCTTGGGAAAATCCTCCACCCGCTGCATCATCTCCTGGCCTCTGCTACTCAGCGCTTCGGCATCGGCAGGCGATGCGAATTGGGAGAACTGGTCGATGTCGGCGCCGGCGATAAAGCTGTCCGGCTTGCCCGAGACGAGGACCACGCCTCTCACCCCGACGTCGGCGCGAAGCCGCTCGAGCAGCTCTTCCCACTCCGCAACCATGTCGGCACTCAGCGTGTTGACCGGCTGATCAGTGCGATCGAGGGTGACGGTCGCGATGCCGTTGTCGGTTTTGGTCGAGAAGGAAGACATTAGGAAGACTGCGTGAACGGTAAACGGTAAACGGTAAACGGGGGGTTCCCGCTCACGGAGCAACCCCGTTCACCGTTCACTGTTCACCGTTCACGCTTTTGAGGTTCACGACCTCTCCAGCACCATGGCGTACCCCATTCCTCCCTGCGCGCAGATCGACACCAGCCCGAACTCGACATTTCGGTGCCGCATCTCGTTTGCCAGTGTCGTGACCAATCGGGCGCCCGTCGCACCGAACGGATGTCCGATGGCGATCGAGCCGCCCATCACGTTGGTCTTCTCCCAATCGATCTCTCCCAGAGGCGCGGACAACCCCAGCCGCTCCGCCCAGGCCTGCGAGCACCAGGCCTGAACGTTGGAGAGCACCTGGGCAGCGAAGGCCTCGTGGATTTCGAGCAGGCCGAGATCGTTCCAGCCGATCCCCGCCCGCTCGAGCGCTTTGGGAACAGCAAGCGCCGGCCCCATCAGCAGCTGCCAACCCGGATCCACCGCACTCACGGCATAGCTGCGAATGAACGCAAGCGGCTCGTAGCCGAGTGACCGCGCCTTTTCCTCGGCCATGAGCAGAACCACTGCGGCGCCATCGGTGAGCGGCGAGGAGTTGCCGGCCGTGACCGTACCGTACCGCCGGTCGAAGACCGGCTTGAGGCTCGCCAGCGCCTCGAGCGAGGCGTCGGGGCGGATCCCGTTGTCGGTAGTTGCCACATCGTCCATCTCGGGGCCACCGAACCAGGGAACGATTTCCGAGGTGAGCCTGCCATCGGCGGTTCCCGCAGCCGCTCGCAGATGGCTCATGAGCGCAATCCGATCTTGCGCTTCCCGACTGATCCCGTTCTCCTTGGCCATCTTTTCGGCCGACTGGCCCATGCTTTCACCGGTGGAAGGCTCCGCGATGGCGGGAGTAACCGGAATAAGATCCCGCGGCCGGACCCGGCCGAATGCAGCCAGGCGACCACCCAGCGTCTTCGCTTTCGAAGCTTCGACGAGAATCCGGCTGAAGCGCCGCGAGTGCAGAATGGGAATGTCCGAAAGTGACTCGACTCCACCCGCAAGGACGACGTCGGCATTCCCCAGTTCGATCTGGTCGGCGGCGTTGGTGAGTGCCTGGGCCGCTGAAGCACAGGCCCGGTTGAGCGAGTACGCCGGAATTCCCGGCGGCAGCTGAGGGAGGAGGCTCACCTCGCGCGCGACGTTGGGCGTGAGCACCGACGCGATGACCTGCCCCACGATGACTTGATCGATTTCCCGGCCGTCGATCTCGGTGCGGTAGAGCAACTCCTTGGCGGCGTAGCGAGCCAGCTGAACAGCGGGCACATCCCGAAAAACCGTGCCGCTTTTGGCAAAGGGAGTCCGCACGCCGGCCACGATGGCGACACGGCGGCTCGTTATCATTGTATCCGTTGCGCCACGACGCTCGCGACCGCCCGCCAGCGCTCGGCGTCAACCGGCTCCAGAACCTCCCGTCCGTGGACGACCTCGAGCGGCCGTACCAGTTGCCCGAGCTCGCCCGGCTGAAGCAGATGTTCGCCGTTCTGCGGCCCCCAGCCCAACTCGCGCTGGGCGTCGAGGAAGGTTTCCATGATCAGCACGCCGCCCGGCGCAACGCACGCGAGGACGTCGGCCATCCGCCGGCGGTCGAGATAGTTGAACATCAGTAGAACGTCGAACTCGCCGAATTCGGGCCACGGCGCCTCGAGGTCCACCTCCCGAAACTCCGCTTTGAGTCCCTTCGCCCCCGCCGCGTCCCGGGCGGCGGCCAGCTGCTCGGCATCCCGATCGACGCCCAGGACGTTGGCCCCCAACGCGGCCGCTGCCAGGCTGTGGCGACCCTCGCCGCAGGCCAGATCCAGCACGCGCCCGCCCTGGCGGATGAAATGAGCCTGCCAGAAGAACCACGTGCTGGGACGCGGGACACGGGTGACGGGGCTCAGGGCCACGCAAGCCACTCCTTACGCCGACCGGCGCTGGGCGCGTTGAGCGCCAGGCCGGTGGATGTGTTGATCATCGGCGGAGGCATCACCGGGGCGGGAATCGCCCGGGACGCCGCGATGCGAGGACTGCGGACGGTGTTGGTCGAGCAAGCGGATCTCGGCTCGGGTACCAGCTCGCGCTCGAGCCGCCTCATCCATGGAGGGCTCCGCTATCTCGAGCAAGGACACCTGCACCTCGTTTGGGAAGCGAACCGGGAGCGCCGGGTGCTGCTCGGGATCGCACCACACCTGGTGCGCCCGCTCCCCTTCGTGTTCCCATTGCATCGCGGGGACCGGATTCCACTCTGGCGCCTCGCAGCCGGGATGTGGGCCTACGACCTGCTGGCGCTGTTCCGCAATGTGGCCCCCCACCGCATGCTCGGCAAGCGTGCCCTGTTGGAGCGCGAACCGATGGTTCGGGAGCGTGGATTGATTGGCGGCGCGCGGTATTTCGACGCCCAATGCGACGATGCCCGGCTGGTCCTGGCGACCGCCCGGTCTGCGGCACGGCAGGGAGCGAACATCGCGACCTATACCGCAGTGGACGGGTTCGAATGGGCCGGCGACCGGGTGATCGGTGCGCGGGTGGTCGACCGGCTGAACGGCTCGCGCGGCACCATTCGGGCCTCGGCGCTGGTGAACGCTACCGGGCCCTGGGTCGATCGGCTGCGCGCGATGGAAGAGCCCGGCTGCCGGCCGCTGGTTCGCACGACCAAGGGAGTCCATGTCATCGTTCCACGCGACCGGCTGGGACATCACGAGGCCATTGCGTTTCTAAGCCCGATCGATGGGCGCGTCATGTTCGCACTGCCCTGGGGCGATCTCTCCTACCTCGGAACCACCGACACCGATGCGCCGGAGCCGCCCGAAAGCGCCGTCGCGACTGCCGACGATATCGTGTACCTGCTCCGCTCCGTCAACGCGCGGTTTCCCAACGCCCGTCTCGGCCTGGACGATGTACGAGGTAGCTGGGTGGGCCTGCGTCCGCTCTTGACGCCGGAGCACGACGGGAAGCCCTCGAGCCGATCCCGTGAGCACGCCATCGTAACCGGCGCCGGGGGCATCGTAACGGTCGCAGGCGGAAAGCTCACGACCTTTAGGGTAATGGCGGCGCAGGCCGTTGATCGCGTGCTGGCGGAGCTTACCAAGCGGGGGATTTCGGTACGTTCCGGCGAGGCCCGGACCGATGAAGAGCCGCTGCCGGGCGGCGAGACCGCTGCACTGGAACCATTTCGTGAGCGAGCGCTCGAGATCGGGCTGTCGGCGGAAACGGCCGACCACCTCGTTCGGCACTACGGAACTGAGTCGGCAGGAATCGTGAACTTCGCCGCGATCCACCGAGCCTATCAGCGGCGGCTTCACCCTCATCACCCGGCTATCGAGGCAGAGGTGCTTCACATGGCTCGTCGGGAATTCGCCTGTCGCGTGTCTGACGTGCTGGTGAGGCGCATCCATTTGTTCTACGAAACTCGGGATCGCGGCGCCGCTGCGGCGCCGCGCGTCGCTGAGCTCCTCGGCCGGGAGCTCGACTGGGATGCGGAACGACTGAAAGGCGAGATCGAGAGCTATCGGAGACTGGCGTCATTTCCCGGTGAAACGTCGTACACGCCCACCGAGTCGACCTGGGGGAGTGCCTCGAGCACCGCGAGCACGCGGCCCAAGGAATCCGGCGAGATGGGACGACCGGATTCCGGTAACATGATGTAGTACGCGCCGGTCGGCTCGGACCCGCCCACCACGGTTCCCCGAACCGCAGAAAGCGCAGCTCGCCGCTGCCGGGGCGACGCGTCGGGCCTGAAGCTCACGACGGCGACATTACGGAGCACCAGACCGTGGCGCCCCTCCGGGTCGCTGGTCAAGTAGGTGTCATCGTGGAACCAGCGGGGGGTGAAGTCAGTCGAAGCCTGCCTGCCGGAAGCAGGCGGCAGCGTATCAGTCAGGCCGATCCGCTGTGGCGCGGGTTGGGTTGCGGCCTCGGGAGCCCGGCCGCACCCGGCGAGAAGAAGTTGAAGTCCGACCAGCCAGGGCAGGCAACGCCTCACAGTCATCCTCCTCCAGAGTTCGAGAACGGCGGACCGGCAGTCCCGGAACGTGAAGAGGGAATGGCCAAGACGCCAGGGGCACGGCAAAATGGCCCGGTATCGCCAATCTGACCAGACCCCGGCTCCGGGCCGGATCATTATCTTTGAGAAGCTGTTAGACGACCACTGGCGAGCACGCCGTCGAAGCGGGCTCGCATCTTTGTGAGTGGGAGCGAGTGTGGAATCGAACGTGTTTGAGACCGCGAACGCCGGCTTCGCACAGGCCATGTATGAAGAGTTCCTTCGCGATCCGGCTGCAGTCGGGCCGGAATGGCGGCGGCTGTTCGAAAGCGGTGTGGTAGGCGAAAAGCCCAACGGCGCAGACGGAGCGCACCGTCGCACTGGAACCGACTTCGCAGCGCGGGTCGCCTTCGAGGTAGGCGCCGTCGAGCCGGCCCAAAGGGCAGGCGACGGTGAAGCCCTCGGGTCCGCCGCTCCGTCGGAGCCGATCAGCTCCCCAGCACCAGGCCGGGAAGCGGCTCGACTTCCGGCCGGCGCTTCGGCCATCAAGGGCCCGGCTGCTCGCCTGGTGACGAACATGACCGAGAGTCTCTCGGTCCCGACCGCCACCACCTTTCGCACCCTTCCCGTTGCTACCCTCGAATCGCGCCGTAAGGAGCTGAACGCCCGACTTCAGACCGCCGGACGGAAGGAGAAGCTGTCGTTCACTCATCTCATTGCGTTCGCGCTGGTCCAGGCCGCGAAGCGACATCCGGTGATGAGCCATACGCTGCTGCTTCAGGATGGTGCGGTGTATCGAGTGCAGCCCGAGGGAATCGGGCTTGGAATCGCGGTAGACGTACAGCGGAAAGACGGGAGCCGCGGGCTGGTGGTGCCGGTGATTAAGCGCGCCGACACCATGGATTTCGGCGAGTTCCACGTCGCCTACGAGGCCCTGGTTGAGAAAGCGCGGGCGAACCAGCTCATGCCCGACGACTTCAGCGGCTCCACCATTCAGCTCACCAACCCCGGCGGCCTGGGCACCGTCGCCTCGGTGCCTCGTCTCATGGCGGGGCAAGGCAGCATTATTGCCGTGGGTGCGATCAGCTACCCGCCAGAATTCTCCTCAGTAGCGGACGACAAGCTGCGCGAGCTGGGCGTGAGCAAGGTGATGACGGCGACCAGCACCTACGATCACCGCGTGATTCAAGGCGCCGAGTCGGGGGCGTTTCTCGCGACCCTCGACCACCTGCTGCAGGGAGAGGATCATTTCTACGAAACGGTGGCGGAGAGTCTTCAGCTATCAGCGATCAGCTATCAGCTTGCTCCCGCAGCCACGCAGCTCCCGAAGGCGCCCGATACGGTCGCTCCGGAGATGCTCTACCACGTCGCCGCGGCGATGGCATTGGTCAAGGCATTCCGGACTCATGGGCACCTGGCTGCCCACACCGATCCCCTGGGCACCGAACCTCTTGGCGATCCCGCGCTCGATCTCGGTCCACTCGGACTCACGCCCGAGATCATGGCAGTGATCCCATCGAAAGTGCTGCGGGTGTACGTGCCGGGCCGGACGCTGGCAGAGTCGTACCCCTACCTGCAACAGACCTACTGTGGCACGATGGCCTTCCAGGTGGAGCACATCTCCAGCCATCAGGAACGCGTCTGGCTGCGTGAGAAGATCGAGTCGGGCGCTTTCCGGACGCCTCTCTCGGCTGAGGAGAAAAAGCGGCTGCTCGCCCGCCTCACCAAAGTGGAGGCACTGGAGCGGTTCCTCCACAAGGCTTACCTGGGCCACAAGCGTTTTTCGATCGAGGGAGTCGACCTGCTGGTCCCCATGCTCGACCTGACGCTCGAGCTGGCAGCGAGCACAGGTGCCCGGGAAGTCGTCATCGGCATGGCGCACCGCGGGCGGCTCAACGTACTCGCCCACATCATTGGCCGGCCGTACGAGACCATTTTCGCCGAGTTCGAAGGTGGTCGCTTCGTGGAGGGCAACCGGCTCACGCCGGAAGGTGGCACTGGTGACGTGAAGTATCATCACGGCGCGGAGGGCGCGTTCCCGCTCCGCAACGGAAAGTCCATCGCCGTCACGCTGTCACCCAATCCGAGCCACCTCGAATTCGTGTCGCCGGTGGTCGATGGACGGGCCCGTGCGACGCAGACACTCCGAAAGGGCCGCTCTGCTCACCACGATCCCACCATCGCCTTGCCTGTGCTGATTCACGGCGATGCGGCATTTGCGGCGCAGGGGGTCGTAGCGGAAACGCTGAATCTGAGTGCCCTGCCAGGCTACGGAGTGGGAGGGACGCTGCACATCATCACCAACAATCAGGTCGGGTTCACCACCGATACGCAGGACGCCCGCTCCACCCGGTACGCCAGCGACCTGGCCAAGGGGTTCGACGCTCCGATCATTCACGTGAACTCGGACGACGCCGAGGCGTGTCTTGCGGCAATCCGATTGGCCATGGCCTATCGCGAGAAGTTCCGTCGCGACGTGCTCATCGACCTGGTAGGATATCGACGGCACGGGCATAACGAGAGCGACGAGCCGACTTATACCCAGCCGGTGATGTACGAGCGGATCAAGCAGTTGGAGACGGTTCGTTCCCGCTACGCGGAGCAGCTCGCGGCCGAGGGCGTCGTTTCGGCAGAGGAGGCTACCCAGCAGGCCGAGAACTCGTATCAACGGCTGGTCGATGCGCAGCAGCGGTTCAAGGCCAGCCTGGGCAAAGGGCCGGTGCCCGAGCCTCCCAAGCCAACCGGGCCGGGGCATGAGGTCGCGACGGCCGTAGCTCCGGAAACGCTCACGGCGCTCAACGAGCAGTTACTGACCTGGCCACAAAACTTTGCCGTCAATCCGAAGCTCAAGAAACAGCTGGAACGACGCCGGGTGGCAGTGGGACCTGAAGGCGGCATCGACTGGGCTCACGCGGAGGCGTTGGCGCTCGCATCGCTGGTGGTCGAAGGGGTGCCGGTGCGCCTTACCGGGCAGGATACAGAGCGCGGCACGTTCAGCCAACGGCATCTTGTCCTGCACGACGTAAAGTCCGGTCAGCGCTTTGCCCCGATCCAGCGGCTGCCCGGTGCGCTCGCTCCGCTTGAGCTGCACAACAGTCCGCTGTCGGAACTGGCGTCGCTTGGCTTCGAGTATGGCTACAGTGCGGAGGCGGCCGAAGCGCTGGTCTTGTGGGAGGCACAGTTTGGCGACTTCATCAACGGTGGCCAGGTCATCGTCGATCAGTTCCTGTCCTCAGGACTCTCCAAGTGGGGGCTGACCACTCGACTTACCCTGCTCCTGCCGCACGGGTACGAAGGGCAGGGCCCGGAGCACTCAAGTGCACGACTCGAGCGGTTCCTTCAGTTGTGCGCCGAGGGCAACATCCGGGTCGCCAACCCGACCACCCCAGCCCAATACTTTCACCTGCTGCGGCGCCAGGCCCGACGGACCCGCCAGCGGCCGCTCGTCGTGATGACCCCCAAGAGTCTGCTGCGGCATCCGCAGGCTAGCTCGCGACTCGAGGACCTGGCCGAGGGAACCTGGCGTCCGGTGTTCGACGATCCCTGGGCCACTGACGAGCTGGCAGCAGGCGTTACTCGCCTTGTGTTGTGCAGCGGCAAACTTTACTACGAGCTCTTAGCGGAAGCCGAGAAGATGACTGCAGAGCGACCCGCGCTCATCAGGTTGGAGCAGCTCTACTCATTCCCCTGGTCAGAATCCCGTCAGGTCCTCGCGCGGTATCCCAACGTGCAGCAACTGATCTGGGCCCAGGAGGAGCCTCGAAACATGGGTGCCTGGACCTATCTCGATCCTAAGCTTCGGGAACTGCTGCCGGCGGGGGCCGAGTTGCGCTACATCGGCCGTCCGGAGCGAGCCAGCCCGGCCGAAGGCTATCCGGCTGCGCACGTGGCGGAGCAAAGTCGCATCGTCGGCGATGCGCTGGGAGTCAAGCAGCCGCGATTGTCGCGGGAAACTGTCGCGCCTGGCGGCGAGGGTCAGGGCTGAAGATTGAAAAACACGAGGCGGGTGGCGATCCGCCACCCGCCTTTGCTCTCTCAGGCGCCCTTTGCCAAGAGGGGCCGCTCCGATGCCTTACGGGCCAGCTCTTTGAGAGGCTCGGAGAGATGATCGCCGTAATGAAGCAGGAACACACCACGCGACCGGCGCATCATCAGAAACGCGAGGAGCGGGGTGTCTGCTTTGGCCGCGTTGCAGGTCGAACACGCCAGAACAAGATTGTCCGGGCGGTCGTACGCGGTTTGACCCCGGCGAGGGCGAACATGATCCAGCGTAATGGCTTCCGGGGACGTACTCGTCCCACAGTAAGCGCACACGGGTCCATGTTGCGCGAGTAGCCAATCACGATGGGATTGCATTGAACGGCCGGGGGAACGGCGAAGCGTCTGGATGGATGTTGCAGAGGGACGATGTCGAGCTCTGGATCTCACAAATCACACGGTTAAAGGGTTGAACTGAGGGGCCTAAAGGGAAGCCCCGTCGCACAGGAAAACATAGCAAGTTAAGAGCCAAACTGCATGCCTCTGCGCCCGAGCCGGATAGCCAAGCCCGGTTTCACCATCACGAACTCAACCGCGACTCGCCGGTTGGCAGTTGGGGTTCGAGCGGCCCTGGTGGCGTGGGCGGTGTATCTGCCGCTTGCCTTGAACGCTTGCCGCACGGCCGAGGCAGGCTCGGACGTCGCCGCTAAGCGCATGATTGACAGTGTATTAGAACATTACGCCAAGGCGTACCAGGACAACGATCCCGATGCAATAGCAAAGCTCTACGCAGAGGAGGCGGTACTGATGCCGCCGGGCCACGGACTGCTCGAAGGCCGAGACAGCGTCAGGGCGTTCTGGGGCCGCGGAATGGAGCCAGGCTTCAGGATGACGACGATGAGAGTCGAGGTTTCGGGGGGTACCGCCTACGTCGTTGGACGGTACTACGTGCCGCCGGATGACGATGACGACGCGGAAACCGGCAAGTATCTCATCGCTCTGCGGAAAGAGCCCGACGGCAACTGGCGCATCACCGCTGATATCTGGAACGACGACGAATCAGATGAGGAGCCCGACTCTACCAGCGACAGCACGCGCCAATCGGTCGCGCTGCGGTAAACGCGCCCTTCAGGTCCGGGCTACCATGACCCAGAGGGCGTAGAAGAGAAGCGCTGTCGCCGTCCACCCGACGATACTCCACCGGAGAAACAGTGCGCGCAGCGTGGCGTCGTCACCCGGTGCCGCGCGTTCGAGGCGCCACTGGTCGGGCAGCAGCACTCCGAGCCACAGGCCCGTGCTCACGATGAGGGCGATTATCCCTTGCAGCAACCAGGGAGTTGCCGTGAGCGAGTACCCCCGGATGCGGACCAGCAGAATCCCCGAGATTACCAGCATCATCCCACCCACCACCGTGAACGCGAGGTCGGTCCAGAGAATCGCCCGGGCAACCATCCGAAAGGGCACAACCCGGCGCGCCCGGAACAGAAAGGCGGCCCAGAATCCGGTGATGGTCACGTTGCCGAGTAGAAGTACAGCTCCTACGACGTGAACCAGCCGCAGGAACGAAACCTCACCCATTCCGTGGCTCGAATCGCCCCCGCAGCAGGCCGACCGCGTGCCGCACCCGGTCCATCCGTTTGTTGATGGAGAGCCGGCCCGCCACTACCGTCCGAAATGTGCTCACGCGCTCCGTGCGCAGGTCGGCGTCGAGTGCATCGAGCACGCTCAGGAGATCCGCCTCGAACAAGGGCATCAGCGCTCGCCGATCAGCGTAGTGGGACGGATGGAGCAGCCAGGCCCGGCCAACCCGGGCGAATGCCTCCGGCAGCTGTTCGCTTAAATGGACGTAGCGGAACGCGACCGAGCAGATCCTGAGCTGAGCTCCGTGCGCCATCGCGAGTGCCGCGCAGCCGCGCGGCAGCCCGACCGGAGGCTCCGCCGGAGGTCGTCGGCCGCTCTGCGGAAAGACCCAGAGCGCGGAGCCGGGCGCAAGGCAGGAGCCGGCGGCAAGAAGGTCGCGATACGTTGCCCGGCGCGACTCCCGCGAGAGGGGAACAGCTCCCAACAACCTGAACGCGGGATATCGCGCGAGCTGAACGGCATCCATCAGGACGTAGCCTGTCAGCTTCAGCTCGCGAGCGACCAGAAAAGCGAGAAAGCCGTCCCACCAGTTGGTGTGGTTTGCGATGACCAGCGTCGGAATGGAGCTGTCCCACACGATTTCATGGGCTGGGGGCGGCGCCAATCGTACTGCCGCGAAGTGCTTCTCGAACTGAGAGCGGACGTACCGTTCGAAGGCACTCACCGCAAGCCCTCTCGGTGGGCGACGGCTCGGCGCCGGAGATTCCACCCTGGTCATGCAGACCGCTCGCTCAGCGATGGAGCGAGCCGGACCCGATCGGTCCAGACCGCACGTCCCAGGATCAGGAGCTTCCGGGGGCCTGAAACAAAGGCGCGGGAGCTGAACACATCGTAGTCGAGCCGCTCGATCGCATCGAGTATGGCTGCATACGTCTGCTGCAGCAGGCGAACGGTGAGCCGCGATCCATCGGTGGGGAACAGCGACACCACCTGGCCGCCCCGCTGAAACCATCGGCGCGCGCGGGCCACCTGGAACGCCATGAAGCGGCGGAACTCGGGCGTCATGCGCCGGCGCTCGAGCACGGAGCGATCCAGATCGAACCGATTCAGCTCGTCAGCCGGCAGGTACAGCCTCCCTGCGTCCAGATCCTCAGCGATGTCTCGCAGGACATTGGTGAGTTGCATGGCGACGCCCAGCCTAACGCCGGGCTCTTCGAGAGCGCCAGGCGGCGCCCCCAGCACGGGGCCCAGCATGAGACCGACGCTTCCTGCCACCAGCCGGCAGTATCGATACAGAGCGGCGAAATCGGGGATCGCCACGGGCTCGAGATCCAGAGCGACGCCGTCGAGGACGTCGAGCAACGGCTGGAGCGGGATGGGAAAGCGACCCAGCGTGTCCGCCAGCGCCAGCCAACGACGCCGGGTGCAGGGTCGACCCGCGTGGAGCGCCTCGATCTGGTGCTTCAACTCGGTGAGCTGACTTCGAACGACGCCGACTGGCCGGTCGCCCCGTGCATCGACCAGATTGTCGGCGAACCGGCAGTAGTCGTAGAGCGCGAAGGTTGCTCGGCGCTTCTCCGGCGGCAGAAACCGGCTTGCGAAGTAGAAGCTTCTCGCCCATTCGGCCGTCACTCTCTCGGCCGCAGCGTAGGCGCACTCCACCGCCGGCGACAAGCGCTCCCTCTGATAGCTGATAGCTGATAGCTGATAGCTCATCATTGCTGATAGCTCATCATGAGGGCCCTAACTTACGTCTTCCCCTCCCGCTCCCGCCACGCAGTTGCCTTTGCTCATCCACCCGGGCGGCGTCTATCTTTCCGCGTTCCCGGACGCCAACCCCTAGGAGCCCTCCCTGACCGTTGAGACTCCGCGCACCCGTCCGGTGCGCCCGCACCCGAACGTGCCCGATCTCAGTCCTGCCTGGATTGCCATCAACGCCGTGCGCGCGCTCGCGATGGATGCGGTCGAGCAGGCTCAGTCAGGCCACCCTGGAACGCCGATGGCCCTCGCGCCTGCCGCGTTCACGCTCTGGACCAATTTCCTCAAGCACAATCCCAGAGATCCAGCGTGGCCTGATCGCGACCGGTTCGTTCTGTCCTGCGGCCACGCCTCCATGCTGCAGTACGCGGTCCTGCATCTGGCCGGATACGACCTGCCACTCGATGAGCTGAAGAACTTCCGTCAGTGGGGCTCGCGGACGCCCGGGCACCCTGAGCGTGGACACACCGTCGGCGTCGAGACCACTACCGGACCGTTGGGGCAGGGCGTGGGGAACGCAGTCGGTATGGCGATCGCGGAGCGAATCCTGGCGGGTGAGTTCAATCAGCCGGACCTCGAGATCGTAGACCACCGGGTGTGGGCTTTCGTCAGCGACGGCGACATGATGGAAGGCGTAGGCAGCGAAGCCGCCTCGCTAGCCGGCCATCTGAGGTTGGGCAAGCTCACGCTGATCTACGACGACAATCACATCACCATTGACGGCCAGACCTCACTTGCATTCTCCGATGACGTAGGCCGACGCTTCGAGGCGTACGGCTGGCAAGTATTGCACGTCGGTGATGGAAACGACCTGAGTGCTATAAGAGAGGCTTTGGAGAAGGCCCGGGGCGACACGAGCCGACCGAGCTTGATCCTCCTGCGCACGCACATAGCCGACCCTGCGCCCACCAAGCGGGACACGCCGGAAGCCCACGGCGCTCCGTTGGGTGCCGACGAAGTAAAGCGCACCAAGGAGATCATGGGCTGGCCCACCGAACCCGCCTTTTACGTGCCCGACGCAGCGTACGAGCCGTGGCATCCGGCTGCGCAGTCGGGAGCCCAGGCCCAAGCCGACTGGAACGCTCGCTTCGCGCGATACGAAGCCGCCCATCCGACGCTCGCCGCGGAGTTTCGCCGTCGGTTGGCCGGCGACCTACCAAAAAACTGGCAGGACGTACTCCCAGCCATCGGCACCGACAAGGGCCAGCTTGCGACTCGGCAGGCCTCGGCTCAGACGCTCGCCGCACTGATGGGTGCGCTTCCCGAGCTCGTCGGTGGGTCCGCGGACCTTGCCGGCAGCACCGGCACCGCTCTCAAGCAGGGGGGCACACTCGGCCCGAGCG
>JBKPOS010000118.1:0-6710 GCA_046733215.1 Gemmatimonadota bacterium
AGGAACGGCACCACGACCCGCTGCCCCGCGTCCCCGCGATCCGTCCTGGGGCCCGCATCGATCACCACGAAGCGGCCGTGAGGCGTGCGAAGGACGGCCCCGTCCCCCTGCCCCACGTTGAGAAAATGTAACGCGAGGACGCCGCCCTCGTCAGGCGCGCGATCAAGCCAGCTGATCGCGAGCGGGACCCAGAGTGCGACCACGCCAGCCCACGCCCACCGGCGGCCACCTTCAGCCAACGTGGTCCGTCCTCTCATGCCCCAGAGAAGAACGATCAGCACTGCGATCCAGGGAGCCGCGGCTTTGATGCCGGGCTCCATGACGAGATGGCCGCCGGAAACGGCCGCACCAACCCGGGCGAGTAGCTCAAGCCCGTGCAATGCGAGCCCCGACCCTGCGGCGAGTGAACCTGCCAAGCCGGGCCAGACCGGAAACGCGAGAAGGCTGGCAAACACTCCGGGGACCGCGACTGCCGCAAGGGGAATCGCCGCGAAGTTGAGCCCGATCCCCACCATTGCGACGGTGCCCAGGACGCCCGCTGTAAGCGGTGCCGTAGCGAGCGTGGCACCGATGGAAGAGCTGAGACAGCGCCAGCACATCCCGCTACCGAGCACTCGATCGCTCCATCGCGTGCACGTCGTCGCTCCCCACAGCGCCGCCGCCGACAGCCATCCGCCGAGGTCAGTGATTGCCCAGGGATCCGCCAGCAGAACCGCGAGGCAGGTGGCCCCAAGCAGAGGATCGGCCTGCACATTCCGCTGTCGAGCTCGGCACCACGCGAGGGTTGCTGCAAGAGCTGCCGCCCGAGTGGCAGGCGCCTGCCAGCCGAGCAGCGCGACATATCCCGCAGCCACGAGGGCGGCGAGTGCCAACGAACGGACCGGAGGCAGACGGACCAGGCGAGCGATCAGCACCACCCACGCCGCGATCAGCCCGACATGAAATCCCGATATCGACAACAGGTGCACCAACCCTGAGTAGGCGAAGGCGTCGCGCATGGCCGGATCCAGGTCGGTGCGACGCCCCACGATGAGTGCTTCGACGATGGGCGCTCTCGCGCCATACAAGCGCTGAATGGCCCACGTCGTAGCGTTGCGCAGCCGATCGGCGATATCGGGATCGTTCCGGGTTGCTGTCGCATGCGTGATGACCAGCATTCCTTCCCCACGTCCCGTCCAGTGGGGCTGCGGAACCCAGCGGGCTTCGACTCGGAACTCTGTTCCGGCTTGGGCCGATTGACCCACCGGCCATCGGGCCGTGACCTCGCCACTGCACGCTGCGCGAAGAGGCGTCACGAGCGCTCGGCCACCCAAGGTGTCCACCGGTTCCATAAGCCGGAGCGCCATGCGAACCGTGGCTTCAGGCAACCTCGACGCACAGCTCTCCGAATCCCGTATTCTCGCAACGCTGCCGTGCAGCGCGCCGAGCAAGGTCGCACCGAAGCAGATTCGCGCGGTGTCGGGTCCAGCCAGAAACGTCGCGCCCAGACAAGCGAGACTTGCCGCGCCCAGCACCACGGCGACCTGCGCAGGGGCCTGAAAACGCGCGAGGCCGGTCGCGAGACCGGCCCCGAATGCAGCCAGAAGCAAGAGTGGTGGTCGCCCGGTCACCGCCGCCGCGTGCTGCCTCTGGCACCGCACCGAGGCGCGAGCGACACTTTGCGGAAGCCTTCCATCATCGCAACGTCAATCGGAGCGCGGCTCTGCTCCTTCTCGAGGTTGACTTCGGTGAGCACGGACCCTTCCAGCGAGGCCACGTATCTCGGCGCCACCCGGTTGAGCGTGAATACCAGGACGTCTTCCCGGCACACATCACAGCCGCAAAAATCCGGGAAGTGCTGGCGGAGGGAGTCGTACGCCTGGAGCACGTGGTCTTCAGACAGATTCCGGATCATAGAACGGCAAGCTCCCGCGCAAGAACGCGTCCGGTGAAGGTGGACCCCGTAGTTCCGGTCAGCTGAACCATGTGATACTCACCAACGGCCGATTCGGCCAGATCGAGCAGGACCAGCAGATTTCCGCGGGTGCGACCCAGCATCATGCCGCCGCGTCGAGCGGGTCTCTCCACAAGCACCTCGTGCGATTCCCCGACGCGAGCGATGTTGCGGCGGCGGGTGTTGGTGCGCACCACCTCGATTAGTTGCCCCAGCCGGTCCGAGGCAACTTCATCGGAGACGGGATCCTTGAGCCGCACTGCCGGCGTCGCTTCGCGGGGCGAATACCGGAACGTGTACGCGTCGTCGAAGCCAGCCTCGGGGACAAGACTCAAGGTTGCCGCGAAGTCGGCGTCGGTCTCACCCGGAAAGCCGACGATGATATCGGTGGTAAACGTCATGCCCGGCACGGCCCGCCGGAGATCCGCCATGACGCCGAGGTATTGCTCCCGGCTGTAGCGCCGCAGCATCCTCCGGAGCACGGCATTGGAGCCGCTCTGCACCGGCAGGTGAACATGCTCGCATACAGCCGGAGTTACCGCCATGGCTTCGATGACCCGCTCGGTGAAATCGGTGGGATACGGACTGGTGAAGCGAAGCCGGGCAATCCCGTCCACCCTCCCAACCGCACCCAGCAGCTCGGCGAAATCGTGCTTGCCATCGTGGTAGCTATTGACCGTCTGCCCCAGCAGAGTGACCTCCGTGACTCCCTGCTCTGCCAGCGCGCGCGCTTCGGCCACGACATCCTCGAGCCTACGGCTGCGCTCGGGTCCCCGTGTGTACGGAACGATGCAGAACGTGCACTTGTAATCGCAGCCGCGTTGAACCGTCACGAACGCCGTGGGACCCGGCTCGCGCACCGCGGGAACGTCTTCGTAGTGTTCCCAGGAACGGAACTCGACGTCGCTCACCCGCTGGCCGCCAGCCGCAAGGCCGAGCAGATGGGGAAGGTTGCGATAGCTGTCGGGCCCGATCACGAGATCCACCTGCCCGGACTGCTCGAGGAGCCGGGGGCCCAGCCGCTGGGCCATGCAGCCGACGACACCAAAAACGCAGCCCGGTCGCCGGTGCCTCTGAAGCTCGCCGACCCGGCCAATTACCCGCTGTTCTGCATTGTCGCGCACCGCGCAGGTATTGATGAGGACGACGTCCGCATCGGCAGGGTGGTCGGTGCGATCGTACCCGGCGCGACCGAGGATTCCGAGCATGAGCTCGGAGTCGGCCACGTTCATCTGGCAGCCGTAAGTCTCGAGATAGAGGCGTTTGGACATCGGAGACTAAAGATAGCGCGGGCCGCTGAGCCGGTCAGCGGGTCCTAAGGCCGTACGGTCACACCCACCGAAACCAGCCAGGCCTGTTCGTTGTATGGATCGCCCTGCTCCCGCCAGACGCGCTCGACGGAAAGGTCGATGGCGGCTCGGTCGGCGGCAAAGCTGTAGCCGGACCCGCCGCTGATGCCGTACTCCTTCACCTCGGCCCCCGGCGTGAGGGGGAACGGCAGTTTGCCCCAATGGAACCCAAGCCGAAGTGGATAGCGCCCCGGCCGGCGCCGATTCGGCGTGAACTCCAGTCCGGCGGCGGCCTCGATCGTGTTGTTGGCACCAACTCCACCAGCTGCCACGATGTCGTCGTTGGCACCAGACCAGTTGCTCGCCAGAACCTGACCGCCCATCTGTAGGTTTGCGGCTGGCCGCCAGAGGATCCCACCGCCCACAGTGATCGGGAGGTCCACGTTTGCGCGGATCGGCAGTGAGTCTTCCTGAATGCTTACGTGCCCGTCGCTCCGCGCCATGGCGGTGATCGAGAGGGTGCGGCTGAGCTGGCCCAGCACGCCAATCGACACTCCGAAGCCCGAGAACGACAGCTCCGCACGCTGGCGGGCGGGAAGATAATTCGTATCGCTGAAAACCCGACTGATATCGAGGCGGTTGCTGCCCGTGATGACGTGCGCGGCAGCGCCCACAGCCCAGCGAGGGCTGAAACGAAACACCGTTGTGAGGCCGAGATCGTTGATTCCCCCGCGCGATTCGATGGTATCGCTCACCTGCACCGGAACTCCGCGGAGGATCACGGTTGCGGGAAACACCAGACTGTAGTCCCGCGTGGTGTAGTTGGAATAACTGAAGTTTGCCGTCAGCTTCGTGTGTGAGATTGGACCACCGATGGCAAACTGAGGGAAATGGGTATCGCGGAGCGACGTTGTGCCCGCGGGATTGCTCGCCGAGCGATAGTCGCTCATCACGGTAAAGGTCGCCGTCATTCCCTGGAGATATGCCACGGAACTCGGGCTCACGGTCGACTGGGGATCGAACATGGAGAACGCGCCGCCCGTCCCCATGGCCCGAACCGATTGCTGCCGCCCCGGAAGCCCCAGCCCCCGAACCCCGAACTGGGACGACTGAGCCGCGGCCGAAGCCGGCATACCCAGGGCCAGGAGGAGCAGCAGGCGGCGCACTTACGGCTCCGAGAAGGGGAAGCGGGGCAGAAAGTTGATCCGGATTTGAGGCGACACCCCGGACCGGGTCGACCTGAACACTGCGCGGCTGAACGTCTCCACTTCAGGCACGATCGACAGGAACACGGCAGGCGGGCGGAGTCCGCCTTGCCAAAAGCGCACGACGTTCGCGATTTCGACTCGAATCGTGTCGGTCGTATTGAAAGGCAAAAGCAACGACCCGAGAGAAGTGGGCTCCACCGGCGACTTCGCCCCGAAGTCGGCGGCGAGCCCCTGAACGGTAAGAACCCCCTCCTGATTGCGAACGCCTTCGGTCGGCTGTGCGGGCACCAGCTCCAGCGTCGCACGGACAATTGTGGCCGAGTCGCTGAGTCGAGCCGGCCAGGGGAATCGAATCAGCACGCGCGACGACGGCACGCCACCCACGGTGAGCAAGGTTGGGTCAACGGTGGGTACTTGCCGGCTTACATAATCGTTGAAGGCCGGCAACTGTGTGATCGCGACTGTGGCCGGGTTTGCCACGATAGGCTTCAGGTAGCTCAGAAACTCGGGCGGGAGCGCACCCCGATCGTTGCCAATCTTTCCTGCCGTCGGCGTAGCGCCGGTGATCGAAACGCCGACCACCATTATTCCCTCGTCTTCAGGCCCCAGCGCCACCTGGTCGAGCTGCGCGCCTTTGATAAGAACACGAACCGTATCTCCCAACGCGGTGTCGGGCAGCTGTTGCCCACCGATCAAATTGGCCGGAACGAAAAAGGAGCTTATGCCCGCAAAGGTCAGCGCGTTCGCGTTGAGGCGAGAGGGCAGCCGATAGAGCTGGACCTGCACGTTCCGGGTCGCGGTGTCGTGTCCGGTCAGCAGTGAAAAGCGGACCGAGTCGACGGTGTAGGCACGGAGAGTGTCCCGGAACGAGATCGAGTCCGGTCTCGGCTTGAAGACGATGACCGCGTAGCTGGTGTCAGCCGCCGTGGGTGCACCGCTTCCCACCAGCATGACTGTCCCGCTCGCCCGCTGAGTGTAGCCGGTGAACGTGCTGTCCTGGTTGTTCAGGGCGGTGAGAATCTCTTCCCGTCCCTCCGGGAGTCCCCCAGGACAGAGCTCGGGGCACTGTCCTGGCTGCGTAAGATGCTCGGAGCAGCCGGTCAGGACAGCGGCAGATGCGAGAGCGGCCCACCAGCGGCGCCGAAAGGCGCCGCTCACGCCAGCTGCTCCCGGGAGAAGGCAGCCGGGAGCAAGTCAGCCAGGCGCCACCGAGCGGAGCGCTTCGGTCCGAGCGCCATGAGCTCGAAGTCGCCGAACTCAGCGAGCACCTGCCGACACGCACCGCACGGCGCGGCGGGTGGATCGGAATCCGAAACGACCACGGCACGGCGGAAGCTGCGCGCGCCGCCCGCTACAGCAGCGCACACTGCGGCGCGCTCAGCGCAGATGGTCAGCCCGTACGACGCGTTCTCCACGTTGCAACCCGAGTAGATCGCGCCGTCGTCGGCCTCCAATGCCGCGCCGACGGAGTAGTGGGAGTACGGGGCATACGCGCGCCCCTGGGCGGCCCGGGCGGCCGCCTCGAGCGGATCAGTCACTGCCATACCTCATCGAGGAACGAGACGCCGGCCGCGAGCGGAGCCACACCGAGAAACTCGGCGATGGTCTGCCCGACGTCGGCGTAGGTGCGTCGCCGCCCCAGAGGAACCGGCTGCACCTGGGGTCCTACGGCCAGGATCGGAACGACCTCGCGCGAGTGATCAGTGGATGGCGTGGTCGGATCATTGCCGTGATCGGCGGTAAAGATAACGAGGTCGTCATCGCGCACTCGCCCGAGCAGGCGCGGCAATACCGAGTCCAACTCGATCAACCCGCGATGAAACCCTCGGACATCGTTTCGGTGGCCCCAGGTCTGATCGAACTCGATCACATTTGCGAGCAGAAGGCCGCGGCGCATGGAGAGCAACGCGCCTTCGATCAGCGCATACGCATCGGCATTGGTCGGCGTGTGGATACTGGTGATGTTCCGTCCCGCGAAGAGATCGTCCACCTTGCCCACGCCGACGCGGGGCACGTGCACCTGCGCCAGATGATCGAGCAGGGTAGGGCCCGGAGGCGGAAGACTGAAGTCCTTGCGGCCCGCGGTGCGGGTCCAGGCCCCCGGCGATCCGGTGAATGGACGCGCGATGACCCGTGAGACGCCATGAGGCGTTTGCAGGATCGCGCGAGCGACCCGGCAAGCGGCGTAGAGCTCAGTGACCGGCACGGTTTGCTCGTGGGCCGCCACCTGGAAGACGCTGTCCGCCGAGGTGTAGACGATCCAGTCGCCGGTGCGGCAGT
>JBKPOS010000119.1:0-26590 GCA_046733215.1 Gemmatimonadota bacterium
CCCCGGAATGCACCCAGCGGGTGATCGGGCGACCCCGCGACGAAGAGCGCCTCGAACTGCGGCCGCGATGCCGTGCGGTCTTCCCAGGGCCGCACTGGGTACCTGCCCTTGGCGGGCAGCCGATCGCCGGAGATCGAGAGCGAGAGGGAGCCGGCCGCACTGGTGGCGCCGAGTGAGATGGTTAGCAACGGAGCCCCTTCCACGTCCACGGGACTCATCCCGAACCGCGCTTCGTCGCTGGTGACGGCCAGGTTCACCGCGCCCCCCGCGCCAAGGGTGAAGAACGGAGCCCGGCTCGGCGGCAATGCCAGCGCCATCGCGGCGAAGATGCCGAGCGTCGTGGGGCGAGCAAGCATGCGATCCTCCCAGTCAGAAGTGCGGTCGTTGATCAGGCCGGTCACGGTGGTAGCCTCAGCGAGAGAACGTGATGTAAAGGTCGGCGCTCCATCGCCGCTCAGAGGTGTGTACGCAGCCTGGGGGCGCCGATTCTCACGGAGCCGATGATCGCACTGGATGAAAGACGGCGCGGCAAAAACGCCGCCCCGCGTCAGGGAGGAGTCAGTCGGAGACTGCTGAATGGGGAGCTGCGGGGTGCGGCACCGTCAGTGACCTCGCGAACCCACCAGCGATAGGTGGCTCCGGCGGTGAGCCGGCTTCCATCCGCCACCGTCACCGTGGTATCCGACGTGGTGTCCGCCAGAGCAATCGCTCCGTCGCCGGTCTGGATTTCGAGCACGTACCGTGTGGCCCCAGGTACCGGATGCCAAGCCAGTGTGAACGGCAGCCTGACCTGAGCATTGGCGACGGGGGCGATCGGGACGATATCGCTTTCGTTCCCTCGCTCGGGCTCGGGTCCGTGCCGCTTCAACTTCGGGATCAGCAGAACCCCGACGGCCAGCAGCACGGTCGCCGCGAGCGCCAGGGGGGCCCCCCGCTGCCACCACCGGGCTCGGGCGATATCGCGTGCCCGCGGCTGAGCCGTGGTGGCCGCGTCGTCGACCGCCATGAGCCACTCATATTCCCGGTGGCAGTCGGGGCAGGCCATGACGTGGTCGAGTGCCGCAAGCCGCTCGTCCTCGCTGCCTTCGCGCTGGATAATGGCGAGGATGCCATCGACTGAAACGCAATCCGACCGGTCGCCGGTATTCCGGGCCGCGACGCGTCGCTCGTACAATTGCTGGAGACGGGTGGTCTCGCTCAAGTTGGGCTCCATCGTACCCCCTGTGCCACCAGGCGCTCGCGCACATCCGCCAAGCCCCGGTACAGCAGATTTCGGGTCTTGCTGTCGGACCACCCGAGGACGCGGGCAATCTCGTCTCGCGAATGGCCCATGAGGTGCATCCGGACAACCGGTCTGCGGGAAGCGGGGATCGTCTCGATCGCCCGTTCTACCTGCTCGGTCAGCTCGGCCGCCTCGAAGTCCCCTTCCGGACCTCTCGGCTCAGGCACGTCGCCCGGCTCATCTTCGAGGGGAACCATCTGATCGGCCCGCCGGGCTCGGCGCCGTCGGAGAAGATCGATCGCGGCGGACAGGGCCGTCCTATGGAGATACGACGCGGGGATGGCCTGGATCTGCTCACTCCCCTCGCCGTCCCTGGCATGGGCCCGCCAGAGCCGGATGCGGACCTCCTGGACCAGCTCGTCCACGTCCGACCCGGTAAAGCGAAATCGCGAAGAGACATGACGAAGCACGCCGGAGAAATTGCCGAGCACGTTCTCCAGCCCGGGCGAGAGCCGATCCGGCTCGGTTGGCATGGGGAGAAAGTAGGCCGAAGCCGCCGGGGCGGCAATCGAGAGCGTTTAAGGTAATTTTGCGCATGAAGTTGCCAGCCCATCACGTCAGCTTGGCGCGGGGGGAGGAACATCCGGCTGGTACCTGAGCGACGCCGGTCCCGCTCCAGGCGAATTGCCGGCATCTCGGTACGCACCAGCAACGCGGCCGAGATGAATCCCAGCCACGCCCAAATTCCGCGCTTGTGGCACCGCTTTGGGACCGAACACTGGCCGGCCCGGCTGGAGCAACTGGGCGCCAGCGGTCCGGTACACGCGGTCTACTGCGACTACGAAAGCGACGTCTCGGGACCTTACCGGCTACTGCTCGGCCACGCCGTCGACCCCGCTGAGCCGCCACCTTCCGATATCGAAGTCATTACTGTTCCGGAGGGAGAGTACCTGGTGTTCTCCTGCGTCGGCCCGATGCCGGGGGCCGTTCTCGAAGGCTGGCGCCGGATCTGGCAGTTCTTTGCGGAGACCGGCGCGCCGTGCCGGGCCTACACTGCGGACTTCGAGCTATATCAGAGCGATACTGCACCACCCGATATCTGGGTTGCCGTGCTTCAAACGGGATCATGAGGAAGATCTGTTGTCTTAGCGCGGGGGCGCGTCATGGGAGGAGAGCCGTACTATTACTTCGTGCCGTATCAGCAGGACATAGGCGCCGCATTGCAGGCGCTGCGCCGGCGCGAATTCGAAGCGGGTCGCTACAATCCCGCCATGCCCTTTCCGTCCCGGTATCTTCCGCTCGGCCCGGAGTCGCCGGCGCCGGGCCGGCAACACGATTCAATCGAAGACGCGCTCGAGGACTCGGACGCCGACGGTACCCGATCGATCCTGGACATCGAGCGGATATCCGATGCTCCCGATTTCAGCGTCGCCACCAGATTATCGGACGAGTCTCTGATCTCTTTGTATGGCACGACTCGGCCCAGCCGCGACCAGGTGGAAGAAGAGATGGCCTTTCTTGACGATATCGAACGGGGCTACTGCATTTACATAATCCTGTACCAGGGCGACACGCCCTCCGAGATTTTCTTCGCCGGCTATTCCTATGATTAGCCCGGTGCCCTGATAGGAGCGATATGCGCCTCATCGAAAGCAGGCTGACGGTCACGCTCGCCGTCGTGCTCGCGTCCGGCTGCGCGTCCGGGATGCAGGAAAGCGAGCCGGTAAGAATCAGGCTCGAGTCGAGCAAGAAGGCCAAACCGGCAGCGCGGACCTTTGGGCCCCCCGCTACCTACAGCGGCCGGCTCCCCTGTGCCGACTGCCCCGGAATCCAGCTGACGCTCACCCTGCTCTCCGACAGCACTTTCCGCCTCCGCCAGGCTTACCAGGAGCGTCCGACTGTTTTGCATCAGCTCGGCCGCTGGTCGGTGGATTCAACGCGCACCCAGCTCACTCTTCAGGGCAGGCCGGCTTCCAGCTATCGCTTTCGGATCGTCGGCGCAGACTCGCTTCGTTTACTCGACAGTCAAGGCAACCCGGTGCAGTCGCCGTTGAACTACACGCTTGCCCGGGCAGCGAAGGTGGACCCGATCCGCGACACGATGGCGCTGCGGGGTACTTACGTCTACCTGGCAGACGCCGGTCGGTTCACCGAGTGCGGCAGCGGCAGCAGTTATCCCGTGGCGCAGGCGGGGGACAACGCGAACCTCGAGCGCGCCTATGGCGAATCCCGCAGCGAGCCCGGCGCTCCCGTGCTCGCTACCTTCCGCGGCCATTTCGAGCTGCAGCCAGCGACGGAGGGCGACAAGCGGCTGGAGTACGTCGTCGTCGACAGCGTCGGGCAGGTTCAGGCGGGTGGTGCCTGCGAGGAGCCGAAGTCAAACGCCACGCTGGAGAACACGTACTGGAAGCTCATCCAGGTGGGCAGCCAGGCAGCACGAGCGGCCGAGAACGTGCCCGAGCCCCACTTTCTGCTCCACCCCGCTCAGCAGCAGGCGGACGGCAGCACCGGCTGCAACCAGTTCCACGGCCCTTACCAGCTCGCAGGTGATTCGCTGCGAATCGGCCCGGTCGAGTCCACACTGAGCGCGTGCGCCGACCCTGACATGAATGGGCAGGAGGCCGCCTTCCTCGATGCACTCTCACGGGCGCGCAGGTGGAAGGTGTCCGGCGATACGCTCATGGTGGCGGACGAAACGGGCCAGCTGGCCCGCTTCGTCGCGCAGTACATGAAGTAGGGCTTAGTCCGGAAGCGGGAGAGATGCCTGGCCGAAGACGTACCGCCAGCCTGCTGGAGTCCGCACATAGGTGTCGCTGAACCAAAGGCGCTTCTCGAACGGCTTGCCCGAAATGGTGCCCTTCTCTTTGAGCAGCGCCGTTACAACCGCAGTACTACCCCACACCCGCACGGTCTGGCTCGAGTCCTTCTGAAACTCGTAAATGATCGTCTTGTTGCGGGCCTCCTTGAGCAGGTCCGCCTTCGTGTACACCGTCCCGCGCCCGGTCACCAGGACAAAGTCGTCGGCCAGTATGGCGTTCATCGTGGCCCAGTCATTGGCCTCGACCGCTGCCTGATACTTGGTATCGAGGGCGGCAACGGCGGCCACGTCGTCCGCCACCGCCGAGTGGCTGCGCGCGGCGCCGAGCAGCAGGATTCCACCGATGACGGCCGCACCGGCAGGGAGAAGTCCGAGCAATCGCATAGATGTCCTCACAGGAGAAAATCGGCCGGCGCCGGTCTCGGCGCAGGCGCCCTAGATGCACCCGAATCTCGCATTCAGATCAGGGCTGCGCTTTCGCAATCTTGCTCAAACGCCGGCCCGATTCTTTGCCCCGTTCGTCGGCGGCCGGTATCTTCGAAGCGGGTCGCTGACTAATACCGCCCCATGCTTCACCTTACCGCATGACCGCGGCGCCGTAACCTTGGCGACGAGGGATTCGCCCATGCTCCTCGACAACCGCCGGTCGTCACCAGCAATGGCGGTTTTCGCCGCCTTGATCGCCTGCGCACCGGCTAAGCAGTCGCCTCCCGAGCCGGGGCCGGCCGCGCGCGGGGAGACGCCGGCGAGTGCAGAGTCGCCCACACCCCCTCCCACATCCGACCCTTATCATCCCGCTCCGCATGATACCGTAGATGCCGTGGTCTACGATGGCTGGAAGCAGTACTTCCTCCAATGCTCCCGTTGCCACGGCGAGGACGCCAACGGCAGCTCGTTCGGGCCGAGCCTCCTGGCCGCGCTCAAGCCGGATGGTTCGGTTCCAACTCAGGACGAGTTCGTGAACGTGCTCACCCACGGCCGTCGCGATAAGGGAATGCCTTCGGCCGCGACCATGGGCGTCGACTCGTCCTATTTCGCGGGATTATACCGGTATCTCAAAGGGCGGAGCGATGGAACGCTGCGGGCCGAGCGGCCCGCGAGACGGACCAGCTAGCGCGGCTGCGGCAACGCGGCGGCGAATTCCTGCATGCTCGCAAATCGTTCGGGCAGCGGCCTCGCCAGTGATTTTGCGATCGCCTGATCCACTGCAGTCGATACGGCGGGGTTCAATCGTTGTGCCGAGGGGACCGGCGCCCGCAGAATCTTGAGGGCCACGTCCTTGAGCGAGGTTCCGGTGTAGGGCGGCGCGCCCGTCAGCATCTCGAAGAGGATGCACCCGAGACTGTAGATGTCTGCTCGCTGGTCCAATCCGCGGTCTTCCTTGAGCTGCTCGGGGCTCATGTAGAAAATTGTGCCGACGATAATGCCCGTCTCGGTCAGCTTCTGGTAGTCGGCCGCGCCGATGGCGCGCGCCAATCCGAAGTCCGCCACTAGCGCACGGCCATCGGCGAGCAGGATGTTTTCCGGCTTCACGTCGCGGTGCAGCACGCCCCGGCTATGCGCATAGCCCAGGGCGGCCGCAACATCTTGGGTGATCCGGAGGGCGTCATCGACGGGAAGGCGCTTCTCCCGCTGCAGCCGGGAGTGCAGCGACTCGCCGTCCACGTATGGCATGATGTAGTAGAGCACCCCCCGCGCGTTGCCCGACTGCCGAAGCGGGACGATGCCCGGGTGGCTCATCGAGCTCACGATCTCGATCTCACGCAGGAATCGCTCCGCGCCGAGTGCCGTGGCCAGCCGGGGATGCATGACCTTGACCGCCAGCGGCTGATGCGTTGTCGTATCGCGCGCCAGGTACACCGTCGCCATTCCTCCCCGTGCCACCTCACCCTCGAGCGAGTAGTGCTCGCCCAGGGCCTCGGTCAGAAGCTCGCGCACTTGCGCCGAGGAGGATGGCAGATCCGGCAGCCGCATCGCTAGAAATATCCGTGAATGCGCCCGATTGTCGCCGGTCGGCTCAGCAGGGGCACGGGCGAAGCTCAATCGATCTGGTTGATCGGTCCGACCCAGCCCACTCCGCGGACCAGGGCGGTCTCGCCCACTCCAACCGATCCCCGCTCGTCCCAGAGGAGGTGGAGGACGTCGCGCAGTTGATGATTGGTGAACAGCGCTCGGGTGAGGGCTCCCAGCTCGACCGTGCGCTGCGGCAGGGGGCGATAGGAAAAAACCGCGGCGTGGAAGTGTCCGTACACTCCGTCGACGCTACCGAGGGGACGGAGGTGGGCCTTCAGAGCACCCTCGGGGCTCCGCGCGACCACGCCCGCGATCAGCGTGGTCATCATCGAATAGGTCCGCTCCGGCGAGAACAGAAGCCAGTCGCGCACCGCAGGGACCTCGAATCGCATCGGCCCTTCGCCGTTGGCCGGCGACCGCCGGAGTCTCGCGCCGCACAGGCCGGCCGTCTCGCCCGCGACCACCAGGCCGGCAATGGGCGCCCGCACCGAATCGAGAGCGACTGTCGCCAGCTCGGAAAAGGGAACCGCCCCCGCTTCGCCCTTGGTCTGGAAGCGGAGTAGCTGGGAGAAGTCGCCTTCGCAGGTCATACCCGAGGCCAGGATGACACGCGGCGGAACCTGTCCGCCGCCTACGAGGTAGTCCGCCATTGTGGCGCCGCCGCTGGGGAAGTGCGCAACGCATCCTGCTACGGCCATCAGCTCTCCCAGCCGCTCGTGGCATTGATCGTAGCTCCCCCCGATCGCCCCCACACCGATGCCGAAGACGTTGTTGGGTAGCGGCACGGCGCTGCAGTCTGCCGGCCCGAAGGGAGCCTGCCTGAGACGATCGGGATTCCCGTGAAGGTGGCAGACGAGCGAGCCCTGGGAGACACCGCCCGAAAGCTCGTATTGCCCACTCCGGTCGAAGTCGGCGCGGGTATGCCACGACGAGCGGCGGAGGTCGATGCCGCCCGACCCGCTATGAATGTCGGTTGGATCCCATCCGGCGATCGCGAAAGTCTCACTGACAGCCGGCGGCAGTGAGGTGAGCCGAACGTCGCCCCGAAGTACGGACAGCTCCTGGCGCCACTTTGCCAGCACGGCGGTTGCCGCCGAGCTGACGTACGTGACGTCGGAGAAGTCGATGCTCAGGGACCGAACGCCATCCTGGAGGAGGTCTTCGAGCGTGTTGGACAGCTGCTCGGCCCATTCGCGGTCCAGGTGACCCGCCAGCCGCACAACAGTCCTGCCGCCCGCCTGGGCCGTTTCGATTCTCATTTTTGCATCGCGGTGTCGCCCACGACCGTGTCCGCCTGCTTCACCACGTCCGGCGGAACCTTGAGACCGAACTTGCCGACCCCGGACGGATTTACGGCCAGCTTCACCTTCCGCACTCGATAGAAGGGAATCGAACCGGGACTGGTTCCCCGAAGTACCTTGGCGATCATTTTACCCGCCTCCACTCCACCCTCATTGAACTCCGGGAAGATTGAGGCGACCGCACCCTTCACGACTTCGAACGGCGAGGACGAGAACACCGGAATCCGGCAGGTATTGGCGACTCTGATCAGGCTGGCGAATCCTGCGTGGGCAATGTTGCCGAACATCTCGATCGCATCCACTCGGTAGTTGCATAGCGCCCGGGTCATATCGCCCACGTCTCTGACATCGGTCACCGGCCACGCCGTTACCTGCATCTTGGCGTCTTGCGCTGCCTTTGTGAGCCGGTCCTTGAACGTGACCGAGAGTGCCTCCTGCGGACTGAACAGAACGCCGATGTGACGCGCGCTAGGTACGATTCGGCGGATCAGTGCCACCCGCCTGGTCTGCTCCGGGTCGCCGAACCCCGGCGAATAGACCCCGGTGACGTTGGGGAGATGATCGGAATCGCTCTTGCCGGCGCCGGCGGCGAACGGATCGGCCAGCAGGTGAAAGACGATGGGAATGGACTTGACCCGCTGGACGGCAACCTGGAGGGTCGCATCCTGCAACGTGACAATGACTTTTGCTTTCGCATCGACGGCAGCGTCGAGGAGGTTCGGCAGCGCCGTCAGGTCACCTTGCGCGCTGGTGAGCTTGAGTTGGTAATCGCGACCCGGCTCCATGTCGGATTCCCGAAGGCCGAGCTTGATCGCGTCTTCGCTCCATTCGCTGCCCATCCAGTCGGCGGCACGAACGACGGCGATCAGCGGCTTGTCGCTCGGGCTCGGGGCGGTCGAGTCGGCCGGAGTCTCGGCATTGTCCGCGGACTTGCTCTCCTGATTACCGCAGCCCGTGGCCAGGACGAGGCACGCGACAAGACCCGCGACCGAAAATCGAGCCGGATCGTTCATGGGTGAGCCTCCCATTGGGACTGACGACGGCGTGGGAGGAACGCCGAACGAAGATGAGGTTGACGCTCAGCCGAGTCCGAGCTTTTCCACCAACGCGCCATATCTCGCGTCCGATCGAAGCGCATCGGCCCAAGGGGCGACCTTGAGGAACAGAAGGCCGGGCTCGCGAACCTGATAGGCACGCTCCAGCTGCTCGAAGGCCCGGTCTTTCGCGTCCATCGCGGTAAACAGGATCGCGGAAAGCAGCGCCATACGATTGTCCCCTGCAAGTTTGGGCTCGAGCTCCCAGAGGATCCCGTCCGCCATCTCCCGATTGCCCGCTGCGGCGTGGGCATAGGCCAACATGAGCTTCTTCACGGTTCTGAGCCCGGGGCGATCGACCTCCCTTGTGATGTCGGCGATTGCGTCCCCCGGCGTACCCTTGCCGATCCACACCCACCAGAGGACCAGGCGCGCGCCGAGAAATTCCGGGTTCATCGCCAGCGCCTTCTGCAGCTCCTCTTTGGACTCGTCATACCGCCGAGCGAAATAGAGCACCCAGCCGACTGCCCGGTTTACCGGCACTGATAGCGGATCGAGCTGCTGCGCCCGCTTGATCTCGGCAAGCGCCTCCTCGTGCCGCCCCAGCGCCGCCAGATACTCGGCGTACCACTCGTGGGCCATGACGTAGCTCGACTTGAGCTCGAGCGCACGTTTGAACTCCCGCTCGGCGCCAGGCCAGTCGAGATCGCCCAGCCAGCGGGCGTACGCGAGGGACGTATGGGCCTCCGCCAGGCTGTCGTCCATCTCGAGCGCCTTGAGTGCCATGGTCTTGGCCGTGGCCAGATACTCCACTGGCGGCTTCGAGCTGAACCCGATGCTGAGCAGCTCGTAGGCATCGGCCAGACCGGCGTACGCCACCGCGTATCCGGGGTCCTTCGCAACCGCCTGCTGGTAGTACTCGATGCCCTTCTGCACATCCGCTTCGGACCACTTGTTGGCCTGGAAGCGCCCCAGAAGGTACAGGTTGTAGGCATCCGCGTCGCCGGTGGCCTTCTTCTCCACCCGTTCCTTTTCTTCGGGGGACAACGCCACGGACAGGGCGCCGGTGATCTGCTGCGCGACTTCGCTCTGAACCTCGAAGATGTCGTCCAGCTTGCGGTCGAAAGTCTCACCCCAGAGGTGCTTCTCCGTCTTGGGATCGACCAGGTGCGCGACAATCCGAACCCGCTGTCCCGCCTTGCGAACGCTGCCTTCGAGCACGGCGCCGACGCCAAGCTCCTCCGCGATGGTGGTGATCTTCTTGGTGGACTTCTTGTACTGCATGGAGGAAGTGCGGGAGATCACCTTGAGCGCGCTGATCTTCGAGAGCTGCGCGATGATGTCGTCGGTGATTCCGTCGCTGAAGTACTCGTTCTCCGGATCGGTGCTCATATTTTCGAACGGCAGCACCGCAACCGACTTTGCGACCGCGGCAATGTCCTGCGCCATGGCGTGGGCCGCCCCCACGGCGACGGCGACGGCCACCCGCGTGCTCAACGCCTCGGTGAACTGCGCCGCAGTGGAGAACCGGTCGGCAGGAAGTGTGGCCATGGCTTTCTTCACGGCGCTGTCTACCTCTTCTGGAATCAGCTCGCGGAACTCACGGGGCGAGGGAACCGGTGTGCTCAGTCGGTTGGCGATTACCGCCGTCACCGTGGATCCGCGGAAGGGAGGCTGCCCCACGAGCATCTCGAAGAGCACGCAACCCAGGCTGTAGATATCGCTCCGCCCGTCCAGGTGTTCGCTGCCGTCTACCTGTTCCGGGCTCATATAAGCCGGCGTCCCGATCAGGTGCCCCGAGGTCGTCTGCGCCTCGCCGAGGGCGCGCGCAATACCGAAGTCCGCCACCAACGCGTGACCGGAGTCGAGCAGGATGTTTCCCGGCTTGATATCGCGATGCACGACCTTCGCGTTGTGGGCGTAGCTCAGCGCATCCGCTACCTCGCGCGCTATCTGGATCGCGTCGGTCACCGGGAGTTGACGCTCGCGGGCCAGCCGCGATTTCAACGTCTCGCCCTCGATGTAGGGCATGACGTAGTAGACCAGATCACCGGCTTGATCCGAATCGTAGAGCGGCAGGATATGGGGATGGTGCAGTCGCGCGGCGATCTGGATTTCGCGGAGGAACCTTGTGGCGCCCACCTCGGCAGACAGATCCGGGCGCAGCACTTTGACGGCGACCATGCGCTCGTACTTGAGGTCGTGAGCGAGGAACACCTTCGCCATCCCGCCCTGCCCCAATTCCCGCTCGATCCTGTAGCGGGCAGCGAGCACTACACTGAGGCGCTCCAGCAACTCCGGCACGTTCACCTACCTCCGCGCGTTCCGGGATTACCGCCTGGACCCGACTCGCCGTCTTGGGGACACGATCAGCTGCGTCCCCCCCGCGACGCGGTCAGGGCCTCCTGGCTTCGGCCTGAGGTTTCACATCGGTATTCTGTTCCCAAGCAGTCAATTTTACTGCAAGTTGAGTGAATATAGGGATTATCCCGATGGTCGCCAGATTGCTCAAGCTCTAGTGGCTAGCACCTCCCATCCAGGAAGGTCCGGGATTTTACCTACGGGTTTTTCGTGACCCTGACGTGATGCCGCACCCGGCTGGGACTGGCGCCATTGCGCAACATGCTTACCCTGGAATTGTGAATCCGGGCTAGTGAGGCCGCATGCGGATCCCCCCATCAGATCTGCCTCACGCTTGGCGCCGCGCTGGCGAAACCGACTCTGCTGCGGGGGCTTCCCAGAGCACGAGACTCCGCCGAACAGGCCCCTGTGAGCAACGTCCACTTCGGCGTGCCGTTTAGATTTCGTTAGGTTGAAGGAAGCGGATGTGCGGCTGCACTGCCGCACCCGTTCGAGGTACCAATGCCATTCAAGGTCCGGGCAGCTCTGTTGTGCGCAGGCCTTTCCACCGCCCTGGGCGGAAACTCAGCCCTCGCGCAGAACAAAGCGGCTCTCCGCTCGCCCATTGAGCTATCGGTTCAGAAGACCCCAGCCCGACTGGGGTCGGCAATCACTCTGGGCGTCGGCGTCGCCCGGCGCGAGCCATACTGCGGTGTCTGCACCAATGATGTGGGAATTTCCGGACTGGTGAACTTGAGCCGATACGTCAATCGCGCGATGGCGCTCGGCATGGAAAGCACGGTTTGGCTTAACGACGCCGGCCCAGTCAGTGCCGCGCTGGGCTCGGCGATGGGAACGGTCACCTTGTGGGCCGTCCAGTCAGTGCCGATTTCCGTTTCCGGAGGGGTGGGCTTCGTGGTGTACCACCAGGGCGATGCGCTGTATCACAGCAATACGACGAGCGTGGGGGTCGGTTACAGCGGCAGAGTGGGCTACGACGCGACGGTCTCCCAGGGCCTCGCCCTGGTTCCTTTTCTTTCCTTCCTCAGCACGGTACGGTCGCTCCGGGTGGGCCGGGCCGACCAGGTCGTGAGCAACATCCAGGTGGGGATGGCGCTCCGGTTCCGTTAAGCCGGTACCGCCGCCTCCGGCAGCACCACTTCAGGCTCTCCTTCCTCCAATTCCTGCCGCACGGTCCCGGGCCGGTGCTCGGCCGCGATCAGTGAGTAGAAGACCGGCACGACGAACAGCGTGAACACGGTTCCGATCGTCATGCCCGCCACCAGCACTGTGCCGATGCTATTGCGCGCTGCCGACCCCGGCCCGGTGGCGAGCACCAGCGGGAAGTGGCCGAACACCGTCGCCGCCGAGGTCATCAGCACCGGGCGGAGCCGCGTCAGCGAGGCCTCGCGCAGTGCGGCCATCTTGGCCCAGCCGCGTTCCTGCAGCACGTTCGCGAACTGGACGATCAGGATGCCATTCTTCGCAATCAGCCCCACCAGCGTGATCAGCCCGACCTGCGAGTAGATGTTGATAGTTGTGAGCCCGAGGAAGCTGAAGAGCAGCGCGCCGGAGATGGCGAGTGGAACCGAGCCGAGCAGCACGATCAAGGGATCGCGGAAGCTCTTGAACTGCGCCGCCAGCACCAGGTAGATCAGGATGACGGCGAAGCCGAGGGTGACGGTGAGCGCACTGCCCTCGCGACGGATCTGCCGCGACTCACCGGCGTAGTCGACAACGACGCCTGGGCCTGACGCCCGCGCGACGGCCTGCTCGAGCACCTGCAAGCCTTCTTCTTTTGTAATGCCAGGCTTGACGCCCCCGAAGATGCGCACTGCGTTCTGCTGCTGGAACCGATTGAGCGTACGCGGTGCGACCGTGGTCTCGATCCGGGTGAAGGTGGAGACCGGCACCAGTTGGCCGCTCGGCGTCTTGATCTTCAAATCGAGGAGGGGAGCCAGCGTGGCCCGGTCTTCTTCCCCGATCTGCGGGATGACCTTGTAGCTCCGGTCGAAAAAGTTGAAGCGATTCACGTACCCGCCGCCGAGCAGCGTCCCCAGCTCCTGCCCGACACTCGCCAGGTCGAGCCCGAGGTCGGCAACCTGGTCGCGGTCGATCACCACCCGCGCCTCCGGCAGGTCCATCTTGAGATCGGTGTCCACGTACAGGAACTTGCCGCTCTGAAAGCCCGCGCCCACCACCGCACCAGCCGTCTGGAGCATCTGCTCCGGTGATGCATCGCCTTGGAGCACCAGCTCGACGTCATACTGACCAGGGGTCGGAAGCGGCGGATCCAGGCGGGGAAAGACGCGCAGCCCCGGGATCTGGGATACGGCGCCGTACACACTGCCGTACATCTGCTCGGTCGTGCGGGTCCGGTGCTTATAATCTTTCGCGACCATCCCCCCGAACCCGCCCCAGTTGGCGGTCAACGACCACATGAACTTCGCCTCGGGGAACGACGTGATCGCCCGGACCACATCAAGCGATGCACGGTTCGACGCTGCGAGCGATGCGTCCGGCGCGGACTCGAGAAACAGGCTGATATGGCTCTGATCCTCGATCGGAGCCAGCTCCCGTCGTGAGTAGGTGTAGAATGGCCAAGCCGCCAGCATCACCAGCACCGACGCCGCCACAATACCCCAACGCATCTGGAGCGCGCCGTCGAGCAGCTTCCCGTAGCCTTGCCGCACTTTCTCGAACGCGTGGTTCACGAGCCGGGTAAGCCGGCCCTCCTTGCCACGCGCATGCACGAACCGCGAACTCATTACCGGCGACAGTGTGATGGCCACGAACCCCGACACGACCACCGCCGCCGCCAGCGTGATCGCGAACTCCAGGAACAACGATCCGGTCAGGCCACCCTGGAAGCCGATCGGGGTGTAGACGGCGGCCAGCGTGATGGTCATCGCGATAATGGGGCCGACCAGCTCCCGCGCCCCGATCAGCGCCGCCTCCAGGCGCGATTTGCCCAGCCGCACGTGTCGCTCGACGTTCTCGACGACAACGATGGCGTCGTCGACCACCAGACCGACCGACAGCACGATCGCGAGAATGGTGAGCAGGTTCAGGCTGAAGCCGAACGCGAACATCACGATTGCCGCGCCAACCAGCGACACCGGCATCGCAACCAGCGGCACTAGCGCGGTGCGGACCGAGCCCATGAAGAGGAACACGACGATGGCGACGATCATGATCGTCTCGCCCAGCGTCTTGGTGATCTCATGGAGGGCGTCCTCCATGAACACCGTGGCGTCGTAGGCCAGACGCATGTCGATGTCCTTGGGGAGGGTCGGCCGGATCCGCTCCATCTCCGCCCGCAGGCGGTGCGCAACTTCGATCTCGTTAACGCCGACCTGCGGCCACACGCCGAGGTAGACCGCCTCCTTGTTGCTGAACTTCGCGACCATGTCGGCTTCTTCGGCGCCCAGCTCGACCCGGGCCACGTCGCTCAGGCGAACGATTGCCCCGTTGCGGTCGGCCACGATGAGATTCTTGAACTCGTCGACCGAGCGGAGGTCGGTGTTCGCGAGCAGGTTCACCTGGACCAGGTTGCCCTTCGTCTGGCCGACGGCGGCGAGAAAGTTGTTGCGCCGCAACGCCGCCTCCACATCACCCGGCGCGAGATTCATGGCCGCCAGGCGGTCCGGCTCGATCCAGATCCGCATCGCGATCTGGCGGCCGCCCTCGATGGTCACCCGCTGAACGCCTTGGAGGGTGGACAGCTGGGGTTGCAGCGTACGCGCCAGCCAGTCGGTCACCGCCGGAACGCTGCGGTCGGTGGACGTAAAGCTCAGGTAGAACGAGGCGTACGGACGGTCAGCCCGCTGAACCTCGACCGCCGGCGGCTCGGCTTGCGGGGGTAACTCGGAGCGGACTTGCTGGAGCCGCGCCGTCACCTCGGCCAACGCCGCGGTGCTGTTGTGATTGAGCTTGAGGTGCACCGTGACGGTGCTGAGCGCCGCGCGGCTGGTCGATTCGACGTAGTCCACACCGCTGATCGCAGAGACCGCCCGCTCGATCGGAGTGGTGAGGAAGCCACGCACATTCTCCGCACCGGCTCCGTAATACACCGTGTTGATGACGATCGACGAGCTTTCGATTTTGGGATACTGCTGCACCGGCAGAGTGGAGATCGCCCGCCAGCCAACGAGGACGATTACCAGATTGACGACAACCGCGAGGACCGGATGCTTGATGAAGGTATCGGTCATCAGTCGGCGCCTTTGCCCGCCTTCGCCGAGTCGCTCTGAATCGCTACGAGCACGGCGTCGCGCAGCTTGAACGAGCCGGAGGTCGCTACCTCTTCTCCCGGCTTCAGGCCATTGAGGATGATGACCTCGTCACCCAGAACGTCACCTGCCTGCACCTGCCGCTCGTGTGCTCGCACCTTCCCGTCCTGCGCCTTCGCCAACACGAAGACGTGGTCCCCGCCCGGGCCCTTGCGCAATGCGCTGACCGGAATGGCGACGGCCGGACGCGCCGACCCGATGGGTACCCGCACACTCACCGACGCGCCGGGAGCCGGCGACCGCTCCACCCGATCGATTCGCGCCCGCACCATCGCATTGCGAGTGGTCGGGTCCACGCGTGAGTCGATCGCCACGATCTTGGCCGGAATCGGGGTATCGCCCGAACCTTCACCGGCTGCAACGATTTGAACTGGATCCCCGACCTTGAGTCCTGCGGCCACTCCCTGCGCCACCGTGAAATCCACGTGCAGGGCCTCATCCACTCCCTGCAGCGTCGTCAGCAGGTCGCCTTCCTTGAGGTATTGGCCTTCGTGCACGTCGGAGATGCCCATCCGAGCGCGGAACGGGGCCCGGATGGTCTTGCGCGCGATGATCGCCCTGGTCCGTGCGATCTGCGCCAGCGCGACATCGCGTTGTGCCAGGGCCTGATCGATCTCCTGCTGCGACACCGCGCGATCCTGCCCCAGCGTCTGGACCCGCTTGAGTGTGGTCTGCGCCAGTGCGGCCTGGGCCTGCTCGGCCTCGAGCTCCGCCTGTTCGACCGACACGTCGAGTGCGACCAGCAGTGCCCCGCGTTCGACGATCTGCCCGGGAACCAGGCGGACCTGATGCACCGTGCCGGGCAGCTCGTTCCTGAGTGTGATCGAGCGCAGCGCGAGCACGGTACCGACGGATGTCGTGGTAGCGTTGTAATCCCGCTTGCTCGCAACAGCCGCGGTTACCGACTCCGTGGGTTCCGGCTGGTTCGCCGATGCCGCGTCTTCCTTTCGGATGCTGGTGTACTTCCACGCAGCCAGACCCCCGCCCAGGAGCAGGACTGTAGCAACCAGGACGACGGATCCAACCCATCCTCGGGAGCCCAACGTGGTACGACCACTCATGCGCAGCGACCTCCAAGACGCTTCTCTGTAGAACGGGCACCGATCGGTCCAGGTTTCTCATTCGCCGGAAACCGGGCCCTACCCCGTATAGTCGTTTGGTGGAGGGGAAACTTCGACACCAGTAGGCCCCGCCGCAACCGCCGGCCGGGCCATCCAAAAGAGCTTACTTGGCCTCGAAGAACGTGCCCCGCACGATGGGAAAAGCGCTGACGCTGCTGGACTTGTACGGAGGCGCGTCGGGCCCCACCCACAAAGTCGCCAGGGGTGGGGATCGGTTGCCTGTTACGGACCTGTGCTCCAGGGTGGACAGCGCTTGGACCAGGCCCCTGCCCAATTCCCGCTCAACTGCACCCGGTGTGCAGCATGAATCCGCCGCCCGTAGGCCTAGATAGGGATGGCGATTCCGTCGCGCCCGGCTCACCAGCAGTACCGAATCGCCAAACTCGTGCGATCGATAGCCACGCCGCTCCAACTCGGCGCTGACCCGGTCGAGCAGATGATCGCTCGCGAACGCACGCATCAGCTCGTAGTGGCTCTCCCCCCGCTGATGCACCCCCGTGACTAGAGCGTCAATCATGCGCAGGCGCGAGTCCGCGCCGATACGCTGGGTGGCCAGCCCCGGGCCCGGCGCGAGACCGTCTGGTTTCGCGGCCGCGTGCTCCAGGGCGCGCACGACGGTAGTGCCCAATGCCACAATCCGACCGCGACGCTGTCTCGCTCGCACGATCGCGCACACCGTCGCCTCGGGAAGGTCGTACGGCTCGTACAGCGGAAGTCTCGCATCCAGCCCCGGATCGCCGGTCGATGAGATTCCGGCGGCGTGGGTGAGGGTGGCGAACCCGATCCCTCGCCGCTGCAGATCGGCGAGCACTCCCCAATCCAGCAGAAATCCCGCCGATGGCGGCTCGAATGCCGCCGGCCGATTGGCTACGCGAGTCCACACGTCCCAGAGCGACAGCGGCTCCTCGACGTGAGCGTACTGAATCGGCTTGCCGTGTTGTGCGATTCCCTGCCAGATGGTGTCGGCGGTTCCCTCGAAGCGAAGCAGGACGAGGCGTGGATGCCCGAGTTGGCGGATGACGATGGCGCGAAGCGGCCCGAGGTCCAACCAATCGTCGGGACGGAGCGCTGGCGGCGGCAGCCGGTCCTCGGTGCGAGTGCGATAGTCGCCGGGGCCGAATGCAATGGCCGTGAATTCCCGCGCATCGTCGAACGCCAGCGATCCCCGCGCGGCCAGCCGGATCTCGAGGACTTGGCCGCTCGATCGGTGGATGCCGGTCAGGCTGGCGGGGATGGTTGACGCGTCGTTTGCAACGACGAGATCGCCCGGGCGGAGATAGCCCGGCAGCCGGCGCCGCTGGACATGTTGCATCGTCCCGTCGGCCTCCACCAGCAGCAGCCTGGCATCAGGCGGGCGTTGCGTCGGCTTGCCGGCCGCTTTCATGCTGCGCTGCCCCTTCCTGAATACAGGCTTCGATAAAGTCGATGATTTCGCGGGCCGAGTCGCTCGGCTGCTTGAGTGTGCTCCGGTCTGCGTCAGGAACGGCGAGCGCATGCAGTGGTGTATCCATGTCGCCGGGATCGATCGCGTGAAGTCGAATGCCGTGCGGCTCGAGCTCCTGGTTCCAGATCCGGGTCAGGTGGAGCAGGGCGGCCTTGCTCGCACCATACGCGCCCCAACCAGGATACGCGGTCACCGCGGCGTCGCTGATCACGTTGATCACCAGTGCCGGCCGGCCGGCCCGGGCCGAAGCGCTGAGCGCCCCGAGAAGTGCTTTGCTAAGTCGAAAAGGGCCAACCAGGTTGGTTGCGAGAGCGCGCTCAAGGTCCTCGCAGTCGGTGTCGCCCAGGAGTGCCAGCGGGACCGGGCCCAGGCTCGAGGCATTGTTAATCAGCACGTCGAGGCCACCGAGTGCGGCCGTGATACGGAGTGCGAGCGGATAGGTATCAGATTTCCGGGAGACGTCTCCCACGATGCCGTGGGTGCCGGAGTGGGCCCGGGCGACTGTGGTCACCCGGTCGGCGCGTCGCGCGATGAAGGCGAGGTGGGCGCCGCGAGCATGCAGGGCCTCGACGAGCGCGAGGCCGAGGCCGGTCGTGCCGCCGGTGACGGCGACCCGAAGGCCGGTCAGGTTGTCAGGGTGGTGTGTCATGGGCCGCAAGCTACAAGTTCAAGTGAACTTGAAGTCAAGGGCCCGAGCCGCTATCCTCCACGCATGCCCAAGCCGCCTGCCCCCGCCCCCGTCGCCGCCCCGCTGCTCCCGATCAGCGAAGTCGCTCGCCGAAGCGGGGTCGCCGCCTCCGCTCTACGGTTCTACGAGGAGCGCGGCCTCATCCGCTCCGTTCGGTCGGGCTCGGGACATCGCCGCTTTGCCCGGGCTGTCCTGCGGCGGATCGCGTTCATCGTCTTCGCCCAGCGGATCGGCCTCACTCTGGAGGAGATCGGTGCCGAGTTGAGACGGCTGCCGGCGGACCGCGCACCCACCGGAGCTGACTGGTCACGACTGTCGCGCACCTGGACCTCGCGCATCGACGCGCGCATCGCGGAGCTGGAACGCTTGAGGGTTGGTCTGACTGAGTGTATCGGCTGCGGCTGCCTGTCTCTCGACCGCTGTCAGCTCGCCAACCCGGGAGATCGCGCCGCTCGGCTGGGTCCCGGGCCTCGCTATTGGATCGCTGACTGAGCCAGGCGCTCCCTCACTGCGACGCGGGTGCTCGGTGTGGTCTGCCGGGCGCGAGCGAACTGTCGCTCCGGGCCTTGACGTACTGGTACAGTGCGTCGATCAGCGATGGGTCCAGCAGGTCCTCGAATCCCTTCATTCGCTTGTCCGGCGCAGCCGAAGAGTCGGAGGAGCCCTTTCGGACCATCACCTGGAACGAATCGGCCGTAACGCCGCCCTCGGCACTGAGAGAATAGGTGAGATCGGGTGCTGCCATGGTACCGAGCGCGTCATCACCGTGGCAGCGGGAGCAATATACCTGGAAGTACTTCCAGCCTTTATAGACCTCGTCCGACACCTGGAGACGATCGGCCCCAGCCTGGGCCGCGCCGTCTACGGGACCCACGCCCAGGCTCAGGACGACAGCACCGGCGAAGACCGGGTTCACAGCCGCACCACCGCGGCAATCCAGCCTTCCCGATTCTCGTCTTCCCGGTAGAGCTTGCCGAGATCCACCACCACGTCATTGCCCTGCCGCTGAATAGCATAGCGATCCATATTCCTGGTCGCTTTGCCGTCGATGAACGTTCCATCCGGCTCAAACCTGCTCTTGTGCTTGGGGCACTTGAAGTGATGCTCATCTTCCTGCCACCGTAGAGGAGTCTTCTGATGGGGGCACGACAGCGAGAACGCGTAAACCGCCTGCTGATACCGCACCAGGATGACTTCACGGTCTTTGTCGATCGTCACGCCGTCCTGTGAGGGAATTGCGTAGCTCACTGCATCGCGAAACGCGGTCCGGCCCGTTGCGAAGCCGACCGACAATGCAGCCGCGCGCTCCGGTTTGATCTCCAGGGCCGCTGCGACTCCCGCAGCTATGGCGGCGAGCTCGCGCAGAAACGCTCGCCGGCCGCCGGTTTCGTCGCAGCCGCTGCAACACCAACGAGAACTGCTCGAGTCGTGTGTCATTATCCGGCAGTCAATAAGGTGCCAGCGAGGATCACGGCGAGCCAGAGTACCATACTGGCTAGTGAAATCTTCCACAGGCGGTTCCACAGCCTGGGCGAATCGGGATCGCCCGCATTCATCGTCTCCTCGGTGTGCTTGAGGAGAAAGCCATTGGTGAGGAGCGCCCCGAGCAGAACCATTTTGACCCAGAATACCGCCGAGCCGCTCAACTCTTTGACGTCAGCCAGAAAGAGGAGAAACCCGCTCCCCAAGGCGAGCGCCAGTCCCAGCATGATCGGTTTGTGGATGCTACGGATCTTCCCTAAATGGCGGATCTGGCCCGACAGGCGGGCGTTCTGCATGGCAATGAAGGTGTCGCGATCCGCTGCGATGGCAAACCCCCCGCCGAGGAAGATGCCGGACAGGTGCACGAAGATGAGGGTGGTCTGGAGCCACCGATGGTCGGAGTAGAAGCTGGCCCAAGGTTGGACCAGGCCAGCGAGACCCTCGACCGCCCCCGTGGTGGGGACCATAGGGCTCGCTCCGGGTTAGGGTTGTATCTGGGTGCGATCAACTTACGGCCCGGGGCGCTTCGCTGCCAGAGTGCACCTCCGCCCCAACCTTCATACCCGGCAGGTACCTGACGATCTTAAGAAAACGACCCTGACGCGCCTGCATGCACGACGTCCACGAGTTTCTCAGATCCCTGACCATCGTACTCGGCATCGCTGCGCTGACCACCGTGCTCTTTCAGCGACTGCGGCAGCCGGTGGTACTGGGTTACATCATTGCGGGACTCCTGATCGGGCCGCACGTCCCGTTTCCGTTGGTGGCCAACGGGGACATCGTCCGGACCCTCTCCGAGCTAGGCGTCATCCTCCTCATGTTTTCGCTCGGTCTCGAGTTCAGCCTCTCGAAGCTGGTGCGGGTCGGGCCCACCGCCGGTGTCACCGCGGTCATCCAATCGTTCCTGGTGGCATGGCTCGGCTTTCTTCTTGGGCGCGTTTTCGGCTGGAGTTTGCTGGAGAGCGTGTTCGTGGGGGCAATGATCGCGATCTCCAGCACTACGATCATCGCGAAGGCATTCGACGAGCAGAGCATCGGAGGACGGCTGCGGGAGCTGGTGGTCGGCGTGCTGCTGCTGGAGGACCTGATCGCCGTCGTGTTCCTCGCCGCCCTGACGGCGATCGCGACCGGTGCGGGCCTTTCCGCGGGCGCGCTTTTCCCAACCATCGGACGGCTGGCCGCCTTTCTGGCCGCACTCCTCGCCGTTGGAATTCTGCTGGTCCCCCGCTTCATCCGTTTCGTGGTGCGCCTGAGGCGCAAGGAGACCACGCTCGTGGCGAGCATTGGGCTCTGCTTCGCCACGGCGTATCTCGCTCAGGAGGCAGGCTACTCGGTTGCCCTTGGCGCTTTTATCGCGGGATCACTCGTCGCCGAGTCGGGACACAGTGACGTGGTCGAGCATCTGGTCGAGCCGCTTCGCGACGTCTTCCTCGCGATTTTCTTCGTGTCGGTAGGCATGCTGATCGACCCGGCGGTCGCCCTCCAGCATTGGGGGGCCATTGCGGCATTCACTGTTCTCGTGATCGTCGCCAAGGTCATCACCGTCTCTTTTGGCGCCTTTGTTGGCGGCACCGGCATTCGTACCGCGGTGCAGGCCGGGATGAGCATGGCGCAGATCGGCGAGTTTTCCTTTATCATCGCCGGCGTCGGCCTCGCTCTCGGCGCCACCCGCGACTTCCTGTACCCGATCGCCGTAGCGGTCTCCGCCATCACCACTCTGATGACGCCCTGGCTCATCCGTGCTGCCGAACCCTTTGCGGCATTCGTCGATCGGAAGCTCCCGCATCCCCTTCAGACATTTGCAACGCTTTACGGCACCTGGCTCGAGCGACTGCGGCGCAGACCCGACAGCCGACGCGACGCCCGAGTGACCCGGATCGTCCGGCTCCTTGTACTCGACGCGCTGGTTCTGAGCGCTTTGATCGCGCTGGGCGCGGTGGAGCTCGAACGCGTGGTGAGCCCCCTCAGTCGAGCGTCCGGCATCTCGCCCGATCTCGCGCGGGTCATCCTGATCGCTGGAGGCTGCGTCCTGGTACTGCCGCTCCTGGTCGGCATCGGTCGTCTGTCACGCAGGCTGGGCGCGATCATCGGTGCGACCGCGATTCCGCCTGGCGGCTCCAAGGTGGACCTCGATGCCGCACCTCGTCAGGCGCTCGTCCTGACTTTGCAGCTCACGGCCGCGCTGGTCACGGGCGTGATCGTGCTCGCCCTCACCCAGGCTTTTCTCCCGCCCTATGTCGGCGTGGTAGTGCTGACGGTTCTTCTGCTGGGCTACGGCCTCGCGATCTGGCGAGGGGCCACCAACCTCGACAGCCACGTAAACGCCGGCGCACAGGCGGTGGTGGAAGCGCTCGCGAAGTATGCGCACGCGGGACAAACGTCGGTGAACGACCAGGCGATGGAGAAGGTGCACCGCATGCTTCCCGGGCTGGGCACACCGGTCGCGCTCGTGCTGGCCGAGGGCAGTCGGGCGGTAGGACGCAGTTTGGCGGAGCTCAACCTTCGAGGTCGAACCGGAGCGACTGTGCTGGCGATTTCACGGAATGGGCAGGCCGTTGTCGCGCCGGGCGCCGGCGAGCGATTGCTTGCCGGCGATGTGCTCGGCGTGACCGGTACCGAAGAAGCTGTCGCGGCGGCGAGAGAAATGTTGGAAGGATGAGTCGGTGCTGCCTATCGCGGCCGCCGGTCGACCACCCGTACCGCCTTGCCCTCGCTCCGGGGCACTGCCTCCCGATCCATCACCACGACGGTAACCGACAGCCCGATCTGCTCCCGCAACGCGTGGTGCAGACGTGACCGCAGCAGATCGCGGTCCAGGCCCTCACGGGCCGGCTCGCAGAGGATGCTCAGCTCGTCCAGACTCCCGGGCCGTTCGACGATCAGCTGGTAGTGAGGGCCAAGATCCCCCACCTCGAGCAGGATTCGCTCCACCTCGGACGGATACAAGTTTACTCCCCGGATGATCAGCATGTCATCGTGGCGGCCGCGGACTCGGCTCATCCGTGCCGTCGTTCGGCCGCAGATGCAGGGAGTAACGTTGAGCGAGCAGATATCGCCGGTGCGATAGCGGATCAGCGGAAGCGCCTCTTTGGTGAGCGTAGTGAAGGCCAGCTCACCCTCGCGTCCCGGCGGCAACGCCTGTCCGCTCTCCGGATCGACGATCTCCGCCAGGAAATGGTCCTCCTGTACGTGAGATCCGTTGCGACCTTCGATGCACTCTCCGGAAACGCCGGGGCCGATGATCTCTGCCAGTCCGTAAATGTTGAGAGCGGTGAGGCCGAGGCGATGCTCCAGCTCGGATCGTAACTGATCGGTCCAGGGCTCGGCGCCGAAAATTCCGATCTCGAGCTTGAGACTCGAGCGCGGGATCTGTGCGGCCTCGATTGCCTCCGCGATGCTGAGCGCGTAGGAAGGCGTGCTGCAAAGTACCTGGCCTCCCAGATCGCGCAGCAGCATTGCCTGGCGCTGGGTCATACCGCCCGAGATCGGCACGATGGTACAGCCGAGGAGCTCGGCGCCGCCGTGCAGGCCAAGGCCGCCGGTGAAGAGGCCGTAGCCGTACGCATTATGAATCACCATTCCGGGCTTGACTCCGCCGAGCGCCAGACAGCGCGCAACCACCTCGGCCCAGATGGCCAGGTCGTTCCGCGTGTAGCCCACGATGATCGGCTTTCCGCGGGTACCGCTCGAACCCTGGATGCGAGCCAGGCTCGACTTCGGCACAGCGAACAGCCCGAAGGGATAGTGCTCGCGGAGATCGATCTTTCGGGTAAATGGCAGTCTGCCGAGATCAGCCAGAGAGGCGATGTCGCCTGGGGAACGGATGCCGGCCGCCCGCAGCCGCTCCGCGAGCGGCGCCACGCCGGCCAGCACTCGCCCCACCGTAGCGCGCAGCCGCTCGAGCTGAAGCGCATGCATCCGTTCGCGCGGAAGAGTCTCGACCTCGTGATTCCAGATCATGCCTCAGGTGGGACGGCGGGCGACGACCGCTTCGAGCTTGCGGACGATATCGGTCCACCCCTGCCGATGCGCGTCCACTCTCGGGGCCGGAAGCCGACGGTGGGTGAGGATCAACTCGGTCGACGCACCACGCTCCAGCAACTCGATTGTGACAACCGTGGGCGTCAGGTCAGTGTACGCCGAGAGCCAGGTGAACGACAGGAGCGATGGCGGCTGGATCGCGAGATACTCGCCCCAATGCTCCGCTCCCTCCGAGCGCGCTCGCCACATCACGATCCGGAACTTGCCGCCGACTTTGGGGTCGACCTCGACCGTCGCCCGTTCGACGTCCCCCGGACACATCCATTCCGCCAGGCTGACGGGATCGAGCCAGGCGGCAAAGACGTCCTCGCGCGGGGCCGGCAGCAGCCGGCGCACCACCAGCACGTCCTCCGCGTCGTTCGGGAACGTCACGACCGAGACCCGCGGGAGCGCCGCTTCTTGCGGGCAGTTCGCGTGCTTTGCTGCCGCAGCAACAGCGTTTCGAGCGCATCCAGCCTGCTGTCCCAAAAAGCACGGTAATGGTCGAGCCATCGCGCCGCTTCGCGGAGCGGCTCGGGCTGAAGTCGAAGCCAGTGCTCCCGGCCACGAACGCTGCGCTCGACCAGGCCGGCCCGCTCCAGCACCTTCACGTGCTTCGAGACGCCGTTGAGCGAAATGGGAAACTGGTCGGCCAGGCTACCGACATTCACCTCGCCCCGCGAAAGCAGGCCCAGGATGGCGCGGCGGGTGGGATCGGCAATCGCGCCATATACCTGGTCGAGCTGGGGGTCGGCAAAGATGACCATAGTCCACATTCAACCGGATGGTTGATAAACGTAGGGCCGCACAGGCCAGGAGGCAACATGGTATCCGTCGGATGCACCACCAGCAAGGATGTCCGACCGTCTCCGAGACGTGGCTGTGCGCGACGCATGGACCTAGTATTGGGTCCGGTACCACGATCGTTTTACACGGAGTACACCTTTTGGCTGCGCGGCCGCGTCTCCTCGGCCTTCCCTATGATGCCGGCTCGTCGTTCCTAAAGGGAGCGGCTGAAGCGCCACCGCTCATCCGCGCGGCAATCTATTCGCCGCACTGGAACAGCTGGACCGAGCAGTTCATCGATCTCGCGGCCACGGACGGCCTGAGTGATGGTGGCGATCTTGCGCTCACACCTGACGCGATGGCGCGCGGCAAGATCGAAGCCGGAATCGAGGCGCTTATCGCCGAGGACTGGAGACCGATTGCGCTGGGCGGCGATCATTCGGTGACCTACCCGGTTGTCCGCGCCATGAGCCGAGCGCACACGCCACTCACCGTCCTTCACATCGATGCCCACCCCGATCTCTATGACGTGTTCGAAGGCGACCGCTTTTCTCATGCGTGCCCTTTTGCGCGCATCATGGAGGAAGGGCTGGCCAGGCGGCTGGTCCAGGTGGGAATCCGCACCATGAACGGACCGCAGCGAAGCCAGGCCGATCGATTTCGCGTCGAGGTCATCGACATGGAAGATTGGGTCGCCGGCACCCGCCCTGAGATGAGCGGCGCAGTCTACCTCTCCGTGGATCTCGACGGTCTCGACCCTGCCTTTGCACCAGGCGTGTCCCACCGCGAGCCGGGTGGGTTGTCGACCCGCGAGATGCTGGCACTGGTGCAGAGCATAGAGGGCCGCTTGGTCGGTGCGGACGTGGTCGAGTACAACCCGCGGCAGGACTTGGGAGGCGTGACTGCCATCGTCGCCGCCAAGATCGTGAAAGAGATCGCCGGGCACATGCTGGCTCGGGGGTAAACCCCATCTGCTCGCCGTCGATATCTTGCTGTATGACTACCGTTGCCGATCGCATCAATGTATTCCGCCGGCTCCACGAATCGGGCTGCTTCGTTATTCCCAACCCGTGGGACGTCGGCAGTGCCCGGCTTCTGGTCCAGCTCGGCTTCCCTGCCCTGGCTACTACCAGCTCCGGATTCGCCTGGTCCCTCGGACGTCAGGACAACCACGTATCGTTGGCCGAGGCCCTGACCCACTTCCGGTCCGTCGCCGCGGCCGTGAGCGTGCCGATCAACGGCGATTTCGAGGGCGGGTTTGCAATTGCACCCGACCAGGTCGAAGCCAATGTGACCGCCGCGGTGGCGACCGGGATTGCCGGTGTCTCGATCGAAGACTCTACCGGTGACGAATCGGATCCACTGGTCGAGTTCGAGCTTGCGGTCGACCGAATCCGCGCTGCCCGGCGCGCGATCGACGCCAGCGGAACCGGGGTCCTTCTGACCGGCAGATCGGAAGGCTTTATCGTCGGCCGGCCCGACCTCAGGGAGACGGTCCGCCGTCTAACGGCTTATGGCGAGGCGGGAGCGGATTGTCTCTATGCGCCCGGTATTCGGAGCAAGGCCGAGATCACGACCGTGATCGAGGCCGTACGGCCAACGCCGGTCAACGTCCTCGCAGGGAGCGACTTTACGACCGTCTCGCAGCTCGCGGAGCTTGGCGTTCGGCGGATCAGCGTGGGCGGCGCGTTGGCGCGGGCGGCGTGGAGCGGATTTCTCAAAGCGGCGAAAGAGATTGCCGAGCAGGGCACGTTTACGAATCTGGGCCGCGCGGTCTCGTTTGCTGAGATCGACGGCGCTTTCGCGCCGGCGAGCCTCAAGCACTAACTCGGCAGCGAGACCCTTCCCGCAGCAGGCCGATGCGAGTCCCACCATTCCCGGGCTCGGGCCTGCGTCCACACGCCGCTCAGCTGCAGTCCAGCGAGCCTGGTTGCCAGCTCGTCTGCGGTTTGCGGGCGCTGCGCCGGCTCTTTGGCCAGGCACGCAAGCACGATCGCCTCGAGGCCGGGTGGAATGGGACGGCTGGTGA
>JBKPOS010000120.1:0-7927 GCA_046733215.1 Gemmatimonadota bacterium
AGCTACGATCCCTCCGTAGGACGACAACGCGTTGTCCCGATCGAGAGGAATGGCAACCCACTGGCGGGGAGCGCTTCGATCTCTGGTGCCCCAGCGCCACTGTCCCGGATGCCGATCGGCATCGTTGAGAAACATGTCGAATAGCCGGACGGCGAGATACGATCGTGGCTCGATCCGATCCGCGGGGCTCTTGTTTAGACGCTCGGCCAGTTCTTCCGTCTTGATAACGTCGCGGAAGTTGGTGATGCCCGGAGCCCCGGCCCCCATGGCGGCAGGATATAGCTCGAGCACGCCGAGCGTGCCCGCATACTTCTGTCGGAACTTGCCCAGCCTCGGATCGTCAGGCAGGACGAACAGCCCAAGTGCGGTGTGGGGAATCCCGGCCGCCTCCGCCAGCGACGCGGCGACGGCTGCTGCGCCGGGAAAAAGAGCGCTGGTCTGATCCTGAAATACCGAGGCCAGTATCGACTTTTGCATGGCCGGCGACTGTCCCAGCCTTTCATCCTTATCGGCGGAGCGAAAGCGGAACTCTCGACCATCGCGGGAGACCAGCTCGAGCGAGCGGGTCTGCTTTCCGGTTGTCTCCCCAATCGCATGCAGCCCGCCGGCCACCTGGCTCAAGTTCAGGACGGGAACACGCACAGGCTCGGCCCAAAGGTTTCGATAGCCGTCGCCGAGAAGCATCCGGTGGAAACTTCCCGCCTGATAGTCGACGTTGGCTACGACCTGCGCCGAGTCCGCGGAGCCATCAGCGTGCGCGCGCACCGCGAGCTGCTGCGCCTCTGCCGGGCCCAGCACGACAAACAGACCCACGATCACCGCCCCCGCCGTCCAGCGTTTGCGCACGATCCGTCCTCGTTCAAGCTATTGATCCAAGGCTTGTTCAAATGGGGGCTTGCTGCGGTAGGCGGCATCACAGGATGACCGCGGGCGGTCAGCGCACGAGCTCAGCGTGGCGAAGGTCACTGCAGGACCTCGACGCGAAGCACCAGCGGGTACAAAATTCGGGCATTCCCGGCCGGAGATGCTACGTGAGCCACTCGGCAGGCGTCATTCAGCACGTATCCGACACTGCTCGATGGGTCGCTCTCTATCGCGCGATTGAGTCAGAGCGCCCCGACGCGTTGTTTCACGACCCCTACGCTCGCAAGCTCGCTGGGGACCGCGCGGAGCGAATCGTCGCGTCCTTGCCAAAGGGCAAGCGCATGTCGTGGCCGATGGTGGTCCGGACGGTGGTGCTGGATGAGTTGATCCAGCGTGTGGTCATGCGTGACGGGGCGGATACCGTGCTCAATCTGGCCGCCGGCCTCGACAGCCGTCCCTATCGACTGCAGCTGCCGCCGCAGCTTCGATGGATCGAGGTGGATTTTCCGGACATGATCGCCTACAAGCAGGAGCAGCTCGCAGGTGCCAGGCCGATCTGCACGCTAGAGCAAGTGGGACTCGACCTGACCGATATTCCGCGACGGCAGGAGCTTTTCACCAGGATCGCCGCCGGATCGAAGCAAACACTCGTGGTCAGCGAAGGGCTTCTGATCTACCTGACCCGAGAGCAGGTCGCCAAGTTGGCCGAGGACCTCGCGGCTCAGCCGACCTTCCGTTGGTGGCTGATCGACATCGCTGGGCCGCGAATTCTCAAACGAATGGAGAAGACCTGGGGTCGTGCCGTGGCGGCGGGCAACGCCCCCTTCCAGTTTGCGCCGGCTGAGGGCACCAGATTCTTCGAGAGCCATGGCTGGGTCGAGGCCGAGTTTCGGTCGATGTGGGAAGAGGCCAATCGGCTTCAGCGGGTGGAGATCCCTTTCGCCTGGCTGTGGAGCCTGTTGGGACGGCTCAGCTCCGAGCGGCGGCGGGAAGAGTTTCGCCGCATGGCGGGAATGGTTCTGTTACGTCGGTCAGCCGGGCCCCAAGCTGGCGCCGGCGTGCGACCAGAGTGACTCCACGACACGAAGCGGCTTGATGGGAAGCTCTCCCGTGACCAGCGGCCGGCCGGCTGCTGACCAGCCCGAGGTCCCTCCGGTTACACTCGCCACCCGGGAAAAGCCGGCTTGCTTGAGAAACTGGGCCGAGCGCACCGACCGCATCCCCGACTGGCATACCATCAATAGGGGACGGTCCTTTGGCAATTCCGACAATCGCGAGGCCAGCTCGGCCTGGGGGAGATTGATCGCACCGGGTACGTGCCCAGTCTGATATTCCTCTGCTTCCCGCACGTCAATTATCACCGCGTTCTGATCGCCGTTCTGCATCGCATCGATCCCGACGTGATCGATGGGCTGGGCCGTTGTGAGCATGGCCCAGGGGAGATCCGCAGTACCGCGGTTGGTCGCCTCGATGGCCACCATGTTGAGCGGCCGCGGCGGAATCCCGCTGGTAATCGCGGCGACGAACGCCCCATGGTCGAGGTGCAGCACCGGGTTGAACAGCCGCTCGAATCCGATCGTCGTGCTGGGCCGCCCGCACATGCCTTTCCCGCACGGCCCCTCGAAATGGCCCGGGAATACCGAGACCCAGTCCGGCAGCTTCAGCAGGCGAGTAATGCTATGGAATTGAGCTTCCGCGTCGCCGCCACCGAAATCGGGCCGCCCCACGTCGCCCACCAGGAGCGAGTCACCGGTGAGCACCATGGAGGGCTCCGGACTGCGCGGCGGGTTAATGACCAGCAGCGAGATCAGCTCCGGTCGATGTCCGGGCGTGTGAACTACCCGGAGCCGGAGCTGACCGAGCTCGATCTCCTGCCCGTCCTTGAGGGGCCGAAAGGGATAGTCGACCCTCGCCGATTCGTGGAGGCACAACTCCGCGTTGTGCCGCGCGGCCAATTGGCGGGCGCCGGACACGTGGTCGGCATGCACGTGGGTGTCGACCACGTATCGGAGCTTGAAATTTCGCTCCTGGAGCAGAGCCTCGTACTGATCGGTCGTGACGGCGGGGTCGACAACGGCCGCTTCGAGAGACTTGCGGGAGGCAAGAAGGTAGGAAGCACAGCCACATCGCTCGTCCAGCATCTGCTTGAAGTACATGTCAGCTCCCGCTGCTGTCTTCGCGTCGCTCGTCCCGGCTCCTGGGCCGATCGGAATCGCCGCCGCGAAACTCGAAGTGTTCATCGGCCATGAGGCGGCCGTGCAGCCCAAGGCGGCCGCCTTCCCGTCGCACCACATCCACGATGTGCTCGGCCACTTCACGCGCGGGGAGCCAGGTGCCCGGCGACAGCCCGGGATACAGCTTGAAGAATTCCTGGCGCAGACGCGCTTCCCGAATAGCGCTGGACATGTCGATCAGCCGGTTTTTGGGGATGTCCGGAGGCTGTACCCGGTTTCCCGGATTCGCAAGGCCCGCAGCGATCTATCGGAGCAGTACGGCCGCCAGGGCACCCAAACTGGCCAGCAAAGCGGCACCGGCGATCCATGCCAACCGGCGGACGGCGAGCCGGGCGGCCGCTTGCCCGGCGTCGAGCTGGTCCCCCACCGCGCGCGCCCGCGCTTCGATTTTCTCGACCCGCTCGGCGAGCATCCCTATTTCTCCCTGCAGATGATCTTGGGTGTCGGTGAGCTGTTCGACCAGGCCTCCGCGCACCCCCGGTAGCGCGCCAGCCTCATCGAACAAGGACTGCGCCATCACTTCACTCGCCGCGATTACGTCCTGCATGGCCTGCTCGAAATGACGCTGCTGAATGCGTTTCTCTGAATCCGGAACCGGCTCCAGCGTGGCGAGCTGCGCGGCCTTGAGCACGGCGTTGCGAATGTCTCCTCCACTTCGCGGAAACTCCTCCGCCAGCGCGCGAAAATCCACGTCGTCCGCCAGGGGTGTCTTCTGCGGATGGATCTGCACTCGCCAGATGCGCTCCCGCTCCTCCACACCGGGAAGCCTGAAGAGAATGTGGGTACCGATCCGGCGCTCGAACGCGGGATCCATGCTGGCGGCCAGATTGGTGGCAAAAATGACGATGCCATCGAACCGCTCGATCTCCCGCAGCAGCACGTCGACGACGGCGTTCGCCTCGCGTTCATAGCCGACTGTAGCCATGGTGAAGCGCCGGCCGGCTATCGCGTCCGCCTCATCGAAAAAGAGAACGGCGCCCTGCCGCTCGGCCGCGCGAAACACGGTTGCGACATGCTTACCGGTCTGGCCCACCCAGCGTGACTCGAGCTCGGAATATCGAACCACGAGCAGTTGGCGACCCAAGGCGTGGGCCAGCGCTTCAGCACAGATCGTCTTCCCGGTTCCGGGAGGACCTGCGAAATGGAAGGCAAGCCCCAATCCGGTGGCATGCCGTTCGCCCAGGCCCCATTCCCGGAATAGCAGGTCGTGCTTGCGGATGACCTGAAGAGCGTAGTCCAGCGCGGCGATCGTCTCGGGTGGCAATACAACATCGGCGAAGGTGCGCCGGGGCGTGATCGTCTCGACCAGCCCCCGCGCCATCGGTCCGCCGAACAGCAGATCCCTGATCGACTCGGCCATATCGACCTAGTGCGGATCAGGGCCGGTCGTCATCGCCATCGGTGACTTTCACCTGTAAGGAACCGGGAAACGGCGATACCTGCCGCAACGGCGAGCACGATTCCCACCGCTGCGGCGGCAATGCGCACTTTCCGCCGCCGTCTCGACCTGCCGGAGATTCGCCCCGCAATCCGCTTGACCCGAGTTCTGGCCTCTTCGGCGACTTCGTTGAGCCCGTCCTGTGCCTGCTCCGCGGTCTCGACCACGCGCTTGACCGCTGCGTCGGCTGATTTCTTAAACTGCGCCATAACCATCCTCCGGGTAACGCAACCATTAGATAAAGGATACCCCCGGGCCTACACCCGGGGGTATCACATCGCTCCGCTCGTTGTCGCAGGTTCCTGCTAATGCGTGCTGTCCGGACGAGCGCTGGCGCTGTCCGTAGTCGACTTGCCGGTCTGGGTGCCGGGCTTCGCGTGCAGTGTGGTATCACTGGGTGCACCGGTGTATTTGTAGCCCTTGGCGCCCTTCTTGTGGTGCTGCTTATTCGCAGCCTTGGAAGTATCGGCACTTGTGGAAGTATCGGTCGTGGCGCTCACGCCCCCCGTGTCACCAGCAACTGGGCCGGTCTGCACGCCCGGCTTCGCTTTCAGCGCGGTATCCGTGCTCGTGCGCGACTTGCTCGTATCATTGGCCACACCGGTCATTCCAGTATCGCTGCTGACCGCGGAGCGATTCGTGTCACTGGACATCCCCGACACACTGGAATCCGGAACGGTGCTCGGCTGGCCGACCGAGCTCGGCTGGCTGGTGTTGCCGCTGTTGACAGTCGAACCCGTGTCCGTAGTCGTGCTCGGCGAACCAACAGTCGGCGTGCTGGCCGTGTCGGCGCCGGTCACGGCCCCGCTCTCGATGGATGAATCGCGAGGCTGTTGCTGCTGTGCCGAGGCCCCGGAGGCCGCTCCGACTGCCAGTAGACCAGCAGCGGAGAGGGTCATGCATTGGGAAAGAAACCGCATGGTCAAACCTCCATTCCGCCTGTTCTCGAAATCTGAAGTGAGTCGCTGTTGTCGTCGCCTTCGCTTTATGCCCCGCTCACGCAGGCGCCGTAGTGACCCTATCGCCATCAACGGGCGCCTGCCGTGACCGTGCGGCGCCAAAACGAGTGAACTTGCTCACATGCTACTTGAGACTTATGGAGGTGCTAGACCGGAGAGTACGAATTGGACGACCAAATCGGTCGTATTCCAAAGCTGGACATCGGAGCTGGTGCCATACCGAATCGGTAGCAGCCGTCCATTGGCGATTCGATAGCTCCAGAGCTCGTTGTGCTCCAGACCGGACTGCTTCACGGCCGTAAGCGACCGGTCGAGGGCTGCATCGATGGCATGGAGGTACATGCTCAGGTCGCCATCAGCCGACGACTGGGATGCGAGGCCCGCGATCTGATTAGCCAGGCCCAGGAACAGCAGGTTCACTTCCCGCCCCCAGACGACCCGGGGAGAGTGGTAGAGGTCCTGGCGAAAGCGCTCCCATACCCCATGCGATGCATAGACGTCGTTGGCCACCAAGGGCCCGAGCCCCGCGACGAAGAGTCCGATGGGATATGGGCGCAGCAATGGAGCTAAATCGCGCACCAGGACAGCGCGCTTCGCACTATCCGGTTGCGCTGCTTCGGAACTTGCGAGAAAGAGTTCAGTTGCCGGGTCGGTGTTTACCACCGGGATGGGCTGTCCGTCGGTATCGAGAGATAGCGCGAGGAAGGCCAGCGAATCCCGGACCGGCCCTAGAGAAGCCAGAACGCGTTGCCAATAACGCCGCTCGCTCGGAGGCATCCAGGCCAGCTTTGCCCGGATTTGTCGCTGGATCTGCGAAGGACCGAGCACTACCTGGAAATGGCGTCGTGCGTCGCCCCAAACTTCGATCGCTCGTCGCAGCGCGGAGCTGTCCCTCGAGTATTCGCCCATGACGCCATCGCTCATCCTCGGACTCAGGCGGGCGAGCGTGGCTGAATCGATTCCAATCCGCGGCAGCATCGCCAGGATGGTCGCAACGCCACGCAACGCCTCGCCGGCCCAGATGGCGTTGATGTCCATCGCGAAGCGGCCACCCGCGTATCCAGCGTCGCTGTCACGCCAGCTTGCCGATCGCCAATGGGTCGAGTCCCGGCGACTGAAGCTGACCAGGTTCGTCGGGCGCGGATCCCGACCGTAGGCGCGAGTCTCGTTCCCGACCAGCTCGAGCTCCCGCATCAGCAGGGTGAGCCGGGGAACCCCGTCCGCAGAATCGAGAAGGAACCCGCGCTTGCGCTCGGCACTGATGGTTGTGTCGCCCAGATAGCGCGCCGCCAGCACCGGCAGCTGAAACTCGTCGTCCCGCATGTAGTAGTTCTCGCGGGTTGCCTGCAGGTGGGCCAGCACCGTCCTCGCTTCAGCCAAAAGGCTCTCCGCCCGCTCTCGCGAACCATCCCGCCGGACGTGGAGAGACTGGGAGACAAGCGAATCGTAGATCCCGGCGTTTTCCCGGATCGCCTGGCCCGCCAGGGCCTCTTCGTGGCTCACGTCGCCGGCGGGCCCCAACTTCCGCAGCACGCTCGCGATCACGTGCTCGAACATGGCCGGCGACCAGATCGGGCGCATCATGAGCGCCGTCATCATCATGTCGCGCCCGAAATACGTGGCGAAGTTGGGAAGCCCCGCCATCAACTTTTCCTTGCTGCTGAGCAGCTCCACTCCCCGGACCTCGCGCTCGAGGCGCCGATAGCCCGGGTCGCCGGCATCGCGGGCCCGAGCCAGAAATTTCAGGAAGGCAGGGGTGAAGATGTCGGTGCGCGAGAGTGGACTGAGCGGCGCAGCGTCCGTGGTCACCCGAATTCTGAGGTGCACGGGCGCTTTCGTACGAGATTTCACCAGGACTGTGCTTCCGGAGAGATGCGCGGTCGATGCCTGCGCATCTCCTCGAAACTCGAGCGCCAGCCGGTTCTTACCGTCGAGTGATAGCCGCTCTATGCTCGCCACCCACCCAGTATCTACGCGTTCAATGGTGAGACTGGGGTCAAGTCTTTTCCGTAACGTCGACATGCTGTCGGCGCCGAGAATCTCGAGCTGGCGTCCACGCTCCTCTCCGGGAAGGCGCCCGAGTGTTGCGACGAGCAACGACTCCTCGGCTACTCGAAAGGATGACCGCGAATAGGGTCGGAGGTGCCGCTTGTCGTATTGAAAATCGCGTTCCACCCGCATCGAGCCGAGAAGGAACCAGCCGAGCTGAACCGACGGAGTGGAAGCCGTCAGCTGATACTCGATTGCCCTGGCTGGACCCGAGTCGGTGACTTGAGCTTCCTCGCCGGCCCAATCGAGCCGAGCGGGCTTTCCCGACGCGTCCCGGACGGTGAATCCGACGCTCTCGTTCGCTGCGTCGGCCCACACCAGCACCACTCGGCTACCCTTGGGCTCGAGGTAAATCTGGACGGCGTTGTTCCTCGAGTCCCGGT
>JBKPOS010000121.1:0-16985 GCA_046733215.1 Gemmatimonadota bacterium
GATCAGCGAGGCTATTACTGGCGCTCGTCGCTGCAGGAACCGGTGGCCTTTCTCTGGATCGCCCCGTTGTGCCTGTGGCTGGGAACGGCCGTGCCGCTGCTGTTCTTCGCGGTCCACTTGCTCATGGACTATTCCGTGAGCTTCGAGAAGATGCCGTTCTACCCCTATTCCAGCTGGGTGACCCGAGGATGGCTGGTCAACGTCCCGGACAACGTGAAAGAAGCGGTGTTGTTCGTAGCGCTCCTGGTGGCCAACATCGCGTTGTGGATGGCTCGGCGATGAAAAAGCTGGGCGATACACTCGCGAGGCCGCTCGTGCGGGTTCTCAGAGAGCGGCTCGGCTTGTCGCCCGGACAGGTTACCTGGGCGGCGTTCTGGCTGAGTGCGGCGGCGGCGGTGGCGATTGCGGATCGACGCGTGACCGCTGGGCTCGTCCTCATGGCGTTGGGACAGATCCTGGATGGGCTCGATGGCGCCATGGCGCGCCAATATCAGCTCGCTTCCGAAGAGGGACATCGGCTGGATACGTGGTTGGATCGAGCCTCCGAGATCCTCATCTTTTTTGCGTTCGCAATCGCGGAGCTGGTGCCGCTGGGCCACGCACTTCTCGCAATTGCGGCTGTCCTGCTGCTGACGACCGTGTGCGATCGGTCCGGACTCGATCCGGGTATGAAGCGGTTTGCCCTTTATTTCGGTGCGTGGATTCCCTACTCCACATTGTTCGCCACCATCTTCGGCGTCAATCTTGCCGCGTATGTGGTAGGACTGCTGATCATCGATTGCCAATTCCAGGTTCGCATGGATCAGCTGGGCGGAGACTTGGATACGGTCGCATCGCGAGCAGCGGCGGGCGAGAAGAGCTATCAGCTATCAGCTATCAGCTATCAGTCGTCGGAGAAGCCAGCGCCGGAGCCTGTACCGGCGTTTAATCCTGGGACACCCGCAACTGATAGCTGATAGCTGATAGCTGACAGCCGCTAGCTGATAGCTGCTAGCTAGCCCGCAGCCCACTGCGCCAACTATCATTCCCCGCGTGTTCGATCTCGCCACGGCCGCCCTCCTCCTTGCTCCACTCTACGAGTTCACCGTCCGTCGCGAATGGCTCACGATGCCGGATGGCGTGCGCCTGGCGGCAACCGTCTGGCGGCCGACGCCGCGCGACTCGACCGAGCGATTCCCCGTGCTGCTCGAGCTGCTGCCGTACCGGAAGGATGACTCGTTCTACCGGCGCGACTATCCGCTCTACAGCTATTTCGTCCAGCGCGGGTACATCATGGCCAAAGTCGACGTGCGTGGGACCGGCGGGTCGGATGGGCGTCGTCCTCCACGCGAATATTCCGATGAGGAGCTGAACGATGCGGTCGCAATGATCGCGCAGCTTGCGCGCATCCCAGGGGCGAACGGAGCGGTTGGGATGTGGGGCATCTCATGGGGTGGATTCAATGCGCTCCAGGTCGCGATGCGGCAACCACCTGAGCTCAAGGCTATCCTCGCGCTGCATGCGTCCGACGATCTCTTTCACGACGACGTGCACTATATCGACGGCGTATTTCATCTCGATCCTTACGCGCTCGAGATCGATCACGAGAACGGCTTACCGGCTACGCCCGACTATCCCCTGGATTCTGCGTACTTCGCCAATCGCTTCGACGCCGAGCCGTGGATCTTCACCTATATGCGACAAAACCGGGACGGCGAGTTCTGGCGACGCAACTCGCTTCGGTTCCACCCGGAACGGCTGACCATCCCCGTGTACCTGATCGGAGGACTGCTCGACGGATATCGCGACGCAGTTCCGCGGCTATTGACGAGTCTTCGCGGTTCCGTCAAAGCCGAGATCGGCCCTTGGGAGCACGATTGGCCGGACGTGGGAATACCAGGCCCGCATTACGAGTGGCGCACCCGCGCAGTGCAGTGGTGGGACTACTGGCTCAAGGGTCGGAAGGGCCCGCTCCTGAAGGAGCCTCGCCTCTTGCTGTTCGTTCGCGATGCCCACCTGCCCAACGACACCATCACCACCGTGCCGGGGCGGTGGCAGTTCGTAGACTGGCCGATAAAAGGCACACGCGTGGTCACACTGCACCCAACCGCGGGGCGTGGGCTTCTGCCCGACCCCGCCCGCCCAGGAACTGATTCTCTTCGCTACATCCCCGACGCCGGCGCAGCGGCCGGAGACTGGTGGGGGGATAGGACCGGTGACATGCGCGAAGACGACGCCGCCAGCCTGATCTATGACACGGCCCTGCTCGATCGGGAGATGACCATCGCTGGATTTCCTCGACTCGAGGCCACGGTCACCGCCTCAGCACCGCTTGCTAACTGGACAATTCGCCTGGAGGACGTGTCCCCGACGGGAGCAGTCGCTCTCGTCACCGGCGCGGCCGCCAACGGTACCCAACTCGGCTCCCGGCTCGATCCGAGGCGTGTCGCCCCCGGACAAGCTCACCGCCTTGCGCTCGACCTTCACTTCACAACCTGGACCTTCCGCCGAGGTCACCGGATTCGGCTCGCGGTCAGCAATGCTCAGTTTCCCATGCTCTGGCCTACGCCGTTCTCGATGGTCACCACGCTTCGGACCGGGACCGACGCGATCCTACGCCTCCCGCTTATTCCTCCGCCTGCCGGGGCAGCTCCCACCCTTCCCCCTCCGGAGCCTCGGCTCGAAGCGAGCGACGCCGTCACCCTCGATTCCGCGCCATTGGCAGGCAGCCGACTGACCCACGACTCGACAACGGGGCTCACGACGTATGAGCTTCGGGATGGTGACTCGTATCGAATTGGAGACCGCAGAGTCGACGTGTCTGAGATCGAGACCTGGGAGGTGCAGCGCGATCGGCCTGCCAATGCAGCTTTTATCGGAGACGAGGTGCATCGCATCCGGATGCCACAACGCGAGCTCGAGCTTCGAACTCGCATGGAGATCAGGTCAAGCCTCGAACATCTGCGGGTCCGCTTCGAACGGACGATTCTGGAAAACGGGTCGGTGGTCCGCCGGCGCGAATGGACCGACTCGATGCCCCGAATGTGGCACTGAGTCGGCGTCAGGGAATACGAAAGCGGCCGCCGGACCGAAGTCCATGCGGCCGCTTTCCACATCGACTACCCGAGGTCAGGGCCGTGAGGCCGCTGTTCTTCTGTCGCTTGCCATCGCGGTTGCTCCACCGCGGGAGGGCTTTTGCGATGCCTCGGCTTCGATCCCCAGGCCGGATGGCCGTCCCACCTGGTTCGTCGTTGCGAGCGCTGCGAGTCAATCGGGTCGCGGACCGATTTCTCACACTGCGTTCCGTTGCGCCGCTTCGGAACGGATGGAGCACGCGACTGGCTCCAACTGTCCAACCGGAGTGACCACCGGGATCTTCAGGCGCCTGAGCCCTTGGTTGCTTGGGCGCCCTCCTCCGATATTCCGATCGGACCGCTTTGCCGTTCGTCTTTGAAGCCGGAGGCCTCAACTCGTTTCCGGCGAAGCGTGCGCTCAATATAGGGGTCGGCTGAAAACGCGCAAGTGCCTGTATTTCTTCGGTTTACGGTACTTGCATGTGGATTCGGTGTGGACCGCTAAGAGTCACAGTAACAAGCTCCTTAACGAACCGGTCAACATCGTGTGAAGATGTGTGGGCACCTCTTCACATCTGTCCACATCTGTGTGGAACTCAACTGTCCTTCTTGAACAGCTTCATCAGGCCGTTCTGAATTTGCTGCTGGGCTTGTTTGGTAGCTTCCTTCTTCGCCACCGACTGAATGTCCACGCTGTACTTCGGCGCCGTCGTTGTCCCGGTCACGGTTATTGGAATCGTGACGTCGCCTTTGGAACTGGTGAGCTTTCCCAGGCCGAACTTCGCCTCTAGCTGCTGTGCCTTCGCGGCAGACAGGATCGTCTGCAGCTTGAAGTTGAGGGATTGGTCGAAGCCGAATGTGCCCGCCCCGGCCATGCTGAGTTCCCCGGCCTTGAGCAACAGATCGTTGGTCTGCGCCTTCCCACCCCCGATCGCAGCACTCGCCGAAAAGCTGTCGAACTTGGTGTCCTTGTCGTCACCGCCGGTAATGCCGAGTGCCTGGTTGACGCGCGCCAGGAGGGGGAAGTTCTTGATGACGCCGTTCGCGAGCTGGAACTTCATCGTTCCGGCCAAGCTCTTCTGAATCGCCGGCGCGGTGTTGCCGCTGCCCTTGACGTTGGTTGTCAGGTTGGCCGTTCCGAACAGGAAATTCTTGTTGCTCGTGGTGGCGCTGAGCGCCCGATTGACGTCCATGCCGGCTAGCGAAGACTTGATCGTGTAGACCGGCTCCTTCGAATTCAGGTCGACGGACACCGTCCCCTGCTGCTTGCCTCCGAAAAACGTGAACCGGAGCGGGTCGAGCGTGAACACGTGATTCTCGAATCGAAATACTGACGACATCGCGTCGAGGGGAAGGGTCCCATACTTCACGTGATCGATCGAGGCCTTGCCGGTTGCCACAAAGGTCTTGAAATCGGGCGCGATGTTGGTCGTTAACTCGAACGGTGCCTTGCCTGAAATCGAAAGCTCCGGATTGGGCGGCATGCCGGCAAGGCCAAAGAGAGCAGGGAGATCCGCGTTCTCGATGGATTCCGACGCGAGGTGCAGCGTGGCACCTTTAGGCCCCGCCTCGGCTGACCCTTTGACCGACGTGGTGCCGAGCTTGCCGGTGAAGTTCGGGACCTTGATGGTGCCACCCCCTGCTTGAACCTCCGCCTCGACGTCTGTGATCGTGGTGACAGTGGGGCCCCCCGACTTGGTGCGGAGACTGTCATCCACAATACGGATTCTGCCACCAGTCGCCTGGAGGCGCTGGAGCTCTACACCCGGTCCGCTGGCTCCTCCTCCGCCGGTCGGTGCCGGCGGAACCGGCAACAGCCACTTTCCCGACTGATCCCTTCGAAGGGCGATGGTCAGACCCTTCAGATCAACCCGATTTACCACCAGCGGCCGACCAGGCAGCACTGAGGTGAGCTTTGGCAAGACCCGGAGCTCTGTGAGCGACAGGCCCGGAGCCGCGTTGGAGTCTGCGCCGCCAATGCGAACATCGCGCGCCTCCAGCGCGGGAACCGGCAGCAAGCCGACTTTGAACCCGCCGATGGCAACCGGTTGACCAAGCGCCGAGGATAAGGCCTGGGAGATCTTGGTTCGTGCCGCACTGGAGTTGATGAGCCCGAACCCGACCCCGACCAGTACGATGATCAGTACGACCAGACCAACAACTATGAATGGAAGACGCCGCATACCGCCTCCGAACCCCTCAGGGTAGCTCTCGAGTATGGTAATGACGGCCCTTCTTACACAACACACCTGTTTCGCCCGACGCTGATCTGAGAAAGCGTAGTGCGTCAGCATCCCTGTATGCCGCGATCGGTGCGGCGCCGCGCGGTACTGTGCGACCGATCCAGTCACGACTGGCGTGGCGCGATCTCGGCCAGACGCGGGAATTAGGACGCCACGAAGATCCTTAGGACCGCCGGGCCGCCGAAACGGGTACCTAGGCGGTCGCCAGCGTCACCCAAAACCTCGGCTCCGGTCCTGAGCATTCTCAGCATTTCTTAGCTGTGCCACACCCGATTACGTCTACCAGGTTTCAGACCACTGCCTTGTACGCCTCACTGGCTCCGGCCAACGCGGTCGTGACCGTCCCCGCCGGGGAGACAAGCGCAACCGGCGCCACGACGATAAGTACCAAGCCATAGCCGGCGAAAAGGAGTAGCGATGCCACCGGCTCCGGCTGGATGGCAGCCGCGGTCGCCAGCGCACCCCAGGCGGCGACGGCCAGCCGCAGAGCCTGATTGGGCAGCTGGGTTATCCCCGCGGCCGTGACGGCCAAGGCGGCGAGGCCGAGAACGACGCCAGTGGCCATTTGCCAGCGTGGGCTTCCATGCCACACGATGCTCGACAGGAAATGGCCACCGCCGTGGTGGATCGCTAACACCACCGAGTAGAGTGAGAAGAGTCGGTAGAAGGTTCGCGGCGACCGTTGGCCCGGCCCACTAGTTTTGCCGCGGGCTCCGTACAGAAAGAGCGCCGCCGCGACGAGCATCAACGAGGCGGCAAACCAGTCCGGAGGGCTCCCGAGCTCCCTCGGTGTGAACTCGCTGCCGTGCGGCAGGGTCGGCACAGCGATGAACTGCACCAGGATGAAACCGAGGCCCATGAGGCCAACGATCCATCCCACGACCTGGGTGATAACGCGCCGACTGGTAGAGATCTCGAAGTCGAGCCACTGCTCCCCTGGCATTGACGGTAGCTGCGTACGGTTGAGCCACCGCGCGTGCATCAGTCCCGCAGCTATGAAGCAGAGCGTGCCCAGGAGCTTCGGGCCTTCCTTCATGACGACGTCGAGAGTGGGCGTATGCCACGTGGCCGCGTAGAGCCCGGCGCGCCTGAGGATCGCCTCGTTTCGCTCCTGAAGCGGATGGCTGAGGTAGGCCAGGACTCCGAATACCGGCAACGCCAGCGTGAGCCAGCTGTGCCGGAGCCTTGGCCACGCGAACACCAAGAGGACGATTCCGAAGGCAGCTCCCGGAATCAGGAGGACGTCGTACCTATTCACTCCCGGAAGGGCGCCCAGTCGCTCATGAAAAGAACCTTCCTCGTCGAGCGAGAGGAAACAGAAGAGGACGGCGAGCAGGAGCCAACCCCAGCTGAGGAGACGGGCACGGGTGGATCTCCTGCCCCGCACCTCCAGCGCGTAGCAGATCACCCAGACGACCGCGGCGATCAGGAATGTGATCGCGGAATACCATGGCGCGAGGTTGTTCTCCGCCCCGACGTCGAGCGCCTCACGAAAGACGTATCCCCACCCGCCCCAGGACGTCCGCGTCACCACGTTGGAGTAGATCATCGCCGTCGTGATGAGGAAGGCGACATCGAGGGCGAAGATCGTGGCGAGAAATCGCCCGACTTGACGCCGGGAAACCTGGACGGGCAAGACGGTGTCGCGAGCCATTGAGTCATCCCAACGTGTGAAGGCTTTCGAGGGGATCGCGCCTAGGACTACGCACGTCCGGGGCTGAAGGTTGAAGACGCAGGAGGGACGTCGAGCAAACGACAAGCAAAAGCCCGGTCACTCTGACCGGGCTGGAGAAGTGATGTCGATAAGCGACTTAGAAAATGCGCCCCCTGGGAGTCGAACCCAGAACCTCCGGATTAAGAGTCCGCTGCTCTGCCAGTTGAGCTAGAGGCGCCCGTTTCCCATAGCCCCAACGGGAATCGAACCCGTCTTTCGACCTTGAAAGGGTCGCGTCCTGACCGATAGACGATGGGGCCGGGAACTCCCGTCGAACCGGGCTGAGTAGCGCTAACGGGATTCGAACCCGTGTTTGGGCCTTGAGAGGGCCCCGTCCTAGTCCCCTAGACGATAGCGCCGGGCAATAAAGCTATCAGCTATCAGCTATCAGCTATCAGCTATCAGCTATCAGCTATCAGCTATCAGCTATCAGCTATCAGACCAAACTCGAGCACCCGTCGTCCAGTTTCGCAACCATCGCCGCCGACTGATAGCTGATCACTAGATAGCTGATAGCTGATCCACCAACAGGCCCGGAGGGAATCGAACCCCCAACCCCCGGTTTTGGAGACCGGTGCTCTACCAATTGAGCTACGGACCTACGCATCAGGCGATCGGCTCCGACGCCAAAAACCACGGAACGAAAGAGCACTCCGCGGATCGCTCGAGCCAGGGTGGCTGACGGGAATCGAACCCGCAACCTCCGGAGCCACAGTCCGGCGCTCTAACCGATTGAGCTACAACCACCACGAAGCAACCTGGCCCCGATTTCCGAGCCGCGGAAAATACGCGCCGGGCTCGGGGCGGGTCAAGGCCAGAAACTGGCGCTGAGCGCGCGTGTGGCGTCCGACCGCGGCGCCGGAACTCCATCCAGCGAAACGACCTCCACGATTCCGCGCACCGCATTGGCGACCAGCAGCGGGTGTCCGTTCAAGCCGGCTCTCGGCACCCGTCGCTCCTCGATGTTCGTCAGCTCGGCGATGCGGCTTCGAGCGACGCCGGCCAGTATCCCGAGCGAAAACGGAGGGGCACAAAGTCGCTGCCCCTCCCACCAGAGCACGCTCCAGATCCCGGCCTCCGCGACCCAGCCTCCCTCGGCGAGCAAGAGTGCATCGTCGGCGCCGGCTTCGTGAGCGCCGCGGATGGCGCGATCGAACTGCCCACGATCGGTGGTCTTGTGTAGATAGGGCTGGTGTACCACCTCGCTGGTCGCGAGTCGTACGGAGTCGACGGCTTCGACCGCTCGCTCCGTCACCTCCACACCTCCCGCACTCACCTCAAGGCGATGGACGCGGTCGCGGCCCCCGCTCGGCACATCGAACGCGCCGGGAAACGGTATTCCCAACTCGCGGCAACTTCGGAGCAGCCGTCGGAGATGGAGGCCCCAGAGTGGGGCCTCGCCATCACGCACCCGTACGGTTTCGATCAACCCCAGCCTCATGAAGCCGCAATCCCCGAGTCCGATGATACGGCCAGACGCGATCTCGCTTCGCGCAACGTCCGAAGAGCGGTCGCTCCAAGAATCAAGCCACCTCCTGCGAGAGCCCACGGACTGGGGACTTCACGGTGTACCACCCAGGCCCATAATGGATTGAATGCCGGCTCGATCAGCAGAATGATCGACGCCTCGAGTGCCTGAAGCCGACGCAGCGCCGAGGTGACGAGCGCGTACGCAAGGCCAATCTGAAACACCCCCAGATAGACGATGACCGCCCAGTCCATGGCGGGATGAGGCGCGAGCGGCAAAGCGTGCGGTAAGGTCGCCGCGAACGCAAGCGTGTTGCCGACGACCACGGCGCCGAGCGCAGCGTGCTCCGCTCCGTCGCGGCCCATCCAGCGAAGGCCACAGACTGTGAGTGCCCAGGTCACGCCGCTGCCGGCGGCCAGCAGATTGCCCCTTAGAGGGTCCGGGGCTGTTACCAGCGGCGGTTGAGCTCCAGCGAAGAACAGCACCAGCCCGATACCCACCACGGCCATGAAGGCGATATCACCTTGCCGAACCGGTTCGCGCAGCAGCCACGGACTCAGGAGGAGAACGTAGAGCGGAGCAGTAGACTGCAGGAAAATCGTATTTGCTGAAGTGGTGAGCCGGTTGGCGAGAACGAAGAGGACCAAGGTCGCCGCGTAGGTAATGCCCACGAGCACGTAGCGCCAGCTCCAGCCTCGTCGCGCCCCGGGGATCAGCAGCCAGAGCACCAGCGCGGCGATGCCCGATCGGAAGCAGGCAATCTGCCAGCCGGTAAACGGAGCCGCCTTGATGGCAGCTCCGCCGGTAGAGAAGAGGAGCGCCGCAACGGCGAGGCGGGCGCGGGCACCCGTAGAATTCTGTCGCTGCCCCGCTTCCACTACCGCGCTCCAACCATGGCTATGGGCGCGCCGAGTATCTCGTCCGGAATTCCGAACGCATTCACCAGCGCGACCGCATGCGGCCGGAGCTCCCGGCAGCCCTGGTTCACCAGCGCCCTAACCGCCTTGGCCTTTGCGCCTTCGAACACGCCATGGGTCAGGAGCCACCCTTCCTCGCGCTCCATGACGGAAAATGCGAACAGCTCGCGCAGCCTGTGCAGCACCGGACGGAGTCCCGGGTCGGCGTTATCGGTCCCGCGAGCGAACTCTTCCAGCGTTCGCCGTTCCACGTGTGCCCGAGCCAAGGCAAGCAGGTGATCCTGGCATTCGATTAATGCGGCAAAACCATCCGCGCCGGCCTCGATCCGATACTTGAGCCGGCGGGCGGCCGAGCCGAGGAGTCGCTCCTCCCGATAACGGAGCACGCCTAGCTGAAAGTCCGGATCACGCAAATGCTCTGCGTCTGTCCGCCGTGCCAGCACCGGATTCACCCGTGCCAGCCGACCCGATGCCCGGCGGCCCAAATACCGCAGGATCCCGCGAGCCCCTGCCGCGTGGAACTGTTGCCGATAATCGGTCAGCAATCCTTTGGCGACCAGCTGGAGCAGCACGGTATTGTCGCCCTCGAAGGTCGCGGTGACATCGGTATCGGCCCGCAGTTGGGCGATACGATTGACCGCAAGAAATCCCTGACCGCCACAGCACTCTCGGGCCGCCTGAAGCCCTCCGATAGTATGCCAGGTGACGAGCGCCTTGAGGCCGGCTGCGTCCGCTTCCACCCGACGATACTCGGCGTCGGCATCGTGGCCGCTTTCAATTGCCGCGACGAAACGGCCGACAAGGCTCTTAAGCGCGAAGTCGAACGCATACACGGTCGCGACGGCAGGGAAGAGCCGTCGTTGGTGGGTGAGGTAATTCAGGATCGGGACCTCGTGCCCTTCGGACGATCCAAACTGCTTCCGCGACGCCCCGTAGCGTACGGCGATGGTCAGCCCGGCCTTGAGCGCACTCTGCGCCGCCAGCGCGACGCTGATGCGTCCTGCCACCAGCGTTCCGAGCATCGTGAAGAAGCGGCGGGTCGGATTGGCGATGGGGCTCGAGTACTCGCCATCTTCACCCACGTCGCCATAGCGATTGAGCAGGTTCTCGCGCGGTATGCGAACGCGGTCGAACCAGAGCCGGCCATTGTCGACCCCATTGAGGCCGCCCTTTTCCCCTGCGTCCTCGATGCGCACGCCGGGCCAGACGCCTCCGGCCTGAGTTCGAATCGGCACCAGGAATGCATGGACCCCGTGCGGCTCCCCGCCGATGGAGAGCTGTGCGAAGACCACCGCGAGCCGGCCATGGCAGGCGGCATTCCCGATCCATTCCTTTCGGGCGGATTCGTTGGGCGTATCGATAATGAACTCGCGCGCGGCCGGATCGTAGCGCGCTTCGGTCTCGATCTCCCGCAGGTTCGATCCGTGGCCCAACTCTGACATGGCGAAGCATCCCGGCAGCGCGAGCGTGCCCACATCGCGCAAGTAGCGGGCGTGGTGCCTCTCGGTTCCCAGCTGGTAGATGCTGCCGCCGAAAAGGCCGAACTGCACTCCGAATTTGACGGTCAGACTCTGGTCGTGGGCACCCAGCGTCTCGAAGATCGCAAGGAACCGCGCGATGTTGCCTCCACCACCGTATGCCCGGGGGAACGCAGCGCTTCCCAGCCCTTCGCGGGCCAGCTCGCGCAGCCAGTCGAATACCAGCTCGCGATAGGCGGGCGTCGAGAGGCCATGGCGGTAGGTGAAGCGTGGCTCTCGCAGCCTTTTTCGCATGCCGTGCCGAGCCTCGCGCTCATCACCATCCAGCAGCCGAGCAAGTGCGGCGGGGTCGAACTCGAGAGACGCGCGTGGCGGGTGAGCTCGTACGACGCGGCGGGCTGATTGAGTTGATCGGGCCATGTGCCAGTGAAGCTAACCCGCAGCGAGCCCTGGCGTCGTCACACGGGTAATGGTACATCTTGTCATGCCATCACAATCAGGCAACACAGTCGGCCGCCCAGCCGATGAAGGACTGGTGCGCGCCATTGGCGTGCGTACCCTCACTGCCGGCACCCTCAATTGCATCGTGGGCGCCGGCATTTTCGTGCTCCCTGCCACCGCGGCACAGGGTCTGGGTCCGGCCGCAGTCCTGAGCTACCTCGTCTGCGCCGTCGCCATGGGCCTCGTGGTTCTCTGCTTCGCCGCAGCCGGGAGCCGGGTATCCTCCAGCGGTGGCGTGTACGCGTATGGCGAGGCCGCCTTCGGTCCGTTTGTCGGTTTCGTGCTGGGCGCGGTTCATTGGTTCTCTGCCGGCGTCGTTGCGTCGGCGTCGGTGGCAACTGCGCTCGTAGGTACGCTCGCCGAAGTGTCACCCATGTTTGGGACGCCGGTCGGACGCGCCGCGGTAATCGTCGGAGTCTACGGAATCCTTGCGCTGGTGAACATCCGCGGAGTGCAGGCGGCCGCGCGCGTGACCGAGGGGATAACGGTCATCAAGCTGCTTCCGCTCCTCCTGCTCGCGGTCGGTGGCCTGCTGCTCATGCGGCCGGGGAACCTCGCGTGGCACGGCTTACCGACGGCGAGCGCCGTCGGACAATCAGCGTTACTGGTAATCTTCGCTTTCGCCGGTACCGAGATCGCCGTGACTCCAGGGGGCGAAATCCGAAATCCCGCCCGCACACTGCCTCGCGCTATCCTGAGCGCCCTCGTGGTGGCAACCATGCTGTACCTGGCACTCCAGGTCGCCGCGCAAGGCGTTCTCGGCAGCCAACTTGCTACAGAAACCAATGCGCCGCTCGCCGCGGCGGCCGAGCGAATTGTGGGAAGCGGGGGCAAGGGATTGCTCCTGCTCGCCGCCACGGTGTCGATGCTCGGGTACTTGAGCGCCGACGCACTCGCGACCCCGAGAATGCTGTTCGCGTTTGCGCGCGACGGCGTCGGGCCGCGCTGGCTGGCCACGATTCACCCCCGCTTCCGGACGCCCTCCGCCGCCATTCTGGTGTATCAGGCAGCGTCGGCGCTGCTTGCTCTCACGGGGACGTTTCGCTCTCTGCTGATTCTGGCCAATCTGGGAGCTTTGATTATCTACTTTGGCGTTGCCGCCGCGAGTATCGAGTTGGACCGCAGGGACGTGCGGGGCGACGGTACGCCCTTCCGGCTCCCCGGCGGGATTACGATCCCTGTCCTTGCGTGCCTCGTCATCATCTGGTTGGCTTCCAACGCCACTCGCGCGGATGCTTTGTCGGCGATCGCGATGGTGATCGGCGCGGCTCTCGTGTTCGGGTTCAACGCGCTCGCTAAGAGGCGGACCGCGATCGTCCCCGGGTGAGTCTCAGCCTGCCACAGCGCGATCGAGGGCGTTGGCATTGCCCCGCTCGATCGCCGCCTCTGCGGCAAGGCTGACGCGGTCACGAAAGATCGTCGCTACCGCCGCAACACGACCCGCCAGCCGGTACACCACGGTCGCATCTCGCCCCTGCAAGCTGCCTCGCACCTCCGCCTGGTCCCATTGCGGAGCATAGCCGACGTAGGCGATGGTGACGTCGTAATGCTGGCTCCAGAAGAACGGTACTGCGTCGAACCGTTCGCGCCGGCCCAGCATGTTCCGCGCGGCGACCTGTCCCTGCCGCTCGGCCACGACCCAGTGCTCGACCCGCGCACGCTGACCGGTACGTGGATCGGGCCAGCGGGCCACGTCGCCCGCAGCGTAGATGCCTGGCCGGCTGCTCTCCAGAAACTCGTCCACCACGATGCCGCCGTCCACGGCGATCCCCGCTCGCTCCGCCAGGCCCACCGAGGGTCGCACCCCGACGCCGGCCACGACCAGGTCGGCGGGGAGCACGCTTCCGTCCGAGAGCGTCACGCCCGACGCGTCGATGCGTTGCGCCGTGTTGCCCATGTGGAACACGACCCCATGCTCCTCGTGCAGGGATCGAACGTAGTCGCCGACCTCGTCGCCCATGATTCGTTCGAGCGGGCGGCGATTCGGAGCGACGACATAAACCTCGAGGTTCCGAGCGCGGAGCGAAGCGGCGACCTCGAGCCCGATGAAGCTGGCACCTAGGACCACCGCACGCTTGGCCCTGGCTGCCGCGGCAATGATCGCGCGGCTGTCCCCGAGCGAGCGCAGGTAGTGCACGTGCGACAGATCAGCGCCCGGAATCGTGAGCCTGACCGGCTCGGCGCCGGTTGCGATCAGCAGCCGATCCCAGGCAAGCGACCGGCCGTCAGCCAGAACCGCGGCTCTCTCCCCTGCAGGGATGTCGCTCACCGGCGTTCCGGTGAGCAGGTCGATCTGTTGCTCGCGGTAGAAGTCCTCACCCCGGAGCGGAATCCACTCTTCGGGTGCGTTCCCCGCCAGGTAGTCCTTGGAAAGATTCGGCCGATCGACCGGCCCCTGCGATTCGCCCGTCACCAGCGTAATTCGTCCCCCGAAACCTTCCCGGCGAAGCGTCTCGGCGGCGACCTCGCCTGCCGCACCGCCACCGACGATCAGAATCGCCTTGACGTCGGTCGACGCCTTCGGCGGTGGCGGCGCATCGCGCTTTCCAGTCACGACGAGCCGATCGCCCTGACGCTCCACCTTCCAGGAGGTCACTGGATTCAATGCCGGAGGCCGCAGCGGTTGTCCGGTTCGGAGACTGAAACAGGCGTGGTGCCAGGGACACCGTACAGTGTCGCCCACAACCAGTCCTTCATGCAGCGGTCCGCTGTAGTGGCTGCAGACTGCTCCGATCGCGAAAAGCTCGCGTCCCTGCCGCGCGATCAGAACCGCTTCGTCGCCCACGTGTCCCAGAAGCATGCCGCCGTCAGGAATGGCGTCGGCCGCAACGCCCTGCGTGAGGTCCGGCCCGGATGCCGTCGTTTGCTCTGCCATAAATGATGAGGTCTCAGATCTAGGGAACTGCTTCCAACTGGTACACCTCTGTTCGCACCACCTGGAAGCCGCGTCGTAAATAGTTGGGCAGCGCGTGAGGGTGATCCAGCGTGCTGGTATGCAGCCTGACCCTTTCCGGTTTCCCTTCCCAGGCAGCGCGAGTCGCCTGGGCCAGCAACCAGCTGCCCAACCCGCGCCCAATGTAGTCCGCCATCAGACCGAAGTAAGCGACCTCGATCGAACGATCGTCGTGGCGTCGCAGCTCGAAGTAGCCACCGGGCGCACCATCGAGATAGAGGACGTGCAAACTGACGTCGCCGGCATCCAGGTACGCCCGAATCTGCGAGTCGCTCCAACGCAGGCGATCGGTCCACCGATAGGCCCGTCCTACCTCCACGTAGAGATACCGGAAGAAGGCGGCCGGACAGAATCCCACCCGCCGAATCTGGGCTTCGGGATGAGACGCCGTCGCGTCTACCAAATCGGACGGCGATCGCATTTCGAGATAGGTACGGGTGACGTCGAGGAGAGACATACGCCAAGATACACCAACGCTCCGCCGTGGCGGAGCGTTGGTGTGCTTCTCGAATGCCCGGTGCTTTACATCGAGTCGTGCTTCATCGTGGACGATGTGTCCGTGGTCGTTGGCGGGGGCGTTGTTGGCGGCGTCGTTGTCGGCGGCGGCGTCGCCATGGTGGTATCGGCCTTGTATCCACCGCCCGCGCTGGTATCAGGCTTGGTCTTGGTGGCCGTATCGATCGGAGTATTGGGTGCCGATGCCGGCGGAGGCAGGTTACGCGCCGTATCGGAAGGCGAAACCCGTCCGGTCTCCGGCGGCGGAGTCTGCCCGCCATTGTTCTCGTTCTGGTGACTGCAAGCCGCAAGCGCCGCGGCGGCGGCCAATGTCAGTAGTAACCGCATAGCGAAATCCCTCGTTGGGGGTTTCGGATCGTGAGCGAGCGCGTGTTCCGGCCTCAACCGGTCGCCGTTTAAGCTAGAACGGCAGGAGACCCCTCACAGCAGCCTGCATCACATTGGAAGTATGACCGGGGCCACATACCGATCAAGTCATTAGGTCCGGGAGATCCCGATACAACTCGAGCGCCTCCGGATTCGCGAGGGCGTCACGGTTTAGCACCTGACGGCCGTGAATGATGTCTCGTACTGCAAGTTCCGTGATTTTCCCGCTGATAGTTCGGGGGATGTCGGAAACCTGGATAATCCGTTTGGGCACGTGATGAGGACTCGCCCGCTCCCGAACCTTCTGGCGAATCTTTTCGCGCAGGGGCTCGTCCAACATGGTCCCCGGCTGCAGCCGCACGAACAAGACCACCCGCACGTCGGATTCCCAGTTCTGCCCCACTACCAGGCTCTCGACGATTTCCGGCAACTGCTCTACCTGGCGATAGATCTCCGCAGTCCCGATCCGCACGCCGCCGGGGTTGAGCGTTGCATCGCTGCGACCGTAAATCACGACGCCGTCGTGTGGAGTGAGCTCGGCCCAGTCCCCATGTGTCCAGACGCCGGGGAATTTGTCGAAGTAAGCGGCTCGATATTTCGAGCCATCGGGGTCGTTCCAAAACTTGATCGGCATACTGGGGAACGGTCGGGTGCAGACCAGCTCCCCGGCCCCCTCGCGCAACGGCATCCCGTTGGAGTCGTAAATCTCCACCGCCATACCCAGACCCCGCGTTTGCAGCTCGCCCCTCCAGACCGGCGCGATGGGATTGCCTAGTGCAAAGCAGGATATGATGTCGGTGCCACCGCTTATGCTTGCGAGGTGAACGTCCGCTTTGATATTGCGATACACATAGTCGAAGCTGTGGCCGGCGAGTGGGCTCCCGGTAGACAGCACGGTCCGGAGCGCTGTCAGGCCATGAGTTTGAGCCGGCGCAAGGCCTTCCTTCTCGGCAAGGGTGAGATACTTGGCACTGGTGCCGAAGACCGAGACGGCTTCGGCTTCGGCAAGATCCCACAGAAGGCGCGGGTTCGGCGAGAGGGGAGCACCGTCATACAGGACGACGGTAGCCCCTGCTCCCAACGAAGCGATGAGCCAGTTCCACATCATCCAGCCGCAGGTTGTGAAATAAAAAACCCGGTCCGACCGGGTCACGTCGGTGTGCAGCACCAGCTCCTTGAGCTGCTGCAGGAGCGTTCCTCCCGCACCGTGGACCATACATTTGGGTAGTCCCGTCGTACCGGACGAATACATGATGACGAGCGGGTGATCGAACGGAAACCGCGCGAACTCGATCTCCCCACCGAGCTTCACGAAGTCAGGCCAGTGCACGGCATGCCGGATTGAGCCAATCTCCGGCCTGTCTTGCCGATACCCGACGACCACTACCCGCCGAATGCTCGCTATTCCATCGCGAACTTCCCGTACCCGCCCGAGGCAGTCGATCTCCTTGCCTCCGTAGCGGTACCCGTCCGCGCACAACAGCACCTTGGGCTCGATCTGTCCGAAGCGATCCAGAACAGCACTGGCGCCAAAGTCGGGCGAGCAGGACGACCAGATCGCACCCAGGGACGCGGTGGCAAGCATGCCGATTACGGTTTCGGGGAGGTTGGGCAAAAATCCGGCAACCCGATCGCCGGGCCCCACCCCGACCTCGCGGAGCGCAGCGGCTAGTTCCCCAACCTGGCGCGCCAGGTCCGAAAAGCTGAGCTCCCGCTGTCGACCGACCTCGTTCCAGAACACCAGCGCAACCCCGTCATCCCGGAACCGAAGCAGGT
>JBKPOS010000122.1:0-11373 GCA_046733215.1 Gemmatimonadota bacterium
TCCACCTGCGCTTCGGGCAGCGGATAGGTGCCTTCGTGCTCGATGGGATTCTGAGTGGCAAGCACCAGGAACAGATCGGGCAGCGCGAGACTCTGGCCGCCGATGGTTACCTGCTTCTCCTGCATTGCCTCGAGGAGCGCGCTCTGCACTTTGGCGGGTGCCCGATTGATCTCGTCGGCCAGCAGGATGTTGGTGAAGATGGGCCCCTTCTGAACCGTGAACTCGCCACTCCGCTGGTTGTAGACCTGGGTGCCGATCAGGTCGGCCGGGAGAAGATCCGGGGTGAATTGGATTCGCCGAAATCCTCCCGACACGATCGCAGCCAGGGTTCGCACCGCCAGCGTTTTGGCGAGTCCCGGCACGCCCTCGAGCAGGACATGGCCATCTGCCAGGAGTCCGATCAACAGTCGCTCGAGCAGACTTCGCTGGCCAACCACGACCCGTCCAAGCTCGGTCAACACCTCGGCGGCGAGGCGGCTCTCCTCGGCAGGGGCATGATCCGGCGTGGTGGCCGACGTCCGGACCGGCGTCGCTGCAGGGTCGGGCAGCATGCTCATGCGCGAAGCCTAACCGCACCACGTCACCTCAGCGAGGGCCGTCCAGGTGCGCCTCGAATCCAGCTCACCGCCGGGTTCGTAGGGCGTAGGCACATGACCGGCGTCGTTCAGGACGGCCAATTCTACGGGAAGGTGGCGGGAAGCCGCAGATTAGGGGACTTCGTTTTGGCCGAAACGAGGTACCCCGGTCGGGCGGTCGTGCCCTGGCACTCGCATGAAAGCCCGTTGGTCTGCTTCGTGTTTCGAGGAGCACTCGAAGAGCGCACCGAAACCGGGTCTCGGCAGTATCGGAGCGGAGCCGTGTTCTACCACCCCATGCGCGAGCCGCATTCCCACCGGTTCGCGCCGGCCGGGGCTCAGTGTTTCACCTTGACCATGCGAGCGGACATGTTCCGCCGACTCGAGCCGCGTGATCGGGTCGAGCTTCAGGCACCGCTCGATGCCAGCACGAGCCCGATCGCCTGGCTGGTGCGGCGGCTGCATGCCGAGTTCCAGCACGGAGCGGCCGCTTCGGAGCTGGTTCTCGAAGGCCTCGCACTCGCAGTGCTGGGAGAGCTGACGCGCTGGCCTGGCCCAGGCTCAAGGAATGGGCGGCCGGTCTGGGTGGAGACAGTTCGCGATCTCGCGGAAGCGCATTGCGACAAGTCGGTGAGCCTCACCGCGCTGGCGGCGGAGGTCGGGATCCATCCGGTGCATCTGGCCCGCTCGTTTCGCCGGGCCTTCGGGTGCAGCCTGGGTGAATATGCGCGCCGTGCTCGGATCGAGCGGGCGCGCCAGGCACTACTGGCGACCGATCAATCGCTCGCGAGCATTGCGCTCATGGCCGGATTTTCCGATCAGGCTCACTTCTGCCGTCAGTTCAAGCTCGCCATCGGGACAACCCCCGGCGCTTATCGGGCCGCGGGGCGTCAGACTCGGGACTGATACTCGAGGTAGGTGGCGGTGGCTCGGGCGATTTCAGCCCCGTGGTACCGCTCGACCACCCGTAGAGCGAGATCGATGCCCGAAGTCAGGCCTCCGGCAGTGGCCACCTTCTCATGCTCCACATATCGCACGCCCCGCTCCAGCTTCACCTTGGGAAACTCGCGGGCGAACGAGTCGTGGAATTCGTGGTGCGTGGTAGCGGTGAGACCGTCCAGCAATCCAGTGCGGGCCACAATGAATGCGCCGGTGCACACCGACATCACGAGATCGGCGCGTCGCGCTGCTGTCCGGAGCCACTCGAGTGTCGCTGCCGAGCTGTGATGAGCGGGAACGACCACAATCGCGGCTCTCGGCGCGTCCGAGTAGCTGTAGTGTGGCACGAGAGTGAGCCCACCCGTTGCAGCGAGCGGCGCCTTACTCGGTCCTACCGTGAACAGCTCGAACGGGGACTCTTCGCCATTGGGTAACATGACGTCCTGGAAAACCTCCCAGGGGCCCGCCATGTCGATCACGTTGACGTGCTCTCCAATCAGGAACGCGATCGGCGTCGTTGCGCTGGGAAGGCCGGCGACTCGCCGTGCCGCGAAGCTTGCCGCGGCGGCCGCCGAGCCGACGAGAAACGATCTGCGTTGCATGCCAGAAAGGTGAGGATCGAGCGGGGGGATGTATTGCACCGGCGGAGCCGGTGGAACGCCGTTAGCCTGAGGTTTTCAAGCAGCCGTCATTCAGTCCCTCGAACCTGCCCCGGATGCGCGGTCGAATCACCCGCCGAGCGCACCAGGCGGAATCCCAGATTGGAAGAGCCGGTGCTCGCCTCGCCTCGGCCGCGACTGCCCACGAGATAGCGGGTGCAGTACTGCTCGCTGCAGAGATAGGAGCCTCCCCGAATGACCCGGGTCGGCGACTCCGGGTGCGACGGGTCGAGGCTGCTGGGTGGACCGGTCGGGTTCCGGGCTATCCCAGCTGCGGCCATACGAGCGTACCAGTCGGCGCGATACCAGTCGCTGGTCCACTGCCACACGTTGCCGCCCATGTCGTACAGACCGAAGCCGTTGGGCGGGAACGCTGTCACCGGCGAGGTGCCTACGTAGCCATCTTCACCAGTATTGCGAGTAGGAAAACGTCCTTCGAAAATGTTCGCCACATAACGGCCACCCGGCTTGAGCTCGTTCCCCCAGGCATAACGCTTTCGGTCGAGGCCCCCTCGCGCGGCCCATTCATATTCTGCCTCGGTAGGCAGCCGCTTTCGCGCCCAGCGGGCGTAGGCCTCGGCGTCCTCATAAGTCACTTGAACTACCGGGTGATTAGAGCGGCCGCGGAGGTCGCTGCCGGGCCCTTCCGGATGGCGCCAGCTTGCTCCCGGTACCCAGCGCCACCATTCGAGGCTGCTCAGATACGTCAGATCGTGCTTGGGAGGTGAAAACACGATCGACCCTGGAGCGAGCCGCTCTTTCGGCAGATCGGGAAAGTCCTTCGGATCGAGCCGGCGCTCCGCGACAGTGACGTAGCCGGTTGCTGCAACGAAACGCTCGAACTCCTGATTGGTGACTGGGGTGCGGTCGATCCAGAACCCACTCACGTCAACCGGGTGAACCGGCTCGGCATCGGGCAGCTTGCACCCTCCGCATCCCATCCAGAAGCGACCCCCCGGCACCCACGCCATGCCTTCCGGCGCCAGACCGTGGGCGACCTCCGGCCGCACTGCCGGAACGAAAGTCGCCTCGTCGGTGGACTGAGCGAAAGCCGAATCCTGAGGTTTGGGCTGGCAGCCTGCCACGGAGCACGCGAGCGCCAGCGAGGGCAGTGTGAAACGGCCAATCATGAAAGGGGAGACGGCTTAGCGGGAGCCGGGCCCACGCCCGGGAAGGGGACAGTCGAGCCCACGAATTGGATCGCAAGATCCGGATAGCCGGCCACGCCCGCTACGTCCCAATATTGTCGCGGGAGGAAACTATGACTGCGACCAAATTTCCCGACAGTTTGCATGGGGACAGTACCCGGCGCGATTTGATGCAAGCCGCCCAAACCGGAAAGCTAAACAGCCTGCCGACACTTCCGGAACGTGGACCTACGATCCGATATGCGGTACTAGACTCATCGGTTGGTGGGGTCATGATTGCGGCAACTGAACGCGGCGTGTGTGCATTGTTTCTGGGTGATACCGATGCCGCACTCGAAGCCGAGCTCCGGGCCGAATTTCCCGATGCTCGGATACTGCAGGACTCGAGCGGGCTCGGCGAGTGGGCTGAGGGGGTCAGCGCGTGCCTCGAGGGCCGCGTCCGCCGGGCCGATGTACGGCTCGATGCGCGAGGCACGCCATTCCAGCACCGCGTGTGGGCCTATTTGCGCACTATTCCGGCCGGTCAGACTCGAACCTACACCGAAGTCGCCGAGGCACTGGGACTGTCTCGAGGAGCCCGGGCGGTAGCCCGCGCCTGCGCCACGAATCCGGTGTCGGTGATTGTGCCGTGTCACCGGGTGGTCCGGGGCGATGGCAATCTGGCTGGATACCGTTGGGGAATAGCGCGAAAGCGCGCACTGCTCGACTTGGAACGGCGTCAGGAGGAAGCGGACGCGGGCTCCAGCGTTTGATCGGGTCGGCTCTCGGGGTCGGGAGATCGGACTTGCGTCGCCGCGGCGTTGCACGCTGAACTCGCCGCGGCGCGGAGACTGAGGCCGCGGTTCATTGTTCGAGCGGTACCGTTTAGAGTTCCCTCCCTATGTTTGCCGCCCTCCCGCCCTCTGGCGCGCGCGGGGCCGCGCGTCCGTGCGACCCGGCAGCCCCAGTCGAAACCACAGCCACCGGCGCGACCGTAGGTTGGTTGGACCCCTTCAATTCCCTATGACCGTCTCTGCTCGAGGTCGGATCCGGCTTTGGGCCGGCCTGGTGTTCGCCACGGCGTGCAGCTCCGGCCGTACGACAGCGCCGTCTACCACCCCTGTTCCCGCGGAAGGCTCTGCTGCCGCTCCGGCGCCGGCAGCGGCCACGCCCGCGGGCGGCATCTCTGCCGCGTATCGCCTGGAGGCACCGGAGTGGTGGGCGCACGCAATTGCGCAGGGCACCCGCACCGCTACCGGCGTACCTGGCCCCAGCTATTGGCAGCAATACGCCAGCTACAAGCTCGAGGCTGAGCTCAACCCTGTGCTCAAGCGGCTCACCGGCCGCGGGCGAGTGGTCTACTACAACCGGTCGCCCGATTCGCTTCCGGTGGTGTACATCCAGGCCTATCAGAATCTCTTTCGCGAAGAGGCTAAGCGAAATCAGCAGACACCGAAGCTCGGCGGTATCGATTTCGATCGGGTGGTGGCCGAGGGGAAGATCCTGAGCTCAGTGGCCAAGCCCACCGAGCCGGGCTACACGGTAACCGGCACTGTCATGGAGCTTCGGCTGCCGAAGGCCCTGGCGCCGCACGATTCGTTGGTGATGGAGTTCGATTGGCAGTTTCGAGTGCCGTCGGAAACGGCCCCACGGGAAGGCCAGGATGGCGAGGTCTGGTTCATTGCCTACTGGTATCCCCAGCTCGCGGTCTACGACGATGTGAACGGTTGGCAGATCGATCAGTACCTGGGTCGTGGCGAGTTCTACATGGGCTACGCCGACTACGACGTCAAGCTCACGGTGCCAGCGGGATGGCTGCTCGATGCAACCGGCACACTGGAGAATCCAACTCAGGTCTTCACCCCCCAGACCCTTGCGCGGCTCGACTCGGCGCGCACCGGTACGACCATCGTCCACGTAGTCACGGAGAAGGACAAGGCCGACAGCGTCGCCACGACGAAAGGCACCGACGGCAAGCTGACCTGGCACTGGACCGCCCGGACCGTCCGGGATTTCGTGTGGGGGACGTCGCCGAGGTACCTGTGGGATGCAGCCCGGGCTGTCACCGACAGCGCGAAGGGCAAGATCACGGGATCGTCGCTGGTATCCGCGTTCTATCGCCCCGAAGCAGTGCGGTCATACTGGGACGAGGCGGCCCGCTACGGTCGGCACTCAGTCGAGTTCTTTTCAAAGAAGCTGTGGCCGTATCCGTACCCGCACATGACCGCGGTTGACGGACCGGAAGGATGCGGCGGCATGGAGTACCCTATGCTGACCTGCATCGGCGGAACCTATGACAGCCTATCTCTCTACGAAGTGGTGACGCACGAGATCGGTCACATGTGGTTTCCAATGATGGTCGGCTCGGATGAAAAGCGCTACGGCTGGCAGGACGAAGGGTTCACCCAATACGACCAGTCCCAGGCCATGGCCGACTTTTTCAAGGGCTTCGACGATGAGGCGCGGAACCGGGACTACTACCTCCGCGGCGCCCAGGCAGGGTTCGAAGAGGATATGATGAAGCCGGCCGATCATTACGGGAACGATCAGAGCTACGGCATCGCGGCCTACTGGAAACCGGCTACCGTGCTGGTCGCGCTCCGGGAGGCGCTCGGGCGGGAAACTTTCGAGAAAGCATTCCGGGAGTACGGCCGGCGCTGGCTGGGCAAGCACCCGACGCCCTGGGACTTTTGGAACACGTTCGACAACGTGACAGGACAGGATCTGTCCTGGTTCTGGAAGGAATGGTTCTTCGAGACCTGGAAACTCGATCTCGCTCTCGACACGGTACAAATCGAGGGTGATTCAGCCGCCATCGTGATGGAAAGCCGGGGCAAGGCGATCATGCCAGTCCCCCTCGCCATAACGCGCGAGGGGGGTGGGGTAGAGCGGGTGATGGTGCCCGTCAGCGTCTGGTTCGGGGGCGAGAAGCGCTACACGCTCAAAGTTGCTGCCAAGCCGGCCATCACCAAGGTCGAGATCGATCCCGAGCACGGGTATCCCGACGTCAATCGCGGCGACGAGACCTGGTCCCGGAGCGGCGCTGCTTCGAGTGTTACACCGACGTCGAAGCGCTGACCTGCTTGCGGGCGAACGGCCCGACGATCGGGAGCTCCCATTCCTGCCCCTGGTACGCCTTCCACATGAGCACCAGCCACAGGATGAAGCCGCCGAAACTCATCACGATCGAGAGGACCAGTCCGAAGATCCACCCGATCACCGGGACTACGCCGCTCAGGATCGATAACGCGATACTGGCGATGACCCATCCGACCCACAGCACGGTGGACTGCATGGCGTGAAATCGGACGAACGTGTTGGTCTTTTCAACGATGAGGAAGATGATCCCGGTGATCGGCCCCAGCAGATAAGCAAGCGCCCCAGCGAGGTTCGGCGTGAGGCCGGTTCCGGTAGCGGGCACTGGGGGAGGGACCGGCGACGGAGCGGACATCGGATCCTCCAAGCGGCGTAGGGGAAGTGAGCCGAAGGTGTGGCTCGTCCGGGCGGCTGTCAATACAGGATGCTCCGTCCTCGCTAATTTCAGAAGATGGCTACGACCGACGCGACCCTGAACGGAGCATTCCAGGCTCGGCTCTCCGCTGCCCGCCGAGCGCACCGGCTTCCGCCCGAGCTGCGTAAGCGGGCCGAAGAGTTCGGCCATGCATTGCTCGCCTATCTCTTCCCCCATTTTGCCCGGGTCACTCGTACGGACCAATCCGACATCGCGGCGGAGGAATCCCACATCCGCGCTCTACTTGCACCGATGCTGGAAGAAGGGGAGGGCCCGGCAAACCTGTTCTTCGCCGGGCTTCCAGCGATTTACGATGCCTTGCTGGCCGACGCCGACGCCATGTACCAGGGGGATCCGGCCGCAAACAGCCGGGACGAAGTGATCCTGGCCTATCCGGGTTTCTTTGCGATCGCCCTATATCGGAGCGCGCACGCGCTCCACGACTTGGAAGTTCCACTCTTTCCTCGACTTCTCACTGAGGTAGCCCATCGGGAAACGGGGATCGACATCCACCCGGCCGCGCGAATCGGAAGCCGCTTCGCGATCGATCACGGAACCGGCATCGTTATCGGGGCAACGGCGGTACTGGGAGACCGGGTCAGGATCTACCAGGGCGTGACGTTAGGGGCGGCGGCCGTCAGGAAGGAATTGTCGCGTATCAAGCGGCACCCGACGATCGGAAACAACGTGGTTATCTACGCGAATGCCACGATTTTGGGCGGCGAAACCATCGTGGGCGACGACAGCATCATCGGCGGCAACGTATGGCTCACCCACAGCGTGCCGCCTAAGTCGGTCATTACTCACCGCGAGCACGAGCGTCGCGAGCGGCCAGCCGAAGACCTGCTCGAGTTCCACCTTTAGGCAGCGTTGGAGACCGGGGGCCGGTCTAAATCCCGGGGGGCGGGTTCGCCACCACGTTCCAAATCACCGTAACAACGCCGATTAGAAGGACCGCCAGGCCGAGCCAATAAAGGACGGTGCCTGCGGTGACTGGTTCGGGCTTGAAGGACATGGGGCGGGTCGGGTTGATGTAGGTAGCAAAAATAATCGCTAATGGCTAATGGCTAATGGCCAACGGCCAAAGCCCCCTATAAATTCTCATACCACCCTATCTTGCGCCCCCGGAGGAGATCCATGTCGATGCCGGTTGGGCGGTCCGCGCTCGAGCGACTCAGCGAGATGCCGGTCGCGCGGGTGATCGCCTACTACGTCCTTCTGATTGCCGGCACCATGCTGCTCGTCCGGCTCTTTCCGGACCAGCTGAGCCATTTGTTCAGCGCGGAGCGGATGGACGAGCTGACCCGGCTGCCGGGCCGTCACGGGGATCTCTCGGCGCTCGCCCAGGCCCCTGCGGGGGGCACCCCGGAGCCAGGTCAGGTGCCGCTTACGCCCGCGCTCGCGGCCGGATTGGCAATGGTGGGGGCCACGCTGCTCATGTTGCCGGTGGCCTGGATTTACACCATGACTCGGCAGAAAAAGGGCTACCGGCAGTCCACGGTTCAAACCCTCGTCATCCTGCCCGCCGTCGTAGCCGGAGTGGTGATCCTGGTTAAGAACAGCTTGGCGCTCGCGTTCAGCCTGGCCGGCATCGTGGCCGCGATGAACTTTCGGAGTACCCTCCGGGACACCAAAGACGCAGTTTACGTGTTCCTCGCCATGGTCATTGGACTCGCGGCGGGCGTACAGATCATTACCGTCGCCCTGGCGGTGTCGCTCATCTTCAATCTGATCGTCCTCCTGCTCGCCTGGAGCGATTTCGGCCGCTCCCCCTCGGCGTTGGAAGGGGCACGGGCCCGCTCCCGCCTGGAACGGGCCCGTCAGCTCGCGGCGGCCAACCGGACGGGAATGTTCGTGTCGGTCATGGAACGCGAGGTGCTGCGCTCGCTCTCGCCGGAACAACTCGATGTGCTGGCCGATCGGGCACGACGTCTCCGAAAACGTGACTCGACGATCACCGGTGAGCGGCCCGCGGTGCAAACGCAGAAGCCGCTGGACACGATTCTACGCGTGTACGCCGGGGACCCTGAACCACTTCGACCGGCTGCCGAATCCGTGCTCGCCACCCAGGCGAAAGCCTGGCGTTTCGCCGGCGTCGTGGCCGGGCAGAACGGCGAGAGGGCGCTCGAGTACCGGCTGCGCCTACGTCGAAAGGTTCCCGCCTCTGTGCTGGAGTTGCAGTTGCGGGAGCGGCTCGGCTCGGCACGGGTGGAGCTGAGCTAGTGCGAAGGGGATGGTGACTACGGACGCGACCGAGGAACTCCGTCGTCGGCTCCAGCCCATCCTCCAAGGCCGCTACTCCCTCGAACGCGAGTTGGGCCAGGGCGGGATGGCGACGGTGTTTTTTGCCCGGGACCTCCGCCACGGACGCGCGGTCGCCATCAAACTGCTCGACCCTAACGTCACGAGTAGCATCGGCATCGAGCGGTTCCTCCGGGAAATCGCAATCACTGCCCGCCTCCAGCACCCCCACATCCTCACGTTGCTCGAGTCGGGTCAGGAAGGCGGCCTGGTGTACTACATCATGCCGCACATCGAGGGTGAGTCGCTCCGGATTCGCCTGAGCCACGAGCCGCCTCTCTCCGTCACCGGCGCCGTGTGGATCGCGCGGGAGGTGGCGGACGCGCTGGCCCACGCGCACGGGCACGGCGTCATCCACCGCGATATCAAGCCGGAAAACATCCTGGTGGCCGATGGCCACGCGTGGGTTGCCGACTTCGGCATCGCACGCGCCATCGAGACCAGCGGTGAGAAGTCGCTCACCATGGCTGGTCTTCCCATTGGGACGCCGGCCTACATGAGCCCCGAACAGGCCGAGGGACGTACCGATGTCGACGGCCGGAGCGACATCTACTCCTTGGGATGCGTGCTGTTCGAGATGCTCGTGGGCCGCCCGCCGTTCATCGGACGCTCGGCGCGCGTCGTCATCAATCAGCACGTGGGGACGCCGCCCCCGTCCGTTGCCGAGTTTCGTCCGGAGCTGCCCAAGGAGTTGATCGAGGCTGTGGACCGGGCCATCGCCAAGAAGCCGAACGACCGGTTCCAGACGGTGAAGGAGTTTGCCGGCGCGCTCGATGTGGTGGCAGCCAATGCGGTTGCCACCAGCCCCACGCCTCCGGACGCATACGCTCGCGCCGCCGCCAGCGGAGTCCGGCGGGCGATCGAGGAGCGAAATGAGGCTGAGCGCCGGGGCAGCAAGTCGGGTGCGCTGCTGCTGGCGGCCGCAGCGCTGGCTGCTCTGGCGCTTGCAGCCACCACGCTGTTTCCCTGGGGGAAGAGTGCTAACCCCCCGCGGCCGGAGCCGACGGCAGCGCCCGTCGGGAGGGATCCCCCGCCCTCAGGTGGACCGGCCTATCGCTCGACCATCGCGGTGATGCCGCTCGTGGCTTACAGCCACGACAGTCAATCGACCTTTTTAAGTGAGGGGCTCACCGAAGAGATCATCACCCAGCTGGCTCAGATCAAGAATCTCAAGGTCATTTCACGAACCTCGGTCGTCGCGCTCGCCTCCAAGGGCCTGACCGTTCCCCAGATCGCAGACACGTTGGGCGTGCGCCACGTACTCGAGGGCTCGGTTCAGCGGGCGGGGGATCGAATCCGAGTATCGCTGCAGCTGATCGACGCAACCAATGATGCGCACCTCTGGGCTCAGTCGTACGACGAAAAATTGAAGGACGCAATCTCGCTCCGCGCCGACGTCGCCGGAAAGGTGGCGACGGCTCTGGCCATGACCGTGCCCAACATCGAGCCGGCACCCGCGGACTCCCACGCCGCTCCGGAAAACAGCGCCGCGTACGAGGCCTACCTCCGGGGCAGCTATTGGGTGGCCAGGGTGAACCCGGCGAGCACCGAGCGCGCGATCAAAGCTTTCGAGGACGCCATCCGGGCTGATTCGGGATTCGCGCCCGCGTACGCCGGCCTCTCGAAGGCGCAGCAGCAGATGGTCGCCATCGCGCGGAGCGGGGACTTGTATGCCACTCTGTCGCGGGCCCTGGGAAACGTGGAACGGGCGCTTCAGCTGGATTCCAATCTTGCTGCCGGCTACCTCGCGCGCGCGACCATCCGGCTCAACGCCTGGGCGTCCGATTCTCTGGTCGAGGCGGACATCGGTCGCGCCATGGCGACCATGCCCAATTCAGCCGGCACCCGCATCGTGCACTCGCTCGCGCTGGCGCGACAAGGACGTCACGCCGAGGCACAAGCCGAAGCGGAGGCCGCCGTCCAGCTGGACCCACTGTCGCCCGCCATGCACACGTCCGCTGCGCTCACGGCTCTGGCGGGAAGGCGCTACGATCTGGCGGTCAGCGAAAGCCGCCGGACCCTCAGCCTGGATTCTCAATTCGTCGGGGGATACGCCATCGAAGCAGTCGCCCTGCTCGAGCAAGGACAGGCGGACCGCTGCCTGGCTCTCGACCTGCGCGCATTTCCCGAGATTCGGGCGATGTGCCTCCAGGCGGCGGGACGGCGAGCCGAGGCGGCCGGGCTGGCTGACTCGGTCAGCACTGCGTACGCCGGCGGCAACTACCTGAGCGTGTTCCAACTCGGTTTGGTCGGGGCCTACT
>JBKPOS010000123.1:0-9395 GCA_046733215.1 Gemmatimonadota bacterium
GCCGTCGGCTACCTGGCGGAATTCATTCCGGCACTCAGTACCCCGCCGGCGAGTGTCTTCGCTACCGCCGGGGTGATCTGGCTTCTTACCTTCGCCAACATCCGCGGGCCGCGAGTCGTGGGCTGGCTGGAAACCTGGACCATGAGCCTGGCGCTGATTCCGATTCTGGGGATCGCGTTTGTCGGCTGGCTCTGGTTCAAGCCTGAGATTTTTCTCAGCAGCTGGAACGTCACTGGCGGTTCCAACGCTCATGCCATCTCCCGCGCCGCGTCGATTGCGCTCTGGGCTTACATGGGCATCGAAAGCGCAGCTGTTTCCGCCGGCGTGATCGAGAATCCCAAGCGCAACATCCCACTGGCCACGTTGATCGGCCTTGGCCTCTCCGCAGTGGTCTATATGCTGAGCTCCACTGTTATCATGGGCATCATCCCGAACGCGGACCTGCAGAAGTCGCACGCTCCCTTCGCTGAAGCCGCTCGGCTCGCGATCGGAACGCCGGCGGTAGTGATTGTGTCGCTGTGCGCGATCCTCAAATCGGTCGGCTCGCTCGGCGGATGGATGCTGCTGGTAGGCCAGTCTGCCAAGGCCGCTGCCGACGACGGCATGTTCCCGAAGGTGTTCGCGCGGATGAATCGCTACGGGGTTCCCGGTCCGGGTCTCGTGATCGTCGGTGTGCTCATGACCATTGTCCTCTTCGCCACGATGTCGCCGACCATTGCCGGCCAGTTCAGCACCATCATCGACCTGGCCGTGATCCTGGTAGTGATTCCATACATCTACTCCGCGGTGGCAGTGGTGAAGGTTATTTTCGACCGGAACCAGCCCCGCCGCACATTCCAGATCTATAAATGGATAGCCATCGCCGCCGTCGTTTACTGTCTCTGGACAGTGTTGGGAGGTGACCCACCGACGGTCGTCAATGCCATGGTAGCTCTTCTCGTCAGCGTCCCACTGTACCCGTTCTTCATTCGCTCGATGGAGGAAGCCGCCAAGCGAAAACGGGCAGGGAGTCCGGACCTGGTTTCCGCACGCGAAACCAAGTAAGCGAGAAAGCCGATGCCCCTCGTCTCTTCGACTTCGAGCACTACCATTTCTCTCGAGTCGCGGGGGTGACAGTCGCGCCCCCAGATTGCCGAGCCGACCCATCCGTCTCTCTACCAGACCAACACGCGGGTGTTCTACTGGGTCGGTCCGTTCGTCGGTACCGTGGTGGCCATCCTCGCCTGCAGCTTTCTCGCAAGTCGGATCGAGGTTGCCAAGGTGTATCACTTCGATAGCGATCGCTCCGGCATTTTTCACATGATGAGCCGTTCGACCACTCCTGAGGTATGAGAGCCAACTGGCTGCTCCTGTTTGTGCCGGTCAGCCTCATGCTGGAGCATTCGGAGCGGGTGTCACCCGCCTTGGTATTCTTCGCCGCCGCTCTCGCGATCGTACCGGCCGCTCGCCTGATCGTGCAGGGCACCGAGCAGATCGCGGTTCGTACCGGCCCCGCCGTCGGAGGTCTCCTCAACGCCACCTTCGGCAACCTTCCCGAGTTGATCATTGCCACCGTGGCGCTCCGAGCGGGACTGCTGGAGATGGTCCGAGCGTCGATCATCGGCGCCATTCTCGCCAACCTCCTGCTCGCGCTCGGCGTGGCGCTTCTGCTTGGAGGCGTGCGCTACCACAAACAGGAGTTCAGCGCCGGTGCTGGGCGGGTGTATAGCTCGATGATGCTCCTGGCAGTCATCAGTCTGGCGGGGCCGGGGTCCTTCGAGCGGGTATTCTCTGCTACCGAGCATCTGTCCACGGTGCACGCCGTCAACGCTCGGCTGGCTGTGCTGCTGATATCGGTGTACGCTCTGTACCTCTTCTTCATGCTTGGCACCCATCGTGAGGAGTTCGCCGGTGAAACCGACGCGCATCACGGTCACGAGGGTGCTTCTGCGTGGGGGCTGCCTCGCGCGCTGGGCACCCTGATTGGCGCGTCGGCCCTCGCCGCCTGGATGAGCGAGGTCCTGGTGGGTGCCGCCGAGGGCACGGGCGCGGCGCTCGGGATGTCACAGACGTTCATCGGCATGATCATCGTGGCCGTGGTCGGCGGAGCCGCCGAGAGCCTCTCGGCCATCGCCGCAGGCAGGAGGAACCAGCTCGACCTGACCATGGGCGTGGTGTACGGAAGCTGTATTCAGATTGCATTGTTCGTGGCACCCGCGCTGGTACTGGTGAGCCGCGTGATCGCGCCCGAGCCGCTGGACCTTTCCTTCAGCCGGGTCGAGCTCGCCGTGCTGTTTCTGGCCGTGGTCATCGGCGCGACGGTGGCGAACGACGGCAAAGGCAATTGGTTCAAGGGCGTCCAGCTCCTGGCGGTGTATGGGACCATTGCGCTGCTGCTGTACTTCGTGCCCGCATGAGGTAAGCCATGAGTAAACGCCGACGCCTCCCGGTCCTGGATTGGATCGCCGACTACCGGAAGGAATGGGTCCGGTTCGATGTGGTCGCCGGCCTCACCACCGCGGCCGTCGTCATTCCCAAGGCGATGGCATACGCCACGATCGCCGGGCTGCCGGTGCAGATAGGACTCTATACTGCGCTGGTCCCGATGGTGATCTACGCGGCTCTGGGGACCTCCCGCGTTCTCAGCGTGAGCACGACGACGACCATCGCGATTCTGACCGGGGCCGAACTCGCACGGATCGCGCCGGATGGTGATGCTGCAGTGTTGATCAGGGCCGCGGCGACTCTGGCGCTTCTCGTGGGCGGCATTCTCCTGGTCGGTTCCGTCCTCCGGCTGGGATTCGTCGCCAACTTCATCTCCGATCCTGTGCTGATCGGCTTCAAGGCAGGAATCGGCCTGGTCATCGTGCTCGATCAATTGCCCAAGCTCCTGGGAATCCATTTCGACAAGGGCAGCTTTTTCCATAACCTGGTCGCGACCATTCGGGAGATCCCGCACACATCGGTGCCGACCCTTGCCGTCGGAGCAGGCACGATTCTGCTGCTGATCTCAATCGAGCACCTGGTCCCCCGGGCGCCGGCCCCATTAGTCGCGATCGCGGCCGGGATCGCCGCCATGAGTCTGTTCGGGCTGCAGGCCCATGGCGTCGCATCGATCGGTCAGGTTCCCCAGGGGCTACCGTCGTTCATCTCACCGGACCTCTCCCTTCTTGCCGTTCTCTGGCCTGCGGCTCTGGGCATTGCGCTCATGAGTTTTACGGAGACAATCGCGGCGGCGCGCGCCTTTGCCGCTAGCGGGGACCCGCCGCTGATACCGAATCGCGAGCTATTCGCGACCGGGCTCGCCAATGCCGGGAGTGCGTTCTGGGGAAGCATGCCGTCCGGGGGCGGGACCTCGCAGACCGCGGTGAACCGGGTGGCGGGAGCGCGAACCCAGCTGGCCGAGCTGGTGACGGCGGGCGCAACTTTGCTCACCATGCTGTTGCTCGCCGGGCCGATGGGATTAATGCCCCAGGCCACTCTGGCGGGCGTGGTCATCGTCTATTCGGTAGGCTTGATCGAGTTGGATGGATTTCGCGCGATCCTGCAGGTGCGACGCCGGGAATTCATCTGGGCTCTGGTTGCACTGGCCGGCGTCGTCCTGCTCGGCACACTCAAAGGGATTCTGGTCGCCATCGTCGTCTCTGTGCTGGCCCTCGCGCAGCAGGTGGCGACTCCACCGGTTTACGTGTTGGGACGCAAGCCGGGCACCAACGTGTTCCGGGGTCGCTCGGAGGAGCACCCGGAGGACGAGACATTCCCGGGCCTGGTGCTGCTCCGTGTGGAAGGACGGATTTTCTTCCTCAACGCCCGGCGGATTGGCGAGAAGATCGAACAGGTGCTGGAAGAAACGAAGCCCAGGGTTGTGGCTGTCGATTTGAGCGGCGTGTTCGACCTCGAGTATACAGCGCTCAAGGCACTGATCGAAGCCGAAAAGAGGCTGAGCGACCATGGCGTATCAATCTGGCTGGTCGGGCTCGCTCCGTCCGTGCTGGAGACCGTCCAGCGCTCATCGCTCGGGGAGATGCTCGGGCGGGAGCGGATGCACTTCAACCTGGAAATAGCGGTGCAAAAGTACCTGAGCCCCGGGCTTAAGTGAAACATCGCCTCGCCGGCGCGCTCCTGTTGCTGGGGCTCCTGGTGACAGGGGCTAGTCTGGTCGTGGCCTATCTCACCCGAACCGTGCTGGACCCTGACGCGTTCAGCACGCATTTCGTGGCTGCGCTCGAGCGGCCCGGTGTCTCCTCCTTCGTAGCACAGCAGATCGCAGACGGTGTGGTGGCGGCCAACCGTGACCTCACCGGAGTGAAGCCCGTCATCGCGACCTTTGCGCAGGCCGTGGTGAACTCGGCTCCGTTCCGGGTCCTCGCGCGGCGAGGGGCGTTGGAGGCACACCGACTGATTTTCTCGACCGGCGCCGAGCACATAATGCTTTCGGTACCGGATGTTGGTGTACTGTTGCGCGGAACGCTACAGACCGTGAGCCCCGACATCGCGCGGCGGGTTCCCGCCAATATCAGGGCAGTGATCGATACTCGTCTCACGGGCGCAGTTGCTGCCCGTGTGGTCGCGACGTTGCGCGCTGCGGACCGGATCCGTCTGTTGGCCCGGCTGGGACTGGTCGTTGGGATCGTGCTGATCGTCGCGGCAGTAGGTGTCTCCAGCGCGCGGCGTCAAACGCTGCTGGACGCCAGCATCGGCCTGCTTGCGATTGCCGCGATCCTCGCACTGGTGGTGCCACTCGGCCGAGCGGCGGTAATGGGAGCCATTGGAGAGTCCTCGCTTCGGGCTGCCGCCGGCGATCTCTGGGTCGCGTTCACCGGGGGACTGCAGACGTGGGCCCTCGCATTGACGACCGCCGGTCTGATGTTGCTGGCCGGCGCCGCGGCCTTTCTCGAGCGGCTGGCCCTTCGCGACATTCTCCGGCGCGGTCTCATGGAGCTGGCTGGTCGGCAGCCCACTCCGGGGCGTGAGGCCCTCCGAGTCGTTGCGCTCGTGGTGATCGGCGGCTTCGCGATGTTTGCGCCGCTAAGCACACTGCTCGCGGCGACAATCGGAGCGGGAACTCTGGTTCTTGCGCTCGCCGTGTACGAGCTGGTCGCACTGCTGGCGCCCGGTCATGAGAGCACAGAAATCGGAGCGCTTCCCCACCTTAATCCGGCGCTTGCGCTGGCGCTTACCTGCGTGGCGATTGCCGCCGCCGGCATGGGCGTGCTGGCGCTCGCGCTGCGGTTCCGCCCAAAGGCAGTCGCAGCGGTTACCAGCCCGGTCCTCGACTGCAACGGCGCCGTGGCGCTCTGCGACCGACGAATCGACGAGATCACGTTTGCCGGCGCCCATAACGCCATGGGCTCATCCGACAACCCGCGCTGGATGTTTCCCAACCAGGACGCCGGATTATCCGAGCTGCTGCGGCTCGGGGTAAGGGCATTCATGCTCGATGTTGTGAACGGCCACCCGGTCGCGGACCGGACCAAGACCGATTTCGAAAGCGAAGAGCAGCGGCACAAGTATGAGGTAGCGATCGGGCCGGAAGCGTTCGCGGCCGCCATGCGCATACGCGACCGGCTGGTGGGCGAGAGCGGTGAAACCGGATTGTACATGTGCCACGGCTTCTGCGAGCTGGGTGCCGTGCCCTTCGACTCGGCCCTGGCACAGTTCAAGACTTTCCTGGTCGGGAGCCCCAACGACGTAGTCCTGATGATCATCGAGGACTACGTGACCCCGGCCGACATAGCGGCGGCGTTCGAGCGCTCTGGGCTCATGGGGTATGTGTACATCGGACCTTCCCGCGGTCCCTTTCCCACGCTGCGTGAGCTGATTGCCTCCAATCAGCGTCTCATTGTCATGGCCGAGCACCATACCGGTGAGCTTCCCTGGTACCACCCTGCGTTCGAGATGATGCAGGAAACGCCTTACACGTTCCATGCGCCAGCGGAGTTCAGCTGCAAGCCCAACCGGGGCGATATGAGCAGCCCTTTGTTCCTGATTAACCAATGGATCGAGACCACTCCGGCGCCGCGCCCCAGCAACGCGAAGCTGGTGAACGCCGAAGCTGCGCTGCTGGCACGGGCAGACGAGTGCAGGCGCGTGAGGGGGAAGATGCCCAACGTGATCGCGGTGGATTTCGCCGCCACGGGTGATCTGGTCCGCGCTACTGCAGTGCTGAACGGACTGGAAAAACCGCAGCTGTCGACTAGCTCGCGCTGAGTGACCGGATGACCTCGTTACATCGCCGCCGTTACATGCCTTACTGGGCCATTCCCGCGTGCTATGCGGTCGTCGCGGTCCTGGCGGGACTGACCTTGCCTCGATTGGAACACCGTTTCCTCCCGGGCCTCCAATCCGGCATCAGCCCAACGGCCGCCCTCGCGATCCTCTCGTCCGTGGGCTCGGGCATGATTGCGCTGACCGGCATTGTGTTTGCCCTCGCCTTCGTGATGGTTCAGTTCAGCGCGACCGCCTATTCGCCTCGTCTCGTCCTGTGGCTTTCTCGCGATCCCGTCGTGTGGCACTCAGTGGGAATCTTTTCCGCCACCTTCCTCTACTCCCTTGCTGCGATCGCGTGGGTCGATCGACCGGGGCGTGGTGGAGTGCCGCTCCTCAGTAGTTGGCTGGTCATCGGCCTGCTGCTGGTTAGCGTAGGCATGTTCATCGCCCTGATCCAGCGAATCTCGTTGCTCCAGATTCAGCGCATGCTCGGCTTCACTGCCGAGCACGGGCGGCGGGTGATCGACCAGATGTATCCTAAGCTCGAGGCCGCCGCCTCGACCGCGAATCCTGCAGAATTGGAACCGCTTCCATTGACGTATACGCTGCAGCATACCGGCAGCCCGCAAACGTTTCAGGCTGTTGACGTGCCTGCGCTGCTAGCCCTGTCGTCGGCCAGTGGAGCCGTGGTCGTACTGGATTCGGCCGTTGGGGATACTCTGGTTGAGGGGACGGTTATGGCGCGAGTTCTCGGGGGGAACGGGTCCTTGGACATAAGCGCACTCCGGGACGCCTTTCTCCTCGGAGACGAACGGACCTTCGAACAGGATCCGAAGTACGCCATCCGCCTGCTGGTCGATATCGCGATCCGGGCACTTTCCCCCGCCGTGAACGATCCGACAACAGGGGTGCAAGCGCTCGATCAGATCGAGGATCTGCTGCGGCGGCTGGGCCGTCGGCGCCTTGAGATCCAAGGTCTCCGGGATGGCTCCGGAGCGCTTCGCATAATGGTCCAGTTGCCGAGCTGGGATGATTTCTTAACTCTTGCGTTCGATGAGATCCGGTTCTACGGCGCTACCAGCGTGCAAGTCATGCGGCGGATGAAGGCGCTGGTGGCCGACCTTATCGAGGACTTGCCACCGGAACGGCGGCCCTCGCTTCTCTACTGGAAGCGTCGACTGGACCAGACCATCGCAAAATCGTTCGGCAGCGAAGAGGAAAAGCTGGAGGCGTCGGTCGAGGACCGGCAGGGGCTGGGTGTTCCCCGGACGCACGTGGTCCATGAACCATAGGGCATGCGGCAACAACACTGCGCCGAGGTGAAACACCAATGACGCTTCTGGAAATGAGCCAGGCCGCGATCTCGGTCGCAATGCTGTGCTTCGTGATCTCCAGCATGCTGGCAATGGGGCTGGGTCTCACGATCGGGGAAATCGTCGCCCCTTTGCGCAACATCCGACTTATCGTCTTATCGCTCGTGGCCAATTTCGTGTTGATGCCACTCGTCGCGATCGCCCTGGCCAGATTGCTGCGGCTGGATGAGGCGTTTGGCGTTGGGTTGCTGCTTCTGGGCTCGGCGGCCGGCGCACCCTTTCTCCCGAAATTAGCGCAGATCGCAAAGGGCAATCTTGCCTTTGCAGTTGGCTTGATGGTCCTGCTGATGGTGATCACCGTCGGCTATTTGCCGGTCGCCTTGCCGGTGCTGCTCCCGGGAGTCTCGGTCAACCCGGCGCAAATCGCCCGGTCCCTGTTTCTCCTGATGCTGCTGCCGCTCGCCGCCGCACTCGCCGTCAGAGCCAAGTTCCCGCCTGCTGCAGCGCGAGCCAAGCCGCTCCTCGATCGGCTTTCCAACTGGAGCCTCATCCTGCTGATTGTGTTGCTGACTGTGGTGAACCTGAAAAGCGTCTTGGCTGTGTTCGGCACCGGCGGCATTCTGGCCGGCCTCCTGTTTCTCGCCGCTGGTTATGGCATCGGATGGGTGCTCGGCGGGCCGGCAGCCGACACGCGGAGGGTGCTCGGCCTGGGCACTTCGCAACGCAACATTGCCGCAGCCCTGGTGGTGAGCAGGCAGAGTTTCGACGACCCAAACGTAGTGGTCATGGTAGTCGTAGTTGCAATTGTCGGCCTGCTGATACTGATGCCGTTATCGCGCTGGTTGGCCAAGAAGGTCATTGAACCAACGGCGTCAGTCTGACCACCTAGCCCCAGTTACCCGATCAGCATCCTAGCGAGGGTCGAGGCCAAGGCCGTGTCACAGGCGCGTTTAATATGTCTTCCCGTGGAGATTTGTGCCGACTTCATCGCCAGACCGAGCACCAAGATGGCTCCAGGGGAGGCATTTTTTCGTAGTCCTGAGCACGTAATTCTCCCGAAGTGGGGAGCCAGCCAGCGGCATACCTTGGGCGCAATGCCCGTGGTCAGGCGTTGCCGCGGGGGGCCGATGCAAGAAGGGACGCCGCGAGTTGGTGATCGCGGCGGCCCATGAACACGCCTTCGATAACGCACTTAACCAGACCACCGCCAGCCACGAGAGATGCCACATGACAGCCACAGCAAAGCCGGCCGCAGCGAAGCCAGCCGCACCGAAGCCAGGCGACTGGACCAAGCCCGCCGCAATGGCGATCCCAAAGGAAGGATTTTTCAAGCTCGAGCAGGGGCGGTACGGCCCGATCTTCCCGAGGACTCCCGCCTGCTACGGGTTCACGATCATCGCAAAGATCAAACCCGGAAGGGAGCAGGCGATCCGTGATTACGGCAAGAAAATAGAAGACACAATCGCGGGACTCCCGGATGGCCTTGCCGTTCTCAAGCTGCACTACCTCCGCTGGGTGCTCTTCGACATCGGCAAGGAAACCTACTTCATGTACCAGGGCATCTTCGATACCGATTTCGACAAGTACACCGAGGACGCCGTGGCGCTCTTCTCGAAGTATGGCATCAACACGGTCTTCGAGAATCTTGAAGGGTTCCCGGAGGACTGGAAGACGAACACGCCGGCGTTCATCAAGTTCGTGCGTGAACACCAGCGCCCGAGCTTCCTGGAGTACGGGGAGTATCCATACGTGAGCGCGGACGAGATCAAAAAGGCACTCAAGCTCAAGGCAGCCTTTTCCGACATGCTCGACCAGATGCAGTGATCAACCGGCAGGAGATGTCATGCTAGAGTTCGACGATATTCAGCACATCCTGTTGACCCGAACGCCGGC
>JBKPOS010000124.1:0-8948 GCA_046733215.1 Gemmatimonadota bacterium
GGACGGAAGCGAGATCCCATCCGTCCCACGACCCATCGATTTTAAGCCGTACAAGACAGGCATGTGACGGTCGTTGTTGCTGGACGACGGTTAGCTGCGTTCGGTGCCTCTATCCGTGCCTCAAAATGGAGAGGTGGGTCGGCTTGAGCCCGGTCCGGCCGAGGTGCCTCGAAGGTGGGGCCTATCGGGGGCCAGATCGCCGGCTGGTTTGGGCTAAGAACGAGCGGCCCCCTGACGTCGCCGCCGGTGATGAATGCCGGTGTCGTGCGGACTCGAGAACGTGGAGCGCCTGCATCCGAAATTGGACCAAGGCAACCTCTGGGTGCTCGTCTCCGAGATCGAGGCCATCATGGAGTGGCACGACCGGTTCTGGCCGTCGGTTGAAGGCTCAGAGGATCGGCGCGTACGGATCGGCTTCACGTCTTAGCCGGGCTCGCCGCAGCGGCCTAACCCACGCTTGCAGCTGGCGAGCGCGCTGGTTTCAGCGGAACGTAGAATTCGGAGCCACGAGGCTGATCGCCCTACAGCTGAAGCGTAGATCGTTAGGCAGCAACGAGGCTTGCGCCATGGAGCCGACATGATCGCGTTCGAAATCTCCATTGACGGCCAGAAAAAGTGCACGGCTGGCGTATCTGACCTAGGCGTCGCGTCGGTGATGGCAAACTGGGTCCGGCGGGCTTCTCGCGACCCAGTATCGGGACAACCAATCGCCGGCCGCTTCGAAGAGGAGCTCGCGCTGGATGTCGGAGGTCTGGCGCATGACCCGGATGGTGCGGCGGTTCACATCAACTGGCTCCGACAGCCTTTGCAGCCCGGTCAGCGGATTACGATTGCCATAGTCGAGACGGAACACGCTGATCCTCCACAGGCCAGCGCGCGAGAAGATCCGACCTCGGCAGAGCGTGGCAAACGCGAGTACTACGAGCGGCTGAAGCGTGAATATGGCGATGCATGATGCCCCTTGCTGCCTAACCCACGCTTGCAGCTGCCGGGCGCGTCCGTTTCAGCGGGACGTAGAATTCGGAGCCGAGGGGCTTATCGCCCGCAGCTGAAGCGTAGATCGTTAGGCGGACGCAACAACGATGATGCGAGAAGCAGCGGCACTTACTCTGATGCTCATGGCATTCCCGATCGGGCCACGCATTCGCTATGTCCCACGTACCATTGATCACGCCTTCACGACCAGACTCCGCCTGTGCAAGGGTGCGCCTGACACCGAGGGTGCAGTCCAGGCCAACGAGGCCAAGCTCTCACTCGCCGACCTATTGGGTTCTGAGCTAATTGAGCTTCAAGTCCATCAGATCGGGGAGGGATTTGGCGACTTCAATGCGGCCGCCGACCACATCCGCGAACTCCTGACGCAGCGTCCTCGTGTCCTTACTAGCTATCCCCCGTGGGCGGAGCCGACGCCCCTGGCCGTGCAAGGAATTCTCGGAACCCTGCAGTACAGTGAGGACAGGTCGGGCGAGATCGAGATCGCCGGGCTCCATGCGTGTTTTCAAGACCGTACCGGAACCTTCTGGTGGGTACGGGTGGCAGCCGTCGATGTCTGGCCCTAGGCAGGAATCGGCGCCGCCTAACCCGCGCATGCAGCCGACGGGCCGGATGGAACCCGGGCTCCGCCCGGGCGCTGGCCGTCGATAGCGACCAGCGGAACGTAAGTTGGTGCGGGGGCGGGCCTGAGGGCCCGCAGCTAATGCGCAAGTCGTTAGGCCGCACAACAAATCCGAGGTCCTGCCGTGGAGACGAGGCAGTTCTACGATGATCTGGCTCCGTACTACGATCTGATCTTCGAGGACTGGGAAGCGAGCATGTCGCGCCAGGGCGCCGCGCTAGAGCAGCTCATCCACCGCGAGCTGGGCGCGGCCGATCCTGAGGCCCCGCCGACGCGTATACTGGATGTTGCCTGCGGCATTGGGACTCAAACGTTACCCCTAGCACGCCGAGGCTTTGAGGTCAGCGCCAGAGATCTCTCGCCTCGTGCAATCGCGCGACTCCGGCGAGAGGCCGAGGTCCGACAAGTCGTCGTCGATACGGCAGTGGCTGACATGAGGCACGTAGCCGCGAGTGTCTCAGGCCTGTTTGACGTGGTTTTGGCAATCGATAACTCGCTCCCTCACCTCATTAGTGATTCAGACGTTCGCGTGGCTCTGCAGGAGTTTAAAAAGATTCTGCGTCTAGGTGGGTTGTGCTTGTGCTCGGTTCGCGACTACGACGCCGTGCCCCGCGGCGTGGCGGCGACGCACCCTTACGGCGAACGCCACCGCGGAGACGAGGTCTTCCGGTTGCGGCAGGAATGGACGTGGGAGAGTTCGACGCACTATCAGGTTGCGTTCATCGTGGAGAAGGATGGCCCCAACGGCCCTAAGACCCTACTGCGAACCGTGACGCGCTACTATGCGCTGCCGATCCCGCGGCTGCTTGAGCTGATGGCTGGAGCCGGATTCGCGGACTGCCGCCGACTAAACGACACTATCTATCAGCCGATCGTGATTGGCCGTGCAGCCTAACCCACGCTTGCTGCTGGCGGGCGCTCGCTTTCAGCGGAACGTAGAATTCGGAACTGCAGCAAGTCGCCCGCAGCTGAGGCGTAGGTCGTTAGGCCGCACTCGCCGCCGTGAAGAGCCAAGCCGCGCGCTGATGCTGAGGATGCCGACATGGCGCTGTCATTGATCTTCATCCTATACGTAGGAGTCGGAGTCTCGGCTGCCCTCGGCTCCATCGCCATTTCCACGAAGCGATTCTCAGCCAAGGCTGAGCAGGCTTTCTACGGTCTCCTGCTCGCTCCGATCGCCGCGATCTATCTGGCCTTTACGGCTCATTTCGCTGACACCAACGCCTGGCGGCTTGAGGCGATCGCGGTGGCGCTTTTTACACTACTGGGCTTGGTCGGGATCCGCCTACCGGTCCTCCTCATCCTCGGCTACGCGTTGCACGGCGCCTGGGATCTTGTCCATGAGGTATTCTTGCAGGAGGGAAGGTCTGGTGCCGGCACAGGTACCTTGACGGAGATCCCGCTCGCTTACGGAGCCTTCTGCGCCGCATACGACTGGTGGATGGCAGGGTACTTCTATTCTCGGCGTGATCAGTGGAAGACTGCGTGGCAAGCACGATGAGGGCGGGCGCATCCCCCATCTGTGATTGAGCAGTGGGTGCGCCCTAACCCACGCTTGCAGCGGGCGGGCGCGTCCATCTCAGTGGACCGCAGAATTCGGAACCACGAGGCTTGTCGCCCGCAGCTGAAGCGTAGATCGTTAGGCGGACGCCTCAACTCTCACCCTCCTCTACCGCCCAGATTCCCGGAGATGTTACGAGCGGTGGCGCTCGTACCCGGCTAGCTTCGGGCATGCCCGCGAAGCCTGGGGTTGGCATCGCGCCACCCGAGCGAGCTTCCGCGGTACCCCCTGGGAGCCTTCCTTGCCCAAGCGCAACTATGGATATGAAAAGCGTCAGAAGGAACTGAACAAGCAACGCAAGAAAGAGGAGAAGCGCCAGCGCAAACTTGATCGGGCTAAGGCGGGGTCTGACGAGGTGCCTGCCGCTGAGGCCGCCGCGGTCGACTCGCCGTCGCCAGAGTGATCGCGGGCGTAGTCAGCCGGCTTGGGCACTAGCTGCACGGGGGTCGCGGACCCGGGCAGCGCGCGAGGTCGGTCCTGAGCGCCGCCTAACCCACGCTTGCAGCTGGCGGGCGCGTTCCGGGCCGAGCTTTCCTCGGTGCTGCCCGCCGATGGCGGACAGAGGACCATAGAATTCGGAACCACGGGGCTGATCGCCCGCAGCTGAGGCGTAGGTCGTTAGGCCCACGGGCCATGCCGTTGCTCGCAATGCAGGAGAGGAGTGCGACATGATCGGTGCATTCGTCACATTTCGCTACGGAGACAATTTCGATGAACGAGCCGTGTGGAAGATCGCTGAGACCGCACGCGCAAGGTTTGAGGGAATGCCAGGACTCCGCTCAAAGGCTTTCACGCTCAATCCCAGAAAGCGCGAGGCAACGAACTTCTACGTTTGGGAGTCAGAGGACGCAGCCAAAGCATTCTTCACCGATGAGCTTGTCGAGCGACTAATCGGTCTCTACGGTGTACGCCCTAGCATCGAGTTCGTGCAGATTGCCACGCTAGTGGAGAACGCTCGGGCATGACGTAGTCTCGTGATCGAGCCCGGCTAGACTTCCGAACCTAGGCTCGACGAGGATCGCGCCTAACCACCGCTTGCAGCTGACGGGCGCTCTGTCCTGAGCTCCCCTCGGGAGCTGATCACCGATGGCGATCAGCGGAACGTAGAATTCGAAAGCTCGGGCGAGTCGCCCGCAGCTGAAGCGGGGGTCGTTAGGCGTCTTGCCAACCATCCCCAGCCCTTACCCAAATGACCAACGGACTCCCTCGATTGCTGCTAGCACTCGGCGCCCTCATCCTGCTCGTCGGTGGGCTCATGCACGCCGCGGCCTTTGGCAAGGCCGTGAGCGCCGCGGATGCGTCTAACCTCCCAGCCTTCTACGCGAACTCGCTCAAGGGGCTATGGCTCATCGATGCCGCCACGCTCATCACGCTCGCGGCGCTTTTCGGCCTCCTCGCCGTGCGACCCGGGCTCGCTAGTGGTGGGGTAGTCATCCTGGTTGCGCTTATCCCGGCGGCCACGGCCTTCTTTCTCTACCGTTTCATGGGCAACTTCTTGCCGGCTCACATGCTCATGGCTGCGGCGCTAATATCAGCTCTGGCCGGGGTCCTCATGCGCCCGGCGCCCTGAATCTCTCCGCGCCCATCACCTCGATGGCCAGCATGCGTGTGCTGCTCGCCATAACCTTCGGCCTCTTCGCCGGCGGCATTGCCATCGGCGGCACGAGACTGCACTGGCCTACGCTGTCGCGATCGCCAGCGCAGCAGGCGGTAGAGTGGTGGCATGGCTGGCAGGCAGATCGTACGGCGGTAGCGTTCATGCGTGCGGTTCAACGGTCCGACTCTGGCGAGCTCGCGAACCTGTCGCGCAGTGGGACCGGGCACAGCTTTCTCTGCGCCCGACGGGTGTACCCCATTGCGTACTGGCAGCCGGCTACGAACAGGCCGCTTATGCGACTGGGGCTGCAGGACGGCTATTGGCGCTATCGGCTGCGGGGTCAGCGGTTGAGCGAGGATTCCACCATCGCGACTGTCGATTTCTTTATCCACCCCGACACGGCCCAACGGGTCGCAAAGTTTATGATGACCACGGGCAGCGGAATCCAAAACCTTGCGCTGCAAAGTTGTCTCGCCCCATAGCGGCGTAACACACCCTTGCAGCTGGCGGGCGCAGCTCGTCTCAGCGGAACGTAGAATTCGAAACTCCCGGGCTTATCGCCCGCAGCTGAAGCCTAGGACGTTAGGCTGTGCGTCCCCCTCCACACCTATGGAGGTCCCTGTATGAAGGCCCCCGTCCTGTATCGCATCGCCGCCGTCCTGCTAGTGCTTTTCGCCGCCGGGCATACGCTGGGGTTTCGCCAAATCGACCCTAGCTGGGGCGTCGATCCCGCTATCGAAGCGCTGCGGTCGACCCACTTCGATATCCAGGGGCTGAGCCGGACCTATTGGGATTTCTATACCGGGTTTGGCCTCTTCATGACTGTCTTCCTCCTGTTCGCCGCCGCGCTATCCTGGCAGCTGGGTGGTTTACCCCGAGAGACGTTGAAGATCGTCAGCGCCGCGACTTGGAGCTTCGCCGCATGCTTTGTGGCAGTCACCTTTCTCAGCTGGCGGTATTTTTTCATCGTGCCGCTGGTCTTCTCTGGCCTCATCACGGTCTGCCTGCTGGCAGCTAGCTGCTTAGTCGCCCGATCTTGAAAAGACTGCGGGATCGCGCGTGAAGTCTACGGCACAGCCTAACCCACGCTTGCAGCTGACGGGCGCGCCTGTCCTAAGTTCCGCGCACGTGCTGATCGCCGCTGGCGTTCAGCGGAACGTAGGATTCGAAATGCGGGCGAGTCGCCCGCAGCTGAAGCGCCGGTCGTTATACGCCAGCGGCAAGTACTGGCATCACCAGTCAAGTGTGGGGAGGAAGGACATGACGCTTAAACGAATGGACAACGTTCTTATCGTGGTCGAGGATCTCGAGGCTGCGAAGGCATTCTTTGTCGAGCTTGGTATGGAGTTGGAGGGCGAGATGCCCGTCGAGGGGCGTTGGGTGGACCGTGTCGTTGGGCTCGAAAACGTTCGATGCGAGATTGCGATGATGCGGACCCCGGACGGCCACGGTCGCCTTGAGCTGGACAAGTTCCACGCGCCGGCGGCGGTCAGAGCTGAGCCGAGGAACGCACCAGTGAACACGCTGGGCATACGTCGCATCATGTTCGCCGTCGACGACATTGAGGATGTCCTCGCGCGCTTGCGCGCCCATGGCGCTGAGCTCATAGGCGAAGTAACCCAGTATGAGGACACGTACCGGCTGTGTTACATCCGCGGCCCTGAGGGCATCATCGTTGCGCTTGCCGAGCAGCTCGGGTAAAGCGGTCCCGTATGGGCGCAGGTAAAGCGGCGCTTGCCTGGCGGCAGGCGAGCTTATTGGTGTATAACTGCCGGTTACCCCACATCCGCATCCGACACACTTCTATGGTTACTACGATTGGCTCCGAAGCTGCCATTCCGAACCCGGCCTTGAAGCCCCTTGGCTTCCTTGTCGGCGAATGGCTCACCGAAGGCTCTCACCCCGTGTTGCCGGGCAAGACCCTTCATGGTCGCACCAGCTTCGCCTGGTCAGCCGGCGGGGCCTTCCTCGTCATGCGCTCTGAGATCGACGAACCGGAGGTACCAAGCGGCATCGCGATTTTCGGCACTGACGACGATACCAAAGAATGCTCCATGTTGTATTTCGACGAACGGGGAGTTTCGCGCCGCTACATCGTGGCTCTGCGCAGCGACCTGTGGGAGTGGTGGCGGGACACTCCTGGTTTCTCGCAACGATTTACCGCCAAACTTGTCGATGGGGGCAGGCGCATGGTGGGGCACGGTGAGTTGAATCGTGGTGACCGCTGGGAGCCAGACCTCCAGCTCACGTACACCCGCATTGCATAACGATCGCATTCCCGTCGTGAATGCGGCCTAACATTCGCCTGAAGCTGACGGGGCGCCGTCTTCTAAACCAAGCGTTACGTTTGTGACGAGTAGGAGTGTGCGCCGCAGCTTAGGCGCATCACGTTAGGCCAGCGACTGGCGTCTTGGATGGTCGGGATGAACGTGCAGATCGGGATGTTTCGAGTAGGGCATGCAACCTGGTAGAGCGGTGCATCGCGTACGGACGGGAGCAGGGTGCCTATCGAGTGATGCTAGTTTCAAACTCACGGCTCCAAGCCGCCCTTCGATTATACGAATCCTTGGGCTTCAGCTATTGTCCGGTCCCGGAAGTCAGCAAGTACAAAGTTGCCGATGTTTGTATGGTTTTGCACTTGAATCCGGTTCACCCCGCTGCCTAACTAGCTGGCGGGCGCGTCCGTTTTAGCAGAACATAGAATTCGAATTCGCCGGGCGAGTCGCCCGCAGCTGAAGCGAGGGTCGTTAGGCCGACCATAACACTTGCGGGAATCCAGTAACTGGAGGGTCAAGGTCTTCTAATGGAGATGCTGCCAGGGGAGCGCCAGCTGAGCGCGTCGTCGGATGGCGCAGTCGTGCTTACCTCGCATCGAGTGCGCCTGGATCAGGGCAGCGAGTTCATCAGCATTTTCCTGGACCAGGTGGCCTCATGTAGCCTAGGGACACGCTCACACCCGATTCTGCTGGTCGTAGCCGCCGTAGTCTGGCTTGGATCATTCCAGTTCGCGGGGGAGCGCCTTAGTACACCTGCATTTCTCATTGGCACACTGATTGGCGTGCTGATTGTTGGGCTCTATGTCATGAATCGCAGGCAGGTCATTGTGATCACCTCGCCGGGTGGGACGATGCGCATTCGAACCCGTGGTATGACGCGAGCTTCCTGCATGCAGTTCATCGATGACCTAGAGCGTGCCAAGCTGGCTCTGCTGAGGGCCAGAGGCAACTAGGTGCGCCTGGCGGCCGTGCGGCCTAACCCACGCTTGCAGCTGGCGGGCGCACCTCTCCGGAGCTCCGCTCGAGTACTGATCGCCGATGGCGATCGGCAGGAACGTAGAATTTGACAGGGCGGGCGAGTCGCCCGCAGCTGAAGCGTAGATCGTTAGGCCGCAACACGACCAGCAGAGATGCCCAGGATAGCTCCTAGCGTGGTCGAGCCGTCGCTTCGCGCGAGCGCGGATCCACTCGCGGCAGAATTGCTAGCACGCTTGCGGCATGATGCTTCCGATCTGCTGCGGGCGAGAGTTACGCGGCCTTTTCCGCGGAACGAGGCACTGCGGATCTACCGGCAGAAGGCCGCCAACGGCGACCGGCGAGCCGTGCGCACCGACGGCTATCCAGCGTTGCTGGCTGCCCTCGGTGCGGCAGATGAGAGCGAGGTCATTGTGCACGGCGTTGCCTTCTCCGACGCGGTGTTTCTTGTGTTCACCGACCCCGGCCGAACCCATTGCCTCGGGGTGTTGCGGAAGCTGTTGCTGGATGGATAGCGCGGGACGCGATTAGGCAGGCGTTGCGGCCTAACCCACGCTTGCAGCTGGCGGGCGCTCCTGTCCCGAGCTCTGCTCGGGGTGAGGCTCGACGATGGCGATCAGCGGAACCTAGAATTCGGAACCACGGGCTAATCCCCCGCAGCTGAAGCGTAGATCGTTAGGCGGCTTGGCGGGTAGCTGGGATTAAGGGCCTTCTTGACGGGCCGAGAGACTTGCGCTCGGCATATGGCCCTCACCACCGATGCTGCGGCGCGTCTCCACTGAAAGGAACCGGTCAGGATGTCATCTGCACTGAGCGTCAACGTTTTTACTGCACCGGAGAAGGCAATGATCGGTGAACGGGTCCGTCCGTTTGGGCCGCCGATGGCGTTTGATCCGATCACCTCGACATTAATCTTCGGCGAGG
>JBKPOS010000125.1:0-13762 GCA_046733215.1 Gemmatimonadota bacterium
AGCTAACATAGAACAGATACGCCGAAACGTCCGAGGACCTCCGCAGCATGCCTTTCGACAAGCAGACCGTGGTCACCAAGCACCGCCGGCACGACGCCGACACCGGCTCGACCAGGGTCCAGGTCGCGCTCCTTACGGAGCGGATCAACTCGCTCACCGACCACTTCCGCACCCACCCCAAGGACCACCATGGCCGCCGGGGGCTGCTCAAGATGGTCGGTACGCGTCGCCGACTCCTCCAATATCTCAAGCGCAGCGACCTGCCGACCTATCGCGCGCTGATCGAGGAGCTCGGTCTCCGTCACTAAGGCCTGTGGGTCCGCGAGGGCGCCCCGAACGAGCACAGCGGGGCGCCCTCGCTGCATTGGTGTGCTCTGAACCGGATTGACACGTGACCGTACAACGGATCGAACAGGATTTCGCCGGGCGCCGCCTCCTCATCGAGACCGGCCGGCTGGCGAAGCAGGCTGCTGGTTCCGCGGTGGTACAGTTTGGCGATACGATGGTCCTCGCCGCCATCACCGTCTCCCCCACCGTTTCCGCTCTGCCGTTCTTCCCCCTCACCGTCGAATATCGCGAAAAGACTTACGCAGCCGGGAAAATTCCCGGCGGATTTCTGAAGCGCGAAGGACGGCCGTCGGACAAGGAGATCCTGGCCAGCCGGCTGATCGACCGCGGTATTCGGCCGCTGTTTCCCGAGGGTTTCAAGAACGAGGTTCAGGTTTTCGTCACCGTGCTCTCCGCCGATCAGGAGAACGACGCGGATATCCTGGGCGCAGTCGCAGCCTCTGTCGCGCTGGGTGTGTCGACGGTGCCGTGGAACGGCCCCCTCGCGGCGGTCCGGGTGGGCCGGGTGGAAGGCAAGTGGATCCTGAACCCCACGTTCCAGCAGCTGGAGTATTCCTCGATCGATCTGGTCGTGAGCGGCTCGACCGACGCGATCTACATGGTCGAGGGCGGCTCCCTCGAAATTTCGGAAGCCGAAATGCTGGAGGCGCTCAAGGTCGCGCAGAAGGGGATCAAGGATGTGATCGCGCTGGAGCGGAAGGTGATCGACGCGGAGCCCCGGACCAAGCTGCCCTGGGAGAAGCCGGTGCCGGCGGGCGAGCTGGTGGCGCGCGTGCGCGCGGCGGCGGAGATGGCCATGGCTTCGGCGATCAACGCCCGGGACAAGACGTCACGAGCGAACAACGTCAAGGAACTTCGGCAGTCGGTGCTGCTCCAGCTTGCGGCCGAATTTCCGGACGACGCGAAGGACATCGCCGCCGAGCTCGACGATATCGAATACCGCGCCATGCGGGCTCAAGTGCTGGAGAAAGGGGAGCGGGTGGACGGCCGCGATCTCGACACGATCCGGCCGATCTCGATCGACACCGGGCTTCTCCCACGGGCACACGGATCGGCCCTGTTCCAGCGGGGTGAGACGCAGGCTCTGGCATCGGTCACCCTCGGCACCTCCGACGACGAGCAACGAATCGACAGCATCGATGTTCTGGGCGAGACGACCAAATCGTTCATGCTGCACTACAACTTTCCGCCCTACTCGACCGGCGAAGTCAAGATGATTCGGGGCACCAGCCGCCGCGAGATCGGCCACGGGGCACTCGCCGAACGGGCGCTCCAGCCGCTGCTTCCGAACTACGAAGACTTCCCTTACACGCTCCGTGTGGTGTCGGAAGTGCTCGAGTCCAACGGATCGTCGTCCATGGCCACTGTGTGTTCCGGATCGCTCGCGCTGATGGATGCGGGTGTTCCAATGAAAGCTCCTTGCGCTGGCGTCGCCATGGGGCTGGTGAAAGAGGGCGAGAAGGTCGCCGTGCTGACCGACATCCTCGGGTCGGAAGACGCCTTGGGCGACATGGATTTCAAGGTGGCGGGCACCAGCAGGGGCATCACCTCGATCCAGATGGATATCAAGATCGAGGGACTCACGTTGGAGATCATGAAGGAAGCACTCGAACGGGCGCGCAAAGGCCGGCTTCACATCCTCAAGGAGATGGAGAAGGAGATGCCGAGGCCGCGGACCGAATTGTCCAAGTACGCGCCGCGCATCATCACGATCCAGATCAAGCCGGAGAAGATCGGCGACGTGATCGGACCGAAGGGCAAGACCATCCGGGGCATTCAGGACGCGACCGGGGCCAAGATCAATGTCGAGGACACCGGCCTCATCACCATTGCGGCAGTCGGCGGTGATGCTGGCGAGAAGGCCCGCGAGATGGTCGCCGCGATTGTGGCCGAGCCCGAGGTGGGGAAGGTTTACGAAGGACCGGTCAAGAGCACGACGCCCTTCGGCGCGTTCGTGGAAATCATCCCCGGCGTCGAGGGACTGCTCCACATCAGCGAGCTCCAGCACGGCCGTACCGAGAAGACCGAAGATGTCGTCAAGAAGGGCGACATTGTGCAGGTCAAGCTGCTCGAAGTGGACGATCGCGGCCGCATGAAGCTTTCCCGGAAGGCGCTTCTCCCCAAGGATTAACTCGGTGGAAACTGTTCTTCTGGACACGGGCCTCCGGCGCACGGACGTGGCGTCGGGGCTCGTCGTCTTGTCCGAAGCCATGCCGAGCGTCCGCTCGGCCGCGATCGGGATTTTCGTGCGTACCGCTAGCGCGCATGAGCGTCGCGCCAAGATGGGCGTGTCCCACCTGCTCGAACACATGGTCTTCAAGGGGACCGAACGACGGTCGGCGCGTCAGATCGCACTCGAGCTCGAGGTGCGGGGCGGGGGACTCGACGCCTTCACCGGGCGGGACTACACCAGTTTTCAAGCGCACGTGCTCGACGAAGACCTCCCTCTCGCAGTGGACATCCTGACGGACCTGGTGCGCCGGCCGCTGCTCGCGGAACGTGATCTCATACCGGAGCGGAACGTCATTCTCGAAGAGATCAACGGCGTGCTGGATACGCCGGACGATCTCGTCCACGAGCTGCACGCTGCGACGCTCTGGCCCACCCACCCGTACGGGTACTCGATCCTGGGGACTCCGGAGACGGTGAACGGCCTCGGCACCGGCGATCTCCGTGAGGCGCACCGAGGGTACTATCCGGGCAACTCGGTCGTGGCTGCCGCGGGCAACGTCGATCACGATCGATTGCTCGAGGCGCTCGGGCGCGAAGGCTGGCTCGACGACGCACCGGCGCAGCCCCCCCAGCCATCGGTGCAGCCGGAGCCTGCGATTCGGGGCGTGAGTCGGACCGTAACACGTGACTCGTCTCAAACCCATATCGTCTTCGGCACCGACACGTTCCCGGTGCGCGATCCTCGCCGCTTTGTGCTGGGGATTCTGGTGAATGCATTTGGGGGGGGCATGTCGAGTCGGCTGTTCCAACGGGTCAGGGAGGAACTGGGACTCGCCTATGCGATCTTCGCATTCAAGCAATTCTTTCAAAGTACCGGCCAACTTGGAGTCTACGTCGGGACTCAGGCGGCAACGGCGGATCAGGCCATCGAGGCCATTCGCGGAGAGTACGACCGGCTGGCGAAGCAGGGGCTGCCGGCGGAAGAGCTGAAAGACGGGAAGCGTCAGCTGAAAGGGCAGGTGGTGCTGTCGCTCGAGAGTCCCGGCGCCCGGATGCATCGGCTCGCCGGATTCGTGCTGCATAACGACCACTATCGCACGTTGAGCGACACGCTGGCGGAGATCGGCGCGGTTACTTCGGAGCAGACCGCTGCCGTCGCGGCGGAGTTCTTCCTGGCGGAGCGCCAGACGATGGTGCGGCTGGGACCGGAGTGAAAACGTGAAACGTGAACAGTGAACGGTGAACGGTGAACAGGGAAACGCCTCCGCCTCTGTAGCCCCCTGTTCACTGTTCACTCTTTACTGTTCACGCTTTCTATCCGACACGGCAGATAGAGGGCCCCATGCAAATCGGCGTCCCGAAAGAGATCAAGACCAACGAGAATCGGGTTGCCTTGGTGCCGGGCGGCGCCGAGGCGCTCGTCGCGCAGGGCCATACCGTTTTTCTTGAGCGAGGAGCGGGAGAAGGCAGCGGGTTCGACGACGCCGCCTACGAGGCCGCGGGCGCTCGCGTGCTGCCGACCGCCGACGAGGTCTGGTCCCGGGCCGACCTGATCATGAAGGTGAAGGAGCCGATCGAGGTCGAGTGGCCGCGGATGCGCTCGGGGCAAGTGATGTACACCTACTTCCACTTCGCCGCGGACGAGCGGCTCACCCGAGCCGTCATCGCCTCGGAGGCCGTCGCGGTAGCCTACGAAACGGTCCAGCTGCCCAGCGGCGAGCTGCCGCTTCTCACCCCCATGTCCGAGGTTGCCGGCCGGATGGCGGTGCAAGCCGGCGCCAAGTATCTCGAGAAGGTTTACGGGGGCCGGGGCATTCTGCTCGGCGGGGTGCCGGGTGTAGCTCCGGCCGAGGTCGTCATTCTGGGCGGCGGTACCGTGGGCATCAACGCCGCAAAGATGGCAGCAGGTCTCGGCGCGCATGTCACTATCCTCGACATTTCGCTCGATCGCCTGCGCTACCTGGACGATGTTCTACCCGCCAACTGCGATACCTGGTATTCCAATCGTCACAATATTCTGGACGCGGCGTCCCGGGCAGACCTGGTCGTCGGAGCCGTGCTCCTTCCCGGCGCGCGAGCCCCGCATCTCCTCCGCCGGGAAGATCTCAAGCGTATGAAGCAGGGTGCCGTCATCGTCGATGTCGCCGTAGACCAGGGCGGGTGTGTCGAAACCATCAAGCCCACCACACACGAGAATCCGACGTATTTCGTGGACGGCATCCTCCACTATGGCGTTGCCAACATGCCGGGTGGTGTTCCTCGTACGTCGACGCTGGCACTCACGAACGCAACGCTCCAGGGCGCGCTTCGGCTTGCCAAGCATGGCTGGCAGGAGGCCTGCCGGCGCGATCAGGCACTGCGCAAGGGACTCAACGTCGTGGCCGGCAAGGTGGTGTACCCCGGAGTCGCGGAGGCGTTCAAGCTGCCCTTGGTCGATGTCGCCGCCGTTCTCTGAGGAGTCGGAACGGACTGCGAAGTCCGGGTCGATTCGAGTTCAGATCGCGCGGCTTCCGCACGGGGAAGGGCTGCCGCTTCCTGCCCGAGCTACCGCCGGGTCTGCCGGGTATGATCTTTCGAGCGCAGAGGACGGCTCGCTCGCACCATTCGAGCGGCGGCTGTTCCGCACCGGATTCAGCATCGCCGTTCCCGATGGATACGAGTGCCAGATCCGTCCGCGATCGGGACTCGCGCTGCGTCACGGGATCACCCTTCCTAATACGCCGGCCACGATCGACAGCGACTACCGGGGCGAGCTGATGGTGGCGCTGGTGAACCTAGGAACCGAGCCGTTCGTGGTCACCCGAGGGATGCGGATCGCGCAGATGGTCATTGCGCGCGTCGAGCGCGCCGAGTTCACGGAGGTTGCGGAGCTGCCGGCAACGCAACGCGGCGCTGGTGGATTTGGGAGCACTGGTGTGGGACGGGACCAGACGGAAACCGACGGGAGCGGCCGCGAGCGCACAGGAGCGGTCTAAGGTCCCCTCCCACTCCCGACAAACCTGTGTCTCTCTTACCTTTCGCGCCATGCGTCTGACGGCCATTCGATGAAGCTTCCGTCTTTGAACCTGGCGTCCTTTCTTCCCGCGAACGAGATCGCGGTCGATCTCGGCACGGCCAATACCCTGGTCTACGTGAAAGGCGAAGGCATCGTCCTGAACGAGCCGTCGGTGGTGGCCATCGAACGCGCCAGCGGCAAGATCAAGGGCATCGGTCTCGAAGCAAAGCGGATGCTGGGGCGAACACCCGACGGAATCCTCGCCGTTCGGCCGCTCAAGGATGGGGTCATCGCCGACTTCGACGTGACCGAGAAAATGCTGCGGTACTTCCTCAAGACCATCATCGACAAGCACGTTTTTCGCGTAAAGCCCAAGGTGATCGTGTGCGTTCCCTCGGGAATCACCGAGGTGGAACGGCGCGCGGTGCGCGATTCCGCGCAAACTGCGGGGGCGAAGCAGGTGATGATGGTGGCGGAGCCCATGGCGGCGGCAATCGGCGTGGGTCTGCCGGTCGAAACCCCGACTGGGAACATGGTGATCGATATTGGTGGCGGCACCACCGAAATCGCTGTCATCGCGCTGTCCGGCATCGTATCGGATACCTCCATTCGTACGGGCGGGGACGAGCTGGACCAGGCCATCGTCCAGTTCATGCGCAAGAATTACAACCTGCTAGTCGGTGAGCCGACCGCCGAAGCGATCAAGATCAAGATCGGCTCTGCCGCCCCGGTGGGCGAAGAGCGCGAGATGGAAGTAAAGGGGCGCGATCTGGTCTCCGGCATTCCCAAGACCGTGCGGGTGCATTCCTCCGAGATTCGCGAAGCCGTACAGGAGCCCATTCAGCAAATCGTCGATGCCGTGCGGCGTGCGCTGGAGATCACTCCTCCGGAGCTGGCCAGCGACATCGTCGATCGTGGAATCGTGATGACCGGTGGAGGCGCCTTGATCAGAGGACTCGACATTCTGCTCGCCCAGGAAACCGGACTGCCGGTGCACGTGGATGAGGACCCGCTCACCTGCGTGGTGCGTGGCACCGGTCGCATCCTCGACGATTTCGAGAAATACCGCAGCGTGCTTTCCTTCTAAGAATGTTCCCCGCGTCCGACCGAGCTTTCAGTCGGCGGGACACCGCGATGTTCGTCGGCTGCCTGATTCTCGCGATCGCAGCGTTGTTCTCGCCCGAGCGAATCACCGGAGGCCTCGCGAACGGCCTGCGGCAGACCATCCTCGCACCGGTCGTGTGGCTTCAGGAAGAGGCGGAGCTGGGTCGCGGAAGCCGAGCCCGGCTTCGGGAGCTCCTCGCCGAGCGCGACTCGGCCGCCTACGCAGCGCAGGTGCTTCCGTCTCTGGCCGCCGAGAATGAGCGACTGCGTAATCTACTGGGGCTGAGCCACCGTCTGCGGACGCCCTACGTCGCGGCCGAGGTGCTGCATCAGGCGCAGGTTACCGACGCTCGCATGCTGTTGCTGAACGTGGGAACCGCACAGGGTGTAGCCGGATTCGATCCCATCGTCGCGCCGGAGGGCCTGATCGGTGTCATCTGGAATGCGAGCCGGTCGAGCAGCGTCGCAATGACCTGGGCACATCCCGAGTTCCGGGTCAGTGCCTTTACCGCGAATGGCAGCGCCTTTGGCATCGTTGCCGCAGCGACCAGCGGCGGGGGCAGCGATGCGTACCTCGAGTTTCGCGGTGTCCCGTACCGGGATTCCGTAGTGCCGGGAACGGTGGTCCTCTCCTCGGGTTTAGGCGGCGTCTATCCCAAGGGCATCCCGATCGGAACGGTGGTAGGCGTAATTCGGGAGGAAGCCGGCTGGGCCCGGGTCTACCGTGTGAGGCCGGCGGCGAACCCCGGCTCGACCGCACATGTCCTGGTGCTCACTGGTCGACGCGTGGGGTCTGTCGCCGAGGCCTATCCGGTGGATACGCTCGAACCGGCCGCTCGACCTGATTCCGCTCCGCTGCTCAAAACGCCGGCGGCGCCAGGCGGCGGCAACGAGCCCAAGACACCGGTGCGCGCCAGGGCCGACTCCGCGGGCAAGCTGCCTGCACGTGCCAAGCCGGATTCCGCGGGCAAGGCGCCTGCACGCGCCAAGCCGGATTCCGCGGGCAAGCCGAAGCCCAAGCCCAAGCCGCCTGCGGCTGACTCGACCCGGCCCGCGCCGCCACCGGCGGCGCCGGCTCCGACTCCCGCTCCGAAACCGGCCGTGCGGGACTCGATCCCGTGAACGGCTCACGCACCGCGCGGATGCATCTCGCCATCGTCTTCGCGACTCTCATCCTGCTTCATTTTTACGTGCGGCCGCGGCTGTTCGACACCCGGCTGGCGCCGGACTTCCTGCTGTTCGGTCTGGTCGTGTTTGCGATGCGAAGCGGGCCCGGCGCGGGAGCGCTGGCGGGTTTTCTGGTCGGCCTTGCCACCGATGCGCTCTCGCCGGCCAAATTCGGGGCCGCAACTTTGGCGGACACGATCGTCGGTTATGCAGCGGCCTGGGGGCGGGCAGTCTTTTTCGCCGACAATGTGCTGGTTAATGCCGGCTTCGTCGCCGTGGGCCTCTGGTTGCGTGACCTCATCCTTCTGATGGCCAGCGGCACCCCTCAGGGCCAACTCCTGGTCGAGCTGGGCGTTTACAGCCCGCTCCAGGCGATCATCACGGCAGCCGCCGGTGGGCTCGTGCTGCTCGCCTTCCGTCAGTGGTTTGCGGTGAGGCTGGATGGATGACCGGATCGGACTCGTATCGGCTGGGTGAGCGGGCTCGGGTGGCCCGCTGGATCATCCTCGGCGCATTCCTGGTGCTGCTCGGCGCGTTCTTCCGGACGCAGATCATTCAGCACGAGAAGTTCCAGCTCAAGGCGGAGACCAACCGGCTCCGTCCCATTCCCCTCACAGCGCCACGCGGGACCATCTACGACCGGCACGGGGAGATCATCGCCGAAAACGTGCCGGGTTACTCCGTCAAGCTATTGGCCCCCTCCGCCGATTCGCTGAGCGCAGTTCTGGCCAGGGTGCGGGAAGTAGTTCCACTCGACAGCATTGCCGTCGCTGAAGTGATGCGTCGCTTCCAGACAGCACGGTATCAACCCGTCGTTGTCTTCGGTGATGCGACCTTCGAGATCGTCTCCAAACTGGAAGAGCATCGAGTCGCGCTGCCCGGTCTGGTGATCCAGGCGGAACCCAAGCGGCTCTACCCCGCCCGCAATGCGGTCGCACATCTGGTCGGCTATGTGGGAGAGGTAACCGACGCCGACCTGGAAAGCGATCGCTACGAGGGGCTCGAGCCGGGCGCGATCGTGGGCAAGGCGGGCCTCGAGCAGCAATACGACGACAGCCTGCGCGGCACGGCGGGTGTCCGATACATCGAGGTGAATGCCCGCGGGCGACTGGTTCGCGAGGAAGCGTCGTCCGCCTCACTGCCTCCGACACCCGGCCGGCCGATCGAAACCACCATCGATCTCGACCTCCAGCGCTTTATCGACAGCATCTGGCCTCCGGGAGTTCGAGGCGCGATGATCGCGATGACGCCCTCCGGCGAGGTGCGCGCGCTCTACTCCGCCCCATCCTTTGACCCCAACGCCTTCATAGGCGGGATCGCCCCGCAGCTCTGGCGATCGCTCAACACCGACGAAGCCCGTCCGCTGCTCAATCGCGCGCTTCAGGCGCGCTACCCGCCGGCATCACCGTTCAAGCTGGCTATCGCCGCTATGGCGCTCAAGCGGGGCCTGATCGGGCTGGACAGCCACATGCCCGTTCCCTGTCGAGGCGGCCTCCGCATGGGCAATCGGGTCTTCCGTTGCTGGAAAAAGGAAGGCCACGGGTCACTCGACCTGATTGGGGCCATCGCCGCGAGCTGCGACGTGTACTTCTACCAGGTCGGCCTTCGCCTGGGCCTCGACGCCATCATCGAAGACGGCGTGCTGATGGGGTTCAAAGACAAGGCAGGGATCGACCTGCGCAACGAGATCAACCCTATATACCCCTCCTCCACTGCGTACTTCGACCGCCTCTACGGCGCGCGGCGCTGGAGCCCGGCTGCCACGACGCTCAACTTTTCGATCGGCCAGGGCGAAAACACCCAGACATTGATCAACATGGTCCACTTCTACGCCGGACTTGCGGGGAGTGGTGAAGAGGTGAGTCCGTTCCTGGTGCGGCCCCGGGACGACGCCAAGGCGCGGCCCCTCGGCTTGGGAACGGATGTGCTGAGCGGGCTCCGCCATGCGCTGATCGCGGTCGTGGAGCGAGGCACGGCGGCCGCGTCCCGCCATGGGGACCTCCAGGTCGCCGGCAAGACGGGAACGGCGCAGAATCCTCACGGCAAGGACCATGGGTGGTTCATTGGATTCGCCCCGGCTGATAAACCCGAGCTGGTCGTAGGCGGCATCATGGAGTTTGCGGAGCACGGGACGGCAGTCGCGCCGTACGTGGTCGCGGCGTTGCGACGATACATTCTCGGCCCCGATACCTCGGCAAAAGCCGCCGTGAAGCTCAAGGTCATCGTCCCCGACGACAGCGCCCCCCGGACTCTGGAGCTCGATCCGGATTCTGCCGCGGCTCAGGCGGCGGCCGAATCGCTGCGGATACAACTCGAGAAGCCGCGACCATGAGACTCGCTGCCATCGATCGCCGGCTGGCCGGCACGACGCTGCTCCTGATGCTCTATGGATTGCTGGTGCTCTACTCGGCGGGACAGACCGATGTGCCGACCCAGGGTTACGGCGTGTGGCACCGGCAGTTCATCTGGCTCGGCGTAGGCCTCTTGGCAGCGTGGGGCACCTTTCAGTTGTCCCCTCGTCTGCTCGAGTGGCTCACCCCCGCGATCTACGTATTCAGTCTCTGTCTGCTCCTGCTCGTGCTGGTGATCGGCACCGGAGCCGGAACCGCTGCGAGCAGCCACTCCTGGCTCGCGATCGGCGGGCATCAGATCGGGCAGCCTTCCGAGCTCGCCAAGGTCGCCACGGTGCTGATGCTGGCTCGCTACCTGTCGGGGCAGCGGGAACCGCCTCGCTCGCTGCGCGACCTGCTTGTGCCCGGCCTCATTGTCGGGGTTCCTTTCCTGCTGGTGATGAAGCAGCCCGACCTGGGCAGCGCGATCGTATTCATCGGGATCTTTTTCGCAATCCTGTTCTGGGCCGGCGTCCGGCCACGACTCCTGTTCCTGTTGGCCTCACCGGGAATCAGTCTCCTGCTCGCTTTCAGCAACGTGAGCTGGGGCTTCTGGATCGTCGGGTTCACGGTCCTTCTGTTTTTCTGGCGGCCGTACGTCTGGGATGGGCTTACTTTCTGGCTCTTCAATGTGGTAAGCGGATTCGTGGCGATGCCGTTGTGGCACCGACTGGCTCCCTACCAACAGAACCGGCTTCTCACATTCCTGAATCCAGAGGTGGACCCCCGAGCTGCGGGATATCACGCCATTCAATCCCGGGTGGCGATAGGCTCGGGCGGCTGGTTCGGGACCGGCTATACGATGGGCCCGCAAAAACGGCTGGCTTTTCTTCCGGAGCAGCACACCGACTTCGTTTTCTCCGTTGTGGGGGAGGAGCTGGGCTTTGTGGGGGTCGCCCTCGCGCTGGGCCTGTTCTGCGTGCTCCTACTGACCCTCATCCGCATCGCCCGACGCGCCACCGACTCGTTCAGCAGCCTTGTCGTGTTCGGCATCCTCGGGATGTTCTTCTCCCATGTCTTCGAGAACGTCGGGATGACCGTGAACATCATGCCGATCACTGGCATTCCGCTGCCATTTTTCTCATATGGCGGCTCATTTTTCATCATCTGCTGCGTCTGCCTGGGCCTGGTCGGGCGGGTCGCGTGGGACTCTCGCCTAGCTGGCTATGCTGATGTCTGACAATAGGTTAGCTGACGGGTACTAGCGTCTGGACCGCGGACTACACAGATTACTGGCCTGTCTTTTCCAGCTGTCGCCCTCTCCTCGGACATCGTCGACCCTATGGCTGTGATGGCATGGTTCAAGAAGGAGCGTAAACCGCGCGCGTCCCAACGAAACCGCCTCGAAATCCCGGCGGACGCGTGGGAAAAGTGCGATGCCTGCGGTCACATCGACATCAAGGAAAAGTTCGAGAAGGCCCTGAACGTCTGCCCGGAGTGCGGCCGACACCGACGATTCACGGCCGAGGAGTATATCGAGCTGCTGACCGACGCCGGTTCCTGGCGCGAGCTGTACGGGAACATCCGGTCGGTCGATCCGCTTCGGTTCGAGCACTACTCCGAGCGCCTTGCCAATGCCCGCAAGAAAGCCGGGCACGCCGACGCCATGTACGCCGGTTCCGCCAAACTCGAAGGCATTCCTTATAATCTCGGCGTCATGAATTTCGCCTTCATGGGCGGCTCCATGGGCTCCGTGGTCGGCGAAAAGATCTACCGGCTGGCGCGTCGTTCCCTCGAGAAGAAGATCCCCCTGACCATCGTTTCCACCTCCGGCGGCGCCCGCATGCAAGAGGGCGTGCTGAGCCTCATGCAGATGGCGAAGACATCGGCCGCCCTGGCTCAGCTGTCTCGCGCCCGGATCCCCTATGTCTCGATTCTGACGGACCCCACCACTGGCGGCGTGTCGGCATCCTTCGCGATGCAGGGCGACGTGGTGCTGGCGGAGCCCGGGGCCGTTATCGGGTTCGCAGGGCAGCGTGTAATCAAGCAGACCATCGGGCAGGACCTACCGGAGGGCTTCCAGACCGCCGAGTTCCTGCTCGAGCACGGGCAGATCGACGACGTCGTTCCGCGTTCCTCGCTACGCGAAAACACTGCCCGACTTCTCCGGCACTTGCAGGGGCAGCGGCAGCCGGTCGAGGAGTTGGAGCTGGCGTAGTTCCCTCGGAAACTGGTTGTGCCGACGCCCCACCAGGTCGAGAGGCCGGTGGGGCGCGGAGTTTATTGGCGCATGGGGAGTCATGACGCTCACCTACTCGCAGGCCATCGACTTCCTTTTTCCCCGGACCACCACGATCAAGTTCGGGCTGGCCACCAGCCGGGTGCTGCTCGCGGACGTGGGGAACCCGCACGAGCTGATCCCGCTGGTGCACGTAGGCGGGACCAACGGCAAAGGCAGCGTGTGCACTCTGATCGCCGCCGCACTCCGCGAAGCCGGCTGGCGGGTGGGCCTCTACACCTCGCCGCATCTGGTTTCGTTTCGCGAGCGAATCACGGTAGACGGTGAGCCGATCACGGAAGAAGCAGTGGCGATGTGGACCAGTTGCCTCGAGCCGCTCATTCGAAAGCGGGCGGCGACGTTCTTCGAGGCCACCACGGCGATCGCGCTGGCTGACTTCGCCGCGCGGGGTGCCGAGATCGGCGTGGTCGAGGTTGGTCTGGGCGGCCGGCTCGACAGTACCAATGTCATCCGCCCGGTTGTCAGCGCGGTGACCAAAATCGAACTCGACCACATGAAGTATCTCGGCGACACCCTGGAGCAGATCGCAGTGGAAAAGGCAGGCATCGCAAAGCCCGGCGCCCCCTTCGTGATCGGCGAAACCCGGCCGGATCTGGTGGACACGCTTCGCCGCGAAGCTCGTTGCTTCATCAATCGATTGGATCGGTGCGCCGCGGCGGACATCCGCGTCGTGCCTCCCGAGTACGAGTGGACCGGATCGCTCCGGCTGCTGGGAGCGCATCAGCGTCGAAACGCGGGGGTGGCCCATGGTGTCCTGATGGCTCTCCCCGATCGCTACCGGCCGGAGCCCGCCGAAATTGCCGCGGGTTTTGCGTCCGCGTGCCTTCCCGGACGCCTGGACCGGCGCGGGCGCTGGCTGTTCGACGTGGCGCACAATCCCGACGGCATGCGGGCGCTGGTGGCGGCGATCCGGGAGATGAATCCGCCTCGGCCGCTGCACGCGCTGGTTTCCATTCTGGGCGACAAGGCCTGGGCGGAGATGCTCGTGCTGCTCGACGGCGTGATCGACCGGGGGATTCTCACGCGGGCGCCCACTGCCGCCAGCCGGGGATGGGACATGGCGTGGCTTCGTCGCTGGCTCCATACCAGCTCGCGCCCGCCTGCTCAAGCATCGTGGACGCTGGTCCCGGATTTCGATGAGGCACTGGCCGCCGCGGGCCAGGGCGCGGCCACGGTGTTGGTCACGGGCTCGTTTCACACGGTGGGAGACGTCATGGTCTCGCTGGGGATGGGGCCGGTGTAGCTAGAGGCGCAGTGTGAGCGGGTCCACCACACGGAGCCCCTCCTTCGAGCGCTGCAGTTCGCTGATGGTGCGGAGGCGGAGTGACAGGGGTCGGGGTGCTGGGG
>JBKPOS010000126.1:0-9096 GCA_046733215.1 Gemmatimonadota bacterium
GCACCTCGCTCAATACGCCGAGCAATACGCAGACGGCCGACCTGGTTGGTGACTTCAAGGTGCTCGGCAACATCGGCGCGAGTGGACGGTGGTTCGATACCTCGGCATTTGCGAACGTCAACTCCGGCGTGCGGTTCGGTAACACAGGACGGAATCAGTTCTACGGTCCCGGCGGATGGAATCTCGACTTTTCGCTGTTCCGTTCTTTCCCGATCGGTGGGACGAGACGTCTCGAGTACCGATTGCAAGCGGGCAACGTGTTCAATCACCTTGTTCCAGGTGGACCGAGTACATCCGTGACGTCTGGTACGTTTGGCCAGATCACCGGCGGAAACGGTAACTACCCTGAACGAATGATTCAAATGGGTTTGCGGTTCAGTTTTTAACACTCTTCTCCGCAAATGGTTTCAAGCGATCCGTCGTGCACATGGTGCACGACGGATCGGTCCATGACGCGAAGCCCATTGCTGGTCGCCGATTCGGAAGCTTTTGCGCCCTCACGATTCGGCTGATTCCCGGTGGCGATTGTTCGGGCCGTCCGTCCCGGGCGGCTGCGGGACGGCTCACGTCGGAACCCCAAGCCGTGGAAGCAACCAGACCTGCAGCAGCCACCAGACTGCCAATACCGCGATCAGCGTGAACGCACTTTCCATCTCAACTCTCTTTTCCCTGTCGATCCAGCAGTCGCCGTACACTGTCACGGGCACGCTGCCGAACGGCGTCGGGCAGCGGTGCCGTCGCGGCTTGGCGACAGAGACCCACGGTTTCCCGCAGACCGTTCACCAGCGCCGCACAGCTTGCACAGTCCTGGCAGTGCCGTTCGATCGCATCGCAGGCCGTCGCATCGAGCTCTCCGTCCAGGTATCCTGAAATGTTCGTGAGTATCTCTTGGCAGGTGCTCATTGGTGCGCTCATACCTGCTCCAGCTGCTTTCGCAGCATCAACCGCGCGCGATGGAGCCGCGTTTTCACATTCGCCTCAGAGACGCCAGCGATCGCCGCGACCTCTTTCGTCGAGAGGCCTTCGATCTCGCGCATGACGACGATCATCCGGTATAGCGGTGGCAGGCGTTGCAACGCTTGACGAAGCCGAGCATCCACCCATCCATCGATCAGTCGTTGATCGATCGCGGGAGACGGATCCGCGACGTCCACGTGAACCATTCCATCGCTGGTCTCGATGCCGCGTTCGACGGACACGAAGTTCGAGGGTTCGCCGACGCGCCGCCGCCGTTTCATCAGGCACGCGTTTCTGACGGTGCTGTACAGCCACGTCCGAAAGGCCTCCGGCTCGCTGATCGTGGCCACGTGCTGATACGTCTTGAGCAACGCCTCCTGCATGACGTCTTCCGCATCTTCCGGATGACCGCACACGAGGAGGCTGAACCGGTACGCGACTTCCTGCGCTCTCACCAAGAGTGCCTCCATCGCGCCACGATCGCCCGTGGCCGCTGCCTTGACGAGTCCCGCGTACTCGGTCTTGACGTCGGCGCTCGACACAGCTCTCATTGTACGAAGTTCAACTGAGCCCCTGCCTTACGCGGCCGGCGGTGCCTGCGCTTCCAGAATCGGGATCAGGGCGGCCATTAGCGTCGCTTCAGGCACGGCACCCTCAATATGAACCGTGTCATTGACGATCGTGCGTGGCACACCGCGCACCTGATAACGGTCAGCGAGTTCAGGGAACTCGGTCGCGTCGACGGCGTCGGCCGTCACCCAATCGCTCACGATCGCCATCTTGTGCGCCAGCAGCGCGGCGCGCGGGCAATACGGACAGGTTTGCGTCACGAAGACCTGCAGATGCAGCGGGGTGGTCAGATGTCTCAAGGTCTCGACGGTTGCTGGCGAGAGATCGGTCGTGCCTCGGCTAGCCATCCGAATGTCTTCGATCAGCGTCGCGAACTCGTATCCGGCCGGCGACCCGTAGAAACGGATGCCGAAATCCCGCCGTGCAGTCTCATCGCCCAGCACGACGATGGCTGGCGCCTTGTCGATGTGATAGAGCGCCGCTTCGGGTGGATGCGCGTCCAAGTCGTGCACTTCAAGTCGAACCGTGCCTTCGGAAATCGACGCCAACTCCTCGACGAGCTCGCGGGTCTCTCCACAGGTTTCGCAAGAGGCGCCGACGAAGACGAGCAGCGTCACCGGCCGAGGCAGCGCGACCAGGACGTTCCGTAATTCGGTCCGCAGCGATGCATTCAAGAGGCTCATCGTCATGCTCCCATCAGACGTGATGATGTTCGGCGTCGCAGCTGGGGCAGTGGCCGGCAGGCGTCTTCACAGTAGAAATCCCGAATAGCATGTAGGCCGGACACCACCCGACGATGCCGGTTCCAAAGGCGGTCAAGCCAATCACGAAAAGGGCGACGCCGAGCGTGTTCAACGCCAACATCCATCCGGCAACCACGAGAACAATGCCGACGAGCATTCTCACCGAGCGATCCCACTGGCCTTCGTTCAGAACCTTCATAACGACCCTCCTGACCGCCTCAGTCAACCGCCGTCAATTCACTGGCGGGCTCTGCCGCGACGACCTCGATTGTTGGAGTGAGATGGATCGCCCCCGTGAGCGAGTTCGAAATCAGGCAGCTTCTTTCAGCCTTCTCGAGCACTTGTCGGGCGCGGTCTGGATCCGTTCCGGGCGGCACGCTCAGACGAGCGCGGACCTCGAACGCAACGAAGCGCGTGGTGCGCTCGATGCGATCCAAGGTCCCCGTCACGTCGCATTCGAGTGACGTCCAGGCGAAGCCTGAGGCACGCGCGACGGCGCGGAAGGTCAGGATCAAGCAATCGCCGACAGCGGCGAGGAGAAATGTTTCGGGCGACCATCGGTCACCGGGCCCGTCGAACGGGATCGGCGACGCCGACCGCAGCGTCGGCAATCCGTCGGCTTTCAGTTCGACGTCGCCGGTACCCGAGCCACTCGCCTCAACCGTATAGTGGTGTGGAAACGCCTGCATGTTTGCTCCACCTCGGAGTTCTGCTAGAGAGATGCACGCGCACCCGGCAAGGTGACAGATCGGACTGCCAGATAGCCGGCACTCGACCTGCCGGCCATCAGGCCTACGGGCGAAAGCAACGTGTCACCGAAGGCCAGCTTTCTGCATCTCTGTGAGGGGAGTTCCTATGGAGGACACGCGCTACGGTTTGAAGGTATCTGTCCCGGTTCCCTACGACGAGGCGATCGTGCGAGCGACAGACGCGCTCAAGACGCAAGGTTTTGGCGTCTTGACGACAATCGACGTCAAGCAGACGCTCAAGGCCAAGCTCGATCGCGACTTTCGGAAGTACGTGATTCTCGGTGCCTGTAATCCACCGCTGGCGGATCGCGCGCTGCACGCCGAACTGGAAGTTGGGCTCCTTCTACCGTGCAACGTGATCGTCTACGAGACAAGCCCTTCATCGAGCGTCGTTGCAGCGATGGCCCCGCTTGCCGCACTCGGTGTCGTTGGCGAGAACGTGGCGTTGGCGCAAGTGGCGCGCGAAGCCGATCGGCGGCTCCGTCAGGCGCTGGCGTCGCTTGAGGCGCCGGTCACGACGTAGCACCGGCGTTCGGCCACACGCGGTGTGTGTGTCACCACGTCGCGCCGGGAGCATCTGACGAGAAGAGCCGTGGCTATCGATCGTGAGCGATTTCGGGAGGTATGAACCATGAGAACACTCAAAGTGCTCTCGGTGAGCTTCGTAATCGTGGGCTTGGCGAGCGCCGTGTACGCGCAAGGCGGTATGCGCGGCGGTGGCAACTACAATCCGGCCACAGAGACGACGTTGACGGGAACCGTCGACAGTGTGAATAGCGTGCCATCGTCAGGCCGCGGCGGCGGTCTTCACCTCATGCTGGCGGTACCGACTGGTCCGATCGAGGTGCATGTGGGCCCCGCGTCGTTTGTGTCCTCGAAGAAAGTGACCTTCACGAAAGGTGATGCGCTGACCGTTATCGGCTCCAAGGTCACCATGGCGGGCCAGGAGGTGGTGATCGCGCGCGAGATCAAGAAAGGCGACCAAGTACTTACGCTGCGTGACGCGAAGGGGTTTCCGCTGTGGTCCGGACGCGGCGGTCCAAGTCATTAGGCCGGTGCTGTGACGGCCGGTGGCGCGCGTGTCATGTCGCCGGCCATGACGACATCGTCGTCTGACCTGTCACGAACTCGCCGACAGTCATCGAATCGGCGACAAAGGCTCGCACTGAAGTCGGCTGTGGCCTGCCGACATTCCGGCAGGATTGCCGGCGAACTTGCGGTGTGACGTCTCCAGTTTAGGAATCCGGCTAGCCCCACCTCTCACCTCAGTCCCACCAACCCTGTCACCACCATTGCATCTCCTGCATCACTGAAGCAGTGAAACGCGTATTTCGTCGGATTCTCGTCGCCGTGGCGGTGCTGATGCCGGTCTGCGCCATCGCCCAAGAACCGCTCACGGTCGATGCGGCGGTGCAGGCGGCAATCGCACACAATGCGTCGCTCCGCGCGGTTCGTGCCGGCGTCGACGAAGCGGTTGCGCGCACCACCGAAGCGCGCTCGGGGTTCTTTCCGCGACTGTCCGTCAGCGAGGCATGGCAGCGCGGCGACGAGCCGGTGTTCGTCTTCGGTTCGCTGCTGTCTTCGCGTCAGTTCGCCGCCTCGAACTTCGCTATCGACGCGCTGAATCACCCAGATTCGATTGGGTTCTTTCGTACGACCGTCGGCCTCGACCAGCTGATCTACGACGGGGGCCGGCAGCGCGCCGCCGCCGCCTCCGCCTCCTTTGGACGCGACATCGCCGCAGCGTCGGTCGATCAGGCGATCGCGGGGATCGCGCTGCAGACCACGCAGACGTTCGGACGCCTGCTCGCATCCGAAGCCGCGAAGCGCGCGGCCGACTCCGGTCTCGAGTCCGCCCGGCAAGATCTCATTCGCGCTGAAAACCGCCGGGACGCCGGCAGGGCTACCGACGCCGACGTGCTCTCACTCGCGGTCCACGTCGCGGACTTGCAGCAGCGCACGATTCAAGCGAACAGCGAGTCGGCGGTGGCGCGTGCGGAACTCAATCGGTTGATGGGTGCGCCCGTCGATGCGCCGCTTGTCGCGGCGGCACCACCGCCGCCGGCGGCGCCACCGTCCTCGGCTGACATCACCGCGCTTCTCGCCGAAGCCGACGCGGCACGACCAGAAATCAAGCGTGCGGCCGCGGCGGCCCGGGTTGCGGAAAAGATGCAAACGCAGGCGACCGCGGCGCTGATCCCGCAGATTGCGGCGCAGGCCGCCTACGATTTGAGCGGAACGCAGTTTTCGGATCGCGCCGGCGCTTGGATCGTCGGCGGGCAGGTCCGCTGGACCTTCTCGACCGGCGGCGCCGAGATCGCTGGCCGCAAAGCGGCAGCGGCAGCGATCGCGCGCGCGGCGGCGGAATCCGACGACGCTCGGGCTGCGGTTCACGTTGAAGTTATCAGGGCGGCTGGCGGCATCGAGTCCGCTCGCGCCCGCGAAGCGGTCGGACGTGCCGCCGCCGACCAGGCGCGCGAAAGCCAACGCATCATCCGCGATCGATTCGAACAGGGGCTCGCCGGTGTGAACGATGTGCTGCGCGCCTCGACCGCCGTGCTCGACGCTGAGGCCAGCCGGACCGCCGCGATCGTCGACTTGATGGTCGCCGACGCGATGCTTCGGCGTGCAGTCGGCCGCTTGCCATGATGAGGATGCTGACAGTGAAACCTACCTCGATCATCTTGATCGCAGCCGCGGCGCTCTCGGCATCGTGCAACCCGGCGCGCGGCGACAAAGCCGACGACCCCGGTGCCGCGTCGGTTGTGACAGCGGCGGCAGAAGTGACCGACCTCGCGTCGTCGATCGAGGCGGGAGGCATCGTCCGCGCACGAGTCACCGCCTTCATCGCGAGCCGCATGATGGCGCCGATCGTCGACGTGCGCGTCCGCGCTGGTGATCGTGTGCGTCGCGGCGACGTGCTCGTGACGCTCGACGCCCGCGATTTGCGAGCGAATGATGCGCGGGCGCAGGCAGCGACCCTGTCCGCGACCGAGTCGGTCCGCGCCGCCGAAGCCGACGTGCGAGCCGCCGAATCGGCTGCGCACCTGGCGCGCTTGACACACGACCGCGTCGCGACGCTGGTAGCGAAGCGATCAGCGACCAATGACGAATTGGATCAGGCGGTCGCCACGCTCGCAAACGCCGAAGCGCAGCACGCCGCCGCACAGGCGCGGCTCGCAGCGGCGACCGCCGGACGCGAGGCCGCGAAGGGCGCTGCCGATGCCGCGGCAGTCACCGCGACGTACGCCACCTTGACGGCTCCGTTCGATGGCATTGTCACGGAACGAATCGCTGAACCTGGGTCGATGGCCGCGCCCGGCTCCTCGTTGCTCACGCTCGAGGATCCGACGACGTATCGACTGGAGGTTCAGCTCGACGACGCACGCGCGGCGCAGGTCGCACGAGGCGGCAACGTTGGCATCCAGCTCGACGACCGTGACGCATCGATGACGGGACACATCGTCGAGATCGCGCGCGTCGATCCGAGGTCGCACACGTTTCTCGTAAAGGTCGATCTTCCAGCGGAATTGGCGGTGCGGTCCGGACAGTTCGGTCGCGCCACGTTCGCCGGACCATCGCGGCGCGCACTGACGATTCCGGCGTCGGCACTGATCCGGCGTGGACAGCTCACGTTCGTCTTCGTTCTGGGTTCAGACCAACACACGCATCTGCAGCCGGTCTCGATCGGAACGGTGGCCGGCGACCGCGTCGAAGTGCTCGCCGGCATCCGCCAGAGCGACCGCGTCGTCACGTCACCGCAGGCGTCGCTTGCCGACGGAACCGCCGTTGCGGGGAAACAGCCGTGACCAAACCCACCGGCGCGGCGGGTCGGCTCGCGGCGGCCTTCATTCACTCGAAGTTGACGCCGCTCGTCATCCTCGCGTCCTTGTTGCTCGGCGTGTATGCCGTCCTCGCGCTACCGCGCGAGGAAGAACCGCAGATCATCGTGCCGATGATTGACGTGTTCGTGGCGATGCCCGGCGCGTCGCCGTCGGAGGTGGAACAGCGCGTTACCCGCCCGCTCGAGAAGCTGCTCTGGGAAATTCCGGGGGTGGAGTACCTCTACTCGACCTCCAGTCCAGGTCGGGCGATGATCATCGTCCGCTTCCTGGTTGGGGAAGACGAAGAGCGGGCGCTCGTCAGGCTCAACCAGAAGCTCGCGGCCCACGTCGCGCTGATCCCGCCAGGGGCTTCGCCGCCTGTCGTTCAGCTGCGTGCCATCGATGACGTGCCGGTGATGGCGTTGACATTGTGGGGGCCGCGGTACGACGACGCGCAGCTGCGGCAGTTCGCGGCGCAGCTCCACGACACGCTGAAAGAACTGCCTGACATTTCAGAAATCACAATCATCGGCGGCCGTCCGCGGCGCGTGACGATCGATCTGGATCCCTCCGCGCTCGCCTCGCGACATCTCGACCCGCTGGCCGTCCGGCAGGCGCTCGCACGGGTCAACGTGCGGACGACGGCATCGGGCATCGTCAGCGCAAACGCGACAGCGACGCTCGAAGCTGGGGGCTGGCTCGGATCGATCGACGCGATCCGTCGCGTCATCGTCGGCCTTCGCGAGGGCGCTCCGGTGCAGCTCGGCGATGTCGCCACGATCCACGACGGCGCCGGCGAGCCTGACGCCTATGTGATGCAGCACCCGAAGCGCGGCGAAGCCTATCCAGCGGTGACGCTGTCAATCGCCAAGCGAAAAGGGACGAACGCCATCGCGCTGACGCGTGCGGTCGAGCACAAGCTCGCGACGATGCGCGGGTACACGCTGCCGACCGATCTGACGGTCTCGGTGACGCGGAACTACGGCGAGACCGCTGCGCAGAAGTCGAACGAGCTGCTCTGGCACATGTTCCTGGCGGTCGTGTCGGTGTCGGTGCTCATCTGGCTTGCGCTCGGCCGCCGCGAATCGGCGGTGGTGCTCACCGCGATTCCCGTGACGCTCGCGCTGACGCTGTTCGTGTTCTACCTCTACGGCTACACCTTGAACCGCATCACGCTGTTCGCGCTCATCTTCTCGATCGGCATTCTCGTCGACGATGCGATCGTCGTCGTGGAAAACATCGTGCGGCACCTGCGATTGTCCCGTGACGGGCGGAGCCTCGAAGCCGTTGCGATCTGCGCGGTCGACGAGGTCGGCAATCCCACGATTCTGGCGACGCTCACCGTCATTGCGGCCATTCTGCCGATGGCGTTCGTCGGCGGCTTGATGGGTCCGTACATGCGCCCGATCCCGGTCGGGGCCTCTGCCGCGATGGTCTTCTCGCTCCTCGTCGCCTTCGTCGTGACCCCCTGGGCAGCCGTGCGCCTGCTCGCCCGCGAGCGCGGGCATCACGACGAAGCGGAGGATCGGCTGACGCGTGCGTATCGGCGGGTGATGCAGCCGCTGATCGCCAACCCGCCGTTGCGCCTCTTCGGGCTCGCGACGGTGGCCGCGCTGCTCATTGCCGCCGCCGCGTTCGTGCCGTTTGGCTGGGTCACGGTCAAGATGCTGCCGTTCGACAACAAGAGCGAGCTGCAGGTGATGGTCCGGCAGCCGGAGGACACGCCGCTCGAAACGACGGCCGGCACCGCCTCAGCACTCGCCGACGAGGCCCTGCAGGACGAGGCCGTGACCAGCGTGCAGAGCTATACCGGCGCTTCGTCGCCCTATACATTCAACGGGCTCGTGCGCCACTACTTCCTCCGGCGGCAGGCGAACCTCGCGGACTTGCAGGTGATGCTCACGCCGAAGGACGAACGCCGCGAACAGAGTCACGCCATCGCGAAACGGCTCCGCACCCGGCTCGAACCGGTGGCGGCCCGGTTCGGCGCGACCGTCCAGGTCGTCGAGGTGCCACCGGGTCCGCCGGTGTTGCAGACGCTCGTCGCGGAGATCTACGGGCCCGACGCGGACCGACGTCTCGCACTGGCGAAGCAGGTGCGATCGACATTCGGACAAACGAACGGCGTGGTTGATGTGGACTGGTACGTCGACTCGCCGCAGCCGAAGTGGACGCTCTCGGTGGATGACGAGAAGGCCGCGGCTGCGGGGCTCTCGAGCGATGCCGTCGCGGCGGTCGTGCAGATGGCCACCG
>JBKPOS010000127.1:0-17721 GCA_046733215.1 Gemmatimonadota bacterium
TTTCAGTACTGACGTTACTGCTGGTGCTTGGCATCACAGTGATCGGCGCCGCGCAGACCGCCGAGCCGGGCTCGGCCACAGACACCACCGGCTCGAAGAGGCTTAGTTACGATGCGGCCACCAAGACCGTCACCTTTGAGCTGGTCGCCGGCGCTCCCGGCGGAAGAGGTGGCCCGTTCAACTTCAATGGGTACACCAGCGGAGCCGCCACCTTGACTATCCCGGCCGGTAGCAAGGTGGTCATGAACTTCGTGAACGAGGACGGGACGCCGCACAGTGCGGTGGTAGTTGCGGGCGACGGACCGCTGCCGAATATCGGCGGCGACCCCGCGATTCCAGGCGCGTACACGCGCGATGTGACGCAGGGACTGGCCCCGTTTGGCAAGGATGTGCTGAAGTTCACCGCTCCGGACAACGGAACTTTCCGCATCATCTGCGGGGTCCCCGGGCACTCGGGCATGTGGATCTGGCTCAAGGTGGACCCAGCCGCAAAAGCGCCGAGCTTTGGGGAGACAAAGAAATAGAAAAGCGTGAACGATGAACGGCGAACGGGGGCTCCTCGAACCAGCGGAGTCCCCGTTTACCGTTCACCGCTTACCGTTCACGCTTTTCTCTTGTTCACGTAGTTTCTTTTTTAGGAACCTTCCCGTATAGCTGTCCTGGTTGCCGCCCACCTCTTCCGGCGTACCCTGGGCGACCACTCGCCCACCGCCGTCGCCGCCCTCCGGTCCCAGGTCGATAATCCAATCGGCGGTTTTGATGACGTCGAGGTTGTGCTCGATGACAACCACGCTGTTCCCCTTGTCCACCAGGCGATGCAGCACTTCGAGCAGAAGGCGCACGTCTTCGAAATGCAAACCGGTGGTGGGCTCATCCAAGATGTACAGCGTTCGTCCGGTATCGCGCTTAGACAGCTCGGTCGCGAGCTTGACTCGCTGCGCTTCGCCGCCCGACAGTGTCGTCGCTGCCTGCCCGAGATGGATGTAGCCGAGCCCCACGTCGTTGAGCAGCTCGAGCTTCTCGGCGATGCGACGCTGGTTGGCAAAAAACTCGAGCCCGTCGGCGACGGTCAGATCGAGCACATCTGCGATGCTGCGCCCCTTGTAGCGGACCTCGAGCGTCTCGCGGTTGTAGCGGCGCCCCTTGCACACCTCGCACGGCACGTAAACGTCCGGCAGGAAGTGCATCTCGATCTTCACCAGGCCGTCGCCCTGGCACGCCTCGCACCGTCCGCCTTTGACGTTGAAGGAAAAGCGGCCCGGCCCGTAGCCGCGGATCTTCGCCTCGGGTAAGGCGGTGAACAGCTCTCGAATAGGGGTAAAGAGGCCGGTGTACGTGGCCGGGTTCGAGCGGGGAGTGCGCCCGATCGGGCTCTGGTCGATGTCGATCACCTTGTCGATCTGATCCAGGCCCTCGAGTCGTGTATGCGCACCGGGCACGACCTTGGCGCGGTAGAAGTGCCGCGCGAGCGCTCGATACAAAATGTCGGTCACCAGGCTCGACTTCCCCGAGCCCGACACACCGGTCACGGTGACGAACAGTCCCAGCGGAATGTCGACCGTGAGATTTCGCAGGTTATTCGCTCTGGCACCGACGATACGGAGCTTGCGTTTCCGATCGGCGAGCCGGCGCCCGGCCGGCACCGGAATGCGAAGGTCGCCCCGAAGGTATCGCGCGGTGAGCGAAGTCGGATGCCGGAGAATGTCCTCTACGGCTCCTTCCGCCACGACCTCCCCACCGAGCCGCCCCGCTCGCGGACCCAAGTCGATGACGTGGTCCGCCGACCGAATGGTGTCTTCGTCATGCTCGACGACGATGACCGTGTTGCCGAGATCACGTAGCCCCTTGAGCGTGTCCAGCAGTCGCTCGTTGTCGCGCTGATGCAGCCCGATGCTCGGCTCGTCGAGGATGTAGAGCACGCCGACTAGCCGTGAACCGATCTGGGTGGCGAGCCGAATCCGCTGAGTCTCGCCGCCCGACAGCGACATGGCCGCTCGCCCGAGCGTGAGGTAGTCGAGTCCCACGTCGCGGAGAAATCTGAGCCGGTCGCTCACTTCCTTCAGGATGGGCCCGGCGATTTCCGGATCCACGCCGGTGCGGCCATTTCCTCGCTGGGGAATGTTCTCGAAGAACGTGACTGCACGAGAGACGGGCAGATCTACCACATCGCCGATGCTGGCACCATTCACCAGCACCGACAGACTCTCCGGCCGAAGCCGCTTGCCGCCGCAGGCCTGGCAGGGCTGCTCTACCATGTATTCTTCGAGCGCCTCCCGCACGGCATCGCTGCTGGACTCGCGGTAGCGGCGCTCGACGTTGCTCAGCACCCCTTCCCACTCGCTCTCGAAGTCGCGGCCTTTGCCACCGTTCACCGCGAAGCGGAAGCGACCCGGCGCTCCGTACAGGATCGCACGTCGGGCATCCTCGCCCAGCTCCCCCCAGGGAGCGGCCAGGTCGAACTTGAATGCCCTCGCCAGCGTTGGCAGCACCACCTTCCGGAGGTAGCCGCTCGGCTCACCCCACGGCAGAATGACGCCCTCGAGAATCGAAATGCTCGGATCGCCGAGAATCAGCTCGGCGTTCACCTCACGCCGAGTGCCGACACCGTGACATGAGGGACAGGCGCCGAACGGTGAGTTGAAGGAGAACTGCCGCGGCTCGAGCTCGGGGAACGAGAGGCCGCACACGGGGCACGCAAAGCGCTCCGAGAAGACGGTGGAATCAGTCGCTCCCTTTTCCCCCTTCTCCCGTTTCTCCCGTTCCCCGTTGTACCGCACCACCTCGACGATCCCATCGGCCGTCTTCAGTGCCGTCTCAATTGAATCGCTGAGCCGCGACCGGTCCGCGGCCCTTACGACCAGCCGGTCGACCACCACTGCAATGTCGTGGTTCTGCCGGCGATTGAGCGCGGGAGCTTCGGCGACATCGTACGTTGTCCCGTCGACCCGCAGACGAACAAACCCGCGCTTGCGGACGTCTTCGAACAGCTCGCGGAATTCACCCTTGCGCCCGCGAATCAGCGGTGCCAGGACCTCGATACGCGTTTCCTCGGGCCACAACAGGACGGCATCGGTGATCTGGGAAGCACTCTGCCGCGCGACCGGACTGCCGTCGTTGGGGCAATGAGGGATGCCTACTCTCGCCCAGAGCAGCCGCAGATAGTCGTAGATCTCGGTGACGGTTCCAACCGTCGAGCGCGGATTCTGTCCCTGTGTCTTTTGCTCGATCGAAATGGCGGGCGACAGGCCTTCAATAGCGTCGACATCCGGCTTTTCCATCAGACCGAGAAATTGACGCGCGTAGGCCGAAAGCGACTCGACGTACCGACGCTGCCCTTCCGCGTAGATCGTGTCGAAGGCGAGCGAAGACTTACCCGAGCCGGACAGCCCGGTGATGACCGTGAGCTGATTGCGGGGGATGCGAACCGAGATGTCGCGGAGGTTGTGCTCCCGGGCACCTCGAACGACGAGCCATTCCTGAGCCATAGCCAGGGAAAGCTATCGGGGGTCCCTGCCGCGCTTCAATCCGCTGAGGTTCGGGATCACGCGCCCCAGTCTTACGCATTCCGGAAACGAGCCGTAGCATAAGGAAGAATCGATCCAGTCTGGAGTCAGCATGGCAAGAACTCGTGAGCAGCGGGCGATGAAACCGACCAGGCGCCGCAAGAAAGCAGCGGATCCGACGCCGCCGGTCGCGGAGCCGATATCCGACGCTGCTGCCATGGCCGGTCCAGTCGCGGTCGTCCTCGACCCTCTTCCCACCGCCGCACCCGCAACCCAGCATGTCGTTCCGGCAGCCCACACGAACGGGAACGGGAACGGCAACGGGCACAACGGAGCGTATGGTCGGGAACATGACGACGAAGACGACGAGCGGCCGGACCAGGTGATGGCGCTGTTGGATGAACGGATCCGCTCGGATCCGGACTCGGTGGAGCTGCTGATACGTCGAGGCGCTCTACTCGGCCGGCAGCTTCGCCTGCGCGAGGCCGAAGCAGATTTGCGGCGGGCACTGCAATTGGAGCCATCGCACGGTGAGGCCCTTCTCGACCTCGGCCTCACACTGTGGCGCCGGGGGAATGCGGCCAAGGCGGCCGAGATGCTGGACCGGGCGGCGGCGCACCAGCCGCAGAATCCAACCGCCTTCAATTACCTGGCCGAGGCACTTCATCAGACCGGCCAGGCCGAAAGCGCGGTGGTCGCGCTGGAGCGCTCTCTCGCGCTCGACCCGGACCAACCGCGTGCCTACCACCTGATGGGCAGGGTGCTGGACCGGTTGCGCCGGCCTGAGGAGGCCCGACAGGCCTATCGCCGGGGACAGGAGCTTTCCCGGCAGTGATTCAGGTGGTCGTCGACGATCTCGCGTTCGTTACGGCGGACGCGGTCGTCCGGCCAGCCGACGAGGTCCTCAACCCGGTCTCTCCCGAGACCAGCCGGCTTGACCGGCAGGCCGGTGAGCGTTTTGCCGCCCTTCGCCGGGTCACCACCCCTCTCGACGCCGGCGCCGCCGTGGTAACGGGTGGCGGCGACCTGGCGGCACCGTTCGTGCTGCACCTGGTTATCCGCGACTCGAGTCACCGCACCGACCGCGACATAGTGCGCCGCGCCCTGATCTCCGCCTGGCAGCGGGCGGCCGACTGGGGCTTGGGCTCTATTGCGGCTCCTCTGGTAGGGGCTGGCGCAGGCCAGCTGAGCCTGGAGGACGCGGCCAGGCTCATGGTGGAAACCTTCGAGGCGCACCGGGGCGCGGCAGAGCTCCGGATCGTGCTGGAGCGTGAGGACGATCGAGCGCTGGTCGAAGCCATCGTGCAGCGGAGACCCGGGTGATCACCCTGACCGGTTTGACCAAGCGGTACGGCACGTTCAAAGCAGTGGACGGCATCGAGTTGACGGTTCAGAGGGGCGAGCTGTTCGGCTTCCTCGGCCCCAACGGCGCCGGCAAGACAACCACCTTCCGCATGATTGCCGGGATCATCGTCCCCACCGCCGGCCGGATCGAGATCGGCGGTGTGGACCTCGTGCGACAGCCGCTGGTCGCGAAGCAACGGCTTGGCTACATCCCCGATCGGCCCTTCGTTTACGACAAGATCACTGGAGCGGAATTTCTCCGGTTCGTGGCCGCCCTCTATAACGCCGAGGATGCCTCGCTGGAGCGGCGGATCGACGAACTGCTGGACCTCTTCGAGCTGATGCCCTGGAAGAACGAGCTCACCGAATCGTATAGCCACGGGATGCGACAGAAGCTCATCATCGCCGGCGCACTTATCCACCGTCCCGAGGTGATCGTGGTGGACGAGCCTATGGTCGGACTCGATCCCAAGGGGGCCAGGCTGCTCAAGGATCTCTTTCGTCAGTATGTGAATCGGGGTGGGACGATCCTGATGAGCACGCATACGCTCGAGGTCGCCGAGAGCATGTGCGACCGCATCGCCATCTTGCAAAGCGGCCGCATTCTGGCGCAGGGAACCATGGATGAGCTGCGGGAGCAGACGGCATCAGGCGACGCCAGCCTCGAGGATCTGTTTCTCCGGCTCACCGGTGGTTTCCGCGAGCACCAACTGGATAGCATCCTCGAGGTCTGATCGTGGTCTGGCGGCAGTACCGCGGTCCCCGCCTATGGATCGTGCTCAGTCCAAAGTGGCAGAGCGCGCGAGCGCGGTTGCTGCAAGAACGGGCCGGTGCGGGCCCGCGTCTCTTTCTGCTCGCTGTGCTTGCGCTCGCGTTCTGGTCAGGGGTGTTCGGAATCGTATATCGCGTGCTGCGGTACTTCCGGACGGTACCGGAGATCGGCGATCTGCTCTCGACCAAGCTCCTGGGACTGGTGCTGCTCGCGTTCTCGTCGATTCTGCTCCTGTCCAATGTGATCACGGCGCTCTCGAGCTTCTTTCTCGCCAAGGATCTCGACCTGTTAGCCGCATCTCCCGTTCACTCCATCCGGCTCTATCTGGCCAAGCTAACCGAGACGCTGCTGCACTCGTCCTGGATGGTGGCGCTGCTCGGAGTGCCGCTCTTCGCGGCGTACGGAATCGTCTACCACGGCGGCCCTCTCTGGCCGGTCGCCGTCCTCGCTGCCTTCATTCCCTTCTTGCTGCTTCCCGCCGTCGTCGGAACCGCCCTCACCCTGCTGTTGGTCAACATTGTCCCTGCGCGGCGGGCCAAGGAGCTGCTGAGCCTCATCGGCATCGGTGCGATCGCGAGCCTGGTCCTGGTCCTCCGGGTGGCTCAGCCCGAGCAACTGGTGCGGCCGGAAGGATTCCGCTCGTTGGCGGACTTCATCTCCATGCTGCAGACGCCGACCAATCCCTGGCTGCCCAGCGAGTGGGCAATGAGCGCACTGATGAACTGGCTGCTTCGGGTGGCCGATCCTCAGCCGTTGGTCTTTCTCTGGGGCGTCAGCGCAATCAGCCTCGCCGTGGGATCGGTTCTGTTTCGAACGCTCTACCGCCGAGCGTTCTCGAAGGCACAGGAGAGCGCCCGTGTCTCGGCCGGAAGCCGCTGGACCGCCGCTCTCGAGCTGCTGCTCCAGTGGCTCCCGGCCGACCGGCGGGAGTTCATCCTCAAGGATACGAGACTCTTCTTCCGGGACCCGACGCAGTGGAGCCAGCTGATTCTGCTGGCGGTCTTGATCGTCGTCTATCTGTTCAACATTCAGGCGCTGCCTCTGTTTTCGGGCGAGCGCTTTCCTGCTTCGGTGATGACGCTGGTCGTCTTTCTCAACCTGGGATTGGCAGGGTTCGTCCTGGCGGCAGTCGCGGCCCGCTTCCTGTTCCCGTCCGTATCTCTCGAGGGGCGCCAGATGTGGCTCCTCCGCTCAAGCCCGCTCGATCTCCGCGCGATGCTCTGGAGCAAGTACTGGATCGGGACCGTCCCGCTACTCATTCTCGCGCTCCTCATGACGACCGTGACCAACCTTATTCTCAAGGCCTCGCCGTTCATGGCCGCCGTGAGCCTGGTGACGATGGTCGTCTTCACGTTGGCGGCAAGCTCGCTGGCGTTGAGCTTCGGCGCGTTCTACCCCCGATTCGACACCGAGAACGCAGCTCAGATTCCGACCAGTTTCGGGGGCCTGGTGTACATGATGGCGAGCGTGACCTTGCTCGCTCTGGTAGTCATACTGGAAGCTCCCACGGTGACGGCTCAGATCAGGGCCGAACAGTACGGCGTCCGAATGGCCTGGAATCCCTGGATGGCAGTGCCGCTCGCGAGCGCCGGGATCGTATGCGTGACTGCGACACTGGTGTCCCTGCGATTGGCGCTCAGCAGAGTGCAACGCCTTGAGGTGTGAACCCACCCTGAAACACGTCGCGCATCATTCCGCCGCAGGTCGGATCGGTCTGCGGCTTTTCCGCTCCTCCGCGCGCAAATAGCGTCCCCGCCAGTCAAGCCGCTCCTCCTACGTTGGCCGCGCCGTCACAACACGGCGCCGGCTCATCGGCGCTGCACTCAAGGAGGAGACTATGTCCACTCGGAGTCGCCTCGCCGCGGCGTTCCTTCTCAGCTTGCTCGCTGCCTGCGGGGATCGCACCGGCACTGCTCCAACGGGGGTTGATGACCCGACAGCCCCGGCATTGCGCGCAGCTCCTCGCACCGACCAGGACCAGGTAGAGCGCGTCGCGCGCCGCCTCGCGCTCGCTCTCGCAGATCCGGCGTTTCGCATGCGGCTCAAGCAGGACCTCGACCGCTCGCGAGTTCGCGAGCACAAGCTGCAGTTCCAGCGCTACCTCATGGATGGCGCGCGCCCGGCGTCGGCTGAAGTTGCTCGTCTTACGGAAGACCGGGCTGCGGTCGTCGCCGCAGAGGCGTTGGCAGCCCCGCGGCTCGAACTGTACCTGCCGGTGGCGGAGCACCGGGCCAGATGGAAGGGAGAAGGGAATCTGCTGGTCGCGACGGCCCTGCGCGATCACGATGCACCAGTCGCGTTCGACTCCAAGGGCCGGAGGATCGTGCTGAGCTCCGATCACCCGCCAGCGACACCGGTTCTGGCCCTGGTCCCAGTCGAGACTGACTTCGACGCGACAAGCACAGGGGCCGGCCAGCAGGTCGAGTCGTGTCCGCAGGGTGGCCTGCCGGCTGGGGGTCGGGTATCTCCCGCGAGCTGCGGAGGTGGCGGCGGTAGCGGGCTATCGGCCCCCGGGCTCTGGATGACCGCCGCGTCGTTTACAGGGACGTTTGAGGGTTGGTTGAAGGGTGACCCCGAATTTGAGGTACACCTCCTTGGTCAGGCCGGGACCACCGACTCGCTTAAGGACTACCAGTGTGCAGGCGAAAAGCAGGCCGCGCCTTACAAATATGATCAGAACGCTACCACCTGGACCGGCGGCGTCATGCTCCTGAGCCAGACACAGCTCGATTCGTATAAGCAGCAGCATCCGGGGCAAAGCTTGAGGGTTGTGGTGATCGAGGACGACGATGGAGCGTGTCAGATCAAGTTGGACAGTAATCGGTTTGCGAACGCGCTTCGGACGATAGACGCGCAGTTTGGCGGGCTCACCGGAGGGCGCGATACCACCTTGACGCCGCTGGTCCGCCTCTACAATCGAGCGACGGCGTTCCAGAAGATCCTTCAAGCAGTCTGGTCCGTAATCACAACTCAGGACGAATACGTCGGTAACGCCGTTCAGGACGTGGCTGCGGGAGAGTTCAAGACCGGATACAACTGGATCGTGAAGGGCGAAAACAGCATCACCAATGGTGCCTTGAAGCTCGAGATGCGCTGACGCGACCAGCCGGGAGAGCCTCTCCCGTTCCCAGGGGGATTAACGTGGCCAATGCCAAAATGATCGGGGCTGCGCTAGCTGTCCTACTAGCGCACGCAGCCGGTGTGAGAGCGCAGGAAAGGAAATGGGGCTTGGGTATCGAGTTGGGGCTGACACGCTTTTGGGGAGCGTCACGCTCGGTCACCGACGATGACAACCCGGGGCTCAAGCCATACCGCCCAACGAGCGTTACGGCTCGCATCGATAGAGAGGTCGGCCACGTACGCCTCGCCCTCGCAACCCTGTATGCGAAGAGCGGTGTTGCAATCGACGGTTCGAAGGCCGCGGTCGTGGCAAAGGGTCAACTTTCCTGGATTCAGGTTGGTCCGGAAATCTCCTTCCACCTAACAAGACTGGGGGCTGCGGCGATCCGACTGTTCGGTGGACCGACGGTGGACGTCTGGAACCCGGTTGAGAGTGATAGCAGAACGAAAATCGGAGGCCAGGCTGGCGCGGAGTTGCAAACACCGTTCGGAAGTTCGGTGGCAGGCGTTGTTCGCATTCGAACATCGCTCACGGGATCACTATTCAAGCAAGGGGAACTTCCGGAAGGTTACCAGGTTCGCTCGATGCCAACCGCCGGCATCTCACTCGGCTTGCGAGTTGGGGTCTGAACCCTACGCCGCGACCCGAACCCCGCAGGCCTCGCAAAACCGGCTGTCCGGAGAAAGCGATGAGCCGCAACGGGGACACGTGGCCGGCGCCGCCAGCCGAAAACCACAGGAGGAGCAAAACACCGCGTCCGGCTCCGGACGCGGTCCACAGGTAGGGCATTCGGGCGCCCGGGGCGTCGAGGCTCCAGCGAAGCGGAGGCTGCGCACGCGGCCAGCGATCATTGCCTCGACGTCCTCGCCCGAAGGGCTAGCTGCTTCCGTGCGGAGCGCGTCGACAGCAGCCGCGGTGTATCGCGTCTTGAGCTGCTCGTAGTCCGCGTCGGAGAGTTTGCCCGTCGCGCGGTCGAACTCGATCTCCTTGAGCGCGGTGAGGGCGGCGCCCTTGGGCGTCTCTTCCGGATCGAGCGGCTCGTCGGGAAGGCGTGTCACACTGTGCGGTCGAATCAGCGGCTCGAGCACGATCCACAGAGCCACACCCCCAACCACGACGGCCAGGAGGGCCTCCAGCAACATCAGCCGCTCACCCTAGTCATCTACGTCGGCCAGCGCTTGGCGCAGCCGATCCAGCTCGTCCGGCGTGGGCTGAGAAGACGGAGCGATACTACCGCTTGGTGCTGGAGGGCCGGCTGCAGCCGCCATTGCCAATGACCGCCGGCGTTCCCGCCGGCCGATCACCAACGCGAGTACTGTTGCACCGATCGTTATGGCAACTCCAGGCAGCAGATACCCCACCAGATTGAAGTCCTTTGGCTCGGGCGCCATCAGCACCTTCTCACCATACCTGGCAACGAACGCGTCCAGGATCTGCTGCGCGGACTTCCCCTGGTCGAACAGAGCGACCACCTCGCGGTGCAGTTCGGGCGAATAGGTGCACGAGAAGTCCGTCGTCCGGCAGGTGAAGACATCGAGGTTGCACCCGCAGGTACAATGGATCCGCTTCTCGATCTGCTTGATCGCCTCATCGTTGTCGCTTGTTTGGGTCGGAGTGCGCGACCGACCCACGACCGTAGGATCTCTAAGACTCCCGTCGGCCCCCTGTCCGGCCAGCGGCTCCTGATCGCCATCGGGCCCCTGACCCTGTGCTCCCACCGTCCGTACCATTCCGACGGCAGCCACGAGTAGCCCGGCCCCCAGACTCAGGAAGCCCCGTCGAGTCTGGCTAGCTCCGATATCCAGTGCTCGTCGCCCGGTCATTTACTCTGCCTCCGCCGCGGCACCGGCCAGTGTTGCCGCATAGCCCGGCTGGACGGAGCGCCGGCTGCGTATGACCGGGCCGCCGCCTGGCCACATGGTCAGGAGACCCCCGAAGACAAGCACGCCACCTCCGAACCAGACCCACCAGACCAGCGGATTCAGGTTGAAGCGATAGACGGCTTCTTCAGTGCCGTTGACCACACCCGCGAGCACGACGTAGATGTCCTCCTGCAACCCGCTCCGAATCCCCACCTCAGTGGACGGCTCGAAGGTCGGCCGCTTAAAGCTGTCGACGTGCTGCCGCTTTTCCGAAGTAATGATCCCAGCCGGCTTGCCATCCTTCCGGACCTCGACGGTCCCGGCAGTCACGATTCGGTTGAGCGATTCGAACTGGGAGACGCCCAGGTGTGTAAAGGTGTAGGTATGGCCGAACGGGCTCCGTACCTGGATCGACTGCCCCGGCTTGAGCGTCGCTTCCTGCTCTCGCTTGAACGCCATACCAGTGAAAGCGACGAAGTAGATCAGGATGCCAACGTGCACGATGTACCCACCGTAGCGGCGCCGATTGCGCACGATCAGTCGCGTCAGCGCGAGCGGCAGAGATTCCTGGTGCATCCGCATCCGAGCGCGAGCGCCTCGTTGAAACTCCTGCGCCACGGTCCCCGCAACGAACCCGCCCAGGGTCAGCGCCATGATCGGATAAAGGTCGCGCATACCGGCAGCGAGCACGATCGCGAGGGTAATGAGTCCGGCGAGCGCAGGCCAGCGGAACTGGCGTTTCAGATTTGCGGTCGAAGCCTTCCGCCAGGCGATCAACGGCCCCACACCAGTGAGGCCGAGTAACAGCAGCCCCAGCGGAACGTTGACGCGATTGAAGAAAGGCGGACCGACCGTGATCTTGCTGCCGCGCACCAGCTCTGAGAGGATCGGAAACAACGTTCCCCACAGTACGGAGAACGCGATCCCCACCAGCAGCAGGTTATTGAACAGGAACGCGGCTTCCCGGCTGGCGACCGAGTCCAGCTGCGATTCGGCGTCGAGCAGCGGCCAGCGGGTGTAGAGCAGCGTAAAGCCGAACGTGCCCGCGATGACCAGAAACGCGAGGAAGAAGTAGCCGACATTCGACTGGGTGAAGCTGTGCACACTCGAGATTACGCCTGAGCGTGTGATGAAAGTCCCGAAGATGCTCAGCAGAAAAGTTCCCACGATGAGGCCCAGGTTCCATCGCTTGAGCATCCCGCGCTTTTCCTGGATCATCACCGAATGGAGGAACGCCGTCATCGTGAGCCAGGGCAAAAGGCTCGCGTTCTCGACCGGATCCCACGCCCAGTAGCCGCCCCAGCCCAGCTCGACGTAAGCCCACCACATGCCCAGCGTGATGCCGATGGACAGGAAAAGCCAGGAGACCAGCGTCCATTTCCGGATTGCGTGAATCCAACCGGTGTCGAGCTTTCTGGAGAGCAGCGCCGCGGCAGCGAAGGCAAACGGAACCGTGATGCTGATGTAGCCGAGATAGAGCATCGGCGGGTGAATCACCATGCCGACGTTCTGGAGCTGTGGATTCAGTCCGCGACCGTCCGGAGGCGTAAAGGGAAGCCGCTCGAACGGATTGGCGGAAAACAGCATCACACTGACGAAGAACACCACGACCGACGACGTGATTGCCGCAACATAAGGAAGCAGGTCAGTATGGCGTCGAGGTGTCAGGGCCTGGGCCAAAGTCCCGAAAAGCGAGAGCACGACCGCCCAGAAAAGCAGTGAACCCTTCTGCCCGGCCCAAAACGCCGAGACTACGTAGTAGGGCGGCAGGTTCCGTGAGGTGTAGGCAGCGACGTATTCGATGTTGAAGTCGTGCGAGACAAGTCCCCGCCACAGCGCCAGCGAGGCTGCAACCAGACAGACGAACAGAGCGTAAGTGGAACGGGTGACGGTAGCGGCGAGGTCAGGCCGATCGCGCCAGCGGCCGGACAGTCCGACCACGGCGCACCAGAGCCCGACCAGGACGGCGGCCCATAATGAAAAGTTGCCCAGCAGGGTCATGCCGGCTCAGGCTTTCTTGGATCCGAACTGGGCCTCGTAGCGGGAACCGCACTTGGCGAGCACGTCGGTCGCGCGGATGACGCCATCGCGGCCGAGCCGTCCTTCGACCACGACCTCGATGTCATTGGCGTCGGTGAAGGTGTCGGGGACCAGGCCTTTGTAGGTCACGGGATACGTCTTCACCCCGTCGGACACCTCGAAATCAATGGAACGAGCAGCCGGATCGCGGTGCACCGAGCCTGGCACCACCTTGGCCCCGACCTTGAAGCCCACGTTCTCGACGAAGGTCGGATCCTGAGCGCTCTTCTGCGCCAACTCGCTCGGCGTGAGAAAATACACGCCGGTCTCGCGAACGCCTTCGGTTATGAGGAATGCGACGCTTCCGACGATCAGCGCGGCACCGAGCAGAAATTTGTGGCCGGCTTTCACAGCTCCTCCGGCAGGACGAACATCAATCAATATACCGCTGTCGACCGCCGCCGGGGCGTAGAGCGCCTAGTTGGCTCCCCCACTCCGGGGATAACGAGCCCAGGCCAACGCCGTCCGGACTGCACGCTCCCACGCCACCAACCGGCGGGCCCGATCTGCCGGGTCGAGCTTGGGCTCGAAACGCGCGAACCGCCTTCCCGCCAGAAAGTCCTCGGTGGAGCGCCAAACACCGAGCGCGAGGCCTGCCAGGCCGGCCGCCCCAAGTGCGGTGGTCTCCACCATATCGGGGCGTTCCACGGGCACTCCGAGCACATCGGCCTGAAACTGCATGAGCCAGTCGTTGCCTGCGGCACCCCCGTCAACCCGGAGCGCCGGCACTGAGAGCTGAGCACCGCCGGTCATGCTGACCAGCAGTTCTGCGGTAGCAAAGGCCATCGCCTCGAGTGCCGCCCGGGCCAAGTGAGCTCGGGTGGTGCCTCGAGTGATACCAGTGATGGTCCCCCGCGCCTCCGGCTCCCAATGCGGCGTGCCCAGACCCACAAACGCCGGTACGAAATGGACCCCACCGGTATCAGGGACACTTCTGGCGAGAGCTTCCGTTTCCGCCGCGGTACCGATGAGGCCGAGCCCGTCCCGGAGCCACTGCACCGCAGCGCCGGCGATGAAGATGCTTCCCTCTAGCGCATACGCGGGCTCGCCTCGCGGTCCGCACGCGGCGGTGGCCAATACGCCCTCGGGCGGAAGCGGCCTCGCATCTCCCGAATGGACCAGGAGAAACGCACCGGTGCCATAGGTGTTCTTGCTCTTGCCTGGCGTAACGCATCCCTGACCAAACAGCGCCGACTGCTGATCGCCGGCCAGGCCTGCGATCGGAAGCGGTACGCCAAAATGGCTCTGGTCGCACTCAGCAACGAGTCCGGCCGACGGAACGACGCGCGGTAGAATCTCCGCAGGCACCTGAAAAATCTGAAGCAGCTCGGGGTCCCAGTCGCGCCCCTTGAGAGAGTACAAGAGGGTTCGGCTGGCGTTGGTGTGGTCGCTCACGTGAGCCCGTCCGCCGGTAAGCTTGGCGACGAGCCAAGATTCGACCGTGCCGGCCGCCAACTCACCGTTCTCGGCTCGCCCGCGCAGTCCGGGATCGCGGAGCAGCCATTCCAGCTTGGTCGCCGAGAAATACGGGTCGGGCACGAGCCCGGTGCGATCGCGCAGCAACGGCGCGAGTCCCGCTTCCCGAATTTCGCGACATCGGTCGCTGGTACGGCGATCCTGCCAGACGATCGCCGGAGCAACCGGCGCCAGCGTTCGCCGATCCCACAGCACCACGGTTTCCCGCTGATTGGTAATACCGATCCCCGCAGGTCTCTCGCGCGCACCGGCGAGTGACTCCCGGGCAGCGTCGAGCGTGATCCGAAAGATCTCCTCGGGATCGTGCTCGACCCATCCGGGTCGGGGGTAGTGCTGGGTAAACTCGCGATAGCCCCGGCCTAGAACGGTGCCGTCCTCGTGAATCATGAGGGCGGTGGACCCGGTGGTGCCTTGGTCGAGCGCCAAGATCGAAGCCATGAGGAGTGCTGTCAGCTATCAGCTATCGGCTATCAGCCGTGGCGGCGGCGAGCTCCGACGGCGCCAGGACGCCGCGGTCGGTGATGATGCCGGTTATCAGCTCGGCCGGTGTGACATCGAACGCCGGATTCCACACCGGCACTCCCTCCGGCGCTACCGTCCGGTCTCCTACGCGGGCCACTTCTTCGCGGGCCCGCTCCTCGATCGGAATTCGGCTTCCGTCCGGCGTGGCCAGGTCGACGGTCGAGCTGGGTGCGGCCACGTAAAACGGAACTCCGTGAGCCCGCGCGGCCAGAGCGAGCCCGTAAGTGCCGATCTTGTTGGCGACGTCCCCATTGGCGGCAATCCGATCGGCCCCCACGATGGCGCATTGCACGTCGCCGCGACGGATGCGACTGGCGACCATTCCATCCGCGATCACGGTGCAGCTCACTCCGGAGCGGGACAGCTCCCACGCGGTCAGGCGGCTTCCTTGGAGCAACGGACGGGTCTCCGGCACGATCACTCTTGGCCGGCGACCCGACTGGTGCGCCACATACACCGGTGCGAGCGCGGTGCCGATGCCGCCGGTTGCCAGGATTCCGGCGTTGCAGATAGTACAGACCGTAGCGTCGTCAGACAGCAAACTGGCGCCGAGCGCGCCGATGCGGGCGCACATGGCCCGATCTTCTTCGTGGATCGCATCGGCTTCGGCGAGCAGAGCCTCCTTCATACTTTCGCCCGCAGCCGAGGCCTGAACGGCCCGCCGTTCCATCCGGTCCACCGCCCAGCGCAGGTTCACCGCGGTCGGTCGAGCCGCACCGAGGAGTCGGCAGGCATCGCGAATTCGGGCCAGGTCCGGCTCGGCATTGGTCATTGCTTCCATGGCGACGCCCATGGCGGCAGCGATGCCAATTAGCGGCGCGCCCCGCACGCGCAACGCGCGAATCGCTTCCGCCACCTCGGCGATGGACGCGAGGTCGCGGTACTCCTCCCGCTCGGGCAGGCGGGTCTGGTCGAGAATGCGAACCCGTTTGTCGGCGGACCACGTAATGGGCGACGGGAGCGGCATGGGGCGGAAGATATACCTGACCGGCTGCCCCTGTTTTTTTGTCGTGTACTCCTTACTCTCCTCCCGTCCATCGATCGAGAAGGCCCGATGTCTCACGCTTTCGATTTCCCAGCACGTCTGAGCGCCTCGCGGGTGGTGGCAATCCTGGTTCTGGCGAGTCTCGTCCCCGTGGCCGCCGCTCGGGCGCAGGGCGATCCCACGCGCCTCACGCTCGACCGCCTGGGTCGTGGAGAGTTCCAGGCGCAAACCTACGGTCCGATACGTTGGACCAGCGGAACGACCTACACGATGCTCGAGCCGTCGGCTTCGTCGAAGGATGCGCTGGACATCGTGCTCTACGACGCGCCTTCGGGCAAGCGATCGGTGCTGGTCTCGGCCAGCCGCCTGGTCCCGAAGGGCGAATCGGCCCCGATCGATGTGGAGGATTTCGAATGGTCACCGGCGGGATCGCAGGTGCTGATCTACACGAACTCAAAGAAGGTCTGGCGACAGAACACACGGGGTGACTACTGGCTGGCCGACACGGCGACCGGTTCGTTGCGAAAGCTGGCAGGCCCCGACGCGAAGCCATCTACCCTAATGTTCGCCACGTTCTCCCCCGACGGACGTTCGGTGGCCTACGTCCGGGAACACAACCTCTACGTAGAAGGAGTCGCCGACGGCCAGATCACCCAGCTCACCAGCGACGGATCGCCCACCGTGGTGAACGGAACTTTCGACTGGGTGTATGAAGAGGAATTGAATCTCAGAAACGGATTCCGCTGGAGTCCTGATGGGCGCCGCATTGCCTATTGGCAGCTCAACATGGACAGCGTTCGCAGCTTCGACCTCATCAACGACACTGATTCCCTCTACTCGTTCGTCGTCCCGGTCCAGTACCCCAAGGCGGGCACCACCAACTCCGCCGGGCGGATCGGCGTCGTTTCAGTCACCGGCGGCCCGACCCGATGGCTCGACGTTCAGGCCGATCCGCGGAACCAGTACCTGGCCCGTATGCAATGGGCGGCGAGCCCCAGGGAAGTGGTGATCGAACGCCTCAATCGCCTGCAGAACGCGAACGACGTCATTCTCGCCAACGTCGAGACCGGCCAGAGCCGCACGATTCTGACGGAGCGCGACAGCGCCTGGACTGACGTGGTGGACGATCTCCGCTGGCTCGATGGGGGCAAGTCGTTTCTCTGGATGAGCGAGCGGGACGGCTGGCGGCACCTCTATCGAATATCCCGGGACGGAAAATCGGTCCGGTTGCTCACTCCGGGAGCATTCGACCTGATCAGTCCCCAAGCGGCGTTCGGTGAGCCCTACGTTCACGCGGTGGACACGACCGGCAAGTGGGCCTACTTCTCGGCGTCACCCGACAATGCCACGCAACGCTATCTGTACCGGGTGTCGCTCGACGGAAAAAAGAAACCGGAGCGGATCACGCCAACCGGGCAGGCAGGGAGCCACGACTACGAAATCGCGCCGGGTGCTCAGTGGGCCCTTCATACCTGGTCCACGTTCGATCGGCCGCCCCAGTATGAGCTGGTGCGCCTGCCTCGTCACGAGCGGGTCCGCGTAGTGGAAGACAACGCCGAGCTCGTTTCCCGGCTCGGCGCGCTAGCGCGGCGACCGGTGGAGTTCTTCAAGGTGGACGCCGGCGACGGAACCAAGCTGGACGGCTGGATACTTCGCCCGGCCGACTTTGATTCGACCAAGCGCTACCCGGTGCTCTTCCATGTGTACGGAGAGCCGGCAGCCCAGACGGTGCTGGACCAATGGCCAGGGTTCAGCGGACTCTGGCACCTCATGCTGGCTCAGCAGGGGTACATCGTGGTCAGCGTCGACAATCGAGGCACCCCTGCGCCGCGGGGCCGCGCCTGGCGCAAATCGATCTATCGCCAGATTGGTGTGCTGGCCTCGGCGGATCAGGCGGCAGCAGCCAAGGCGCTGGCGCAGCGGCCCTACGTGGACCCGTCCCGGATTGGCATCTGGGGCTGGAGCGGTGGCGGATCGATGACCCTGAACGCGATGCTGCGGTATCCCGATGTGTACCGGCTGGGGATGGCAGTTGCGCCTGTTCCCGACCTGCATCT
>JBKPOS010000128.1:0-12525 GCA_046733215.1 Gemmatimonadota bacterium
GAGCCGTCGTAAAGCAGCCCGGCATTTGCCAGGGCCGGATGGAAGCAGAACAGCGCCTTGATCAGCAGCTCTTCGGTCCAGCGCACACCGTAACGCATGGCGCCCACCACTACGTGCTCGCCGATCACGAATCCGATATCGCGGGGAAAGAACAGATTGGGCAGCGGCGGCAGAGCAAATCCCACCTCGTTCAGCGCCCGTGCGATCGGCCCGCTCGCCTCTTCAGTTCCCTCCACCAGCATGCGCACGATCTCGTCTGCCGGGAGGGCCGTGAGCTGCTGCGCGAGTGCGTCCGAAGGCACCACATCCATCGTCTTCGTGATGACAAAATTCCGCGCCTCGGGGTTGTCCAGCGCTTCCGCCACCAGCTTGCGTACCTGCATGACCTGGGCGAAACGGGAAAGCACGGCGACAAACTGTCGGTGTTCCCGCTGCGCTGTCTCGAGATCGATGATGTCGTCGTAGAGATAGTCTTCGCGGGTCCCGGGCGTCACCGCGTGCAGCTCCGGTCCGGGCGTATGGACCAGGACCGACTGCAAAGCACCGATTTCGGAGGAGACGTGGAGGCAGGACATGTCCAACAACGTAAACGGTGAACGGTGAACGGTGAACGGGGGGACCCGACGCGGGGCACTTCCCGTTTACCGCTTACCGTTCACGTTGTTCTATCTGTTGCTCAACGCATAGCTCAACGTCTCCAACTCCAACGCCAGATTCACGCTCTTCACTACTACGTCCTCAGGCACTGTCAGCTGGAGTGGAGCGAAGTTGAGAATCGCCTTGACCCCGAGCTTCACCAGGCGATCCGTGACCGGTTGCGCAGCATCCGCCGGTGTAACCAGCACCGCCATGTCGATCGGATGCTTGCCAAGCTCGGCCTCGAGATGTCCAATGTCTTGTACCGTAAGCCCGTTCCATTGATGACCGACCTTGGTGGGGTCCACGTCGAAGATGGCGATGATGTCGAACCCGCGCTGGCGAAAGCCCCGATACTGGACCAGCGCGCTCCCAATCTTCCCCGCCCCGATCATGGCGACCCGATAGCGCCGCTCGAGCCCCAGAATCTCCCGGAGTCGTCCGGCCAGCTCCGGCACCGCGTAGCCAAGCCCGCGCTTGCCGAACGAGCCGAAGAACGACAGGTCCTTCCGCACCTGGGCCGAGGTCGTCCCACCCCGGGAGGCCAGTGCTTCGGAGCTGATAGTGTCGATGCCCTGCTCTTCGAACTCTTCCAGGAATCGCAGGTACAGGGAGAGGCGGCGAACCGTGCTCTCGGCCACTTTGCGCATTGGGCCGGTTTTGTGAAATGTTTCACAAAGCTAGCCGCCTCCCCACCCGGAGTCAACGAGGACGCGTGACAGCGCGGCGAATTCCGCGACCGACAACGTCTCCGGGCGCCGCGACGGATCCAGTCCCCCGGCCGTCAGCGCCGCCCCCGCCCGATCTGCCGGCCAGCCCGTCAGCTCGCGCAACCCGCGGAGCAACTGCTTTCGGCGAAATCCGAACAATCCAACCACGAAGCGACGGAACTGGCGGCGGTGTTCGTCGGCCACGACCGGATGAGCGAGCGGACGCAGTCGCAGTACTGCCGAATCGACTTGCGGACGAGGAACGAACGCCCCCGGGGAAACTCGAAACAACAATTCCACCGATGCCTGCGCCCGTACCCCGACAGTGAGAGCTCCGTACTCCCGGCTCCCTGGCTGAGCCGCCACCCGTTCCGCGACCTCGTACTGCACCAGAAATACGATGCGGGAGGGTCGGGGAGGCTCGAGGGCCTTCTCGATCAGGGGTGATGTGATGTTGTACGGGATGTTGCCGGCGATCAGGTACTCGGATGTACCCACAGCGGCATGCCAATCGAGCGTCAGAGCATCGCCCTCGATGAGGCGCACCCCAGGTAGCAGTTGCTCCAGCGCCGGCAGGAGACTCCGGTCTTTCTCGATCGCAACGACCCGTCCGGCCCGTTCCGCCAAAGCCGCCGTCAATCCGCCCAATCCGGGACCGATCTCCAGCACCGTGTCCGCGGGCGTGGCTTCGAGCGCATCTGCAATGCGAGCCAGTATTCGAGGGTCTTTCAGGAAGTGCTGGCCGAGGGACTTCTTTGCCGGCGGAGGCATGGTCAGGAAAAGCGTGAACGGTGAACGGTGAACGGTAAACGGGAGGTACCCTGGCAACGCATCCCCCGTTCACTCTTCACTGTTCACGCTGTTCGCGCCGTCCTTCAGTCGAAGAACCAGGAGACTCCTGTCGTCAATGGGTGGCGATGCGAAGTTGTCTGCCTCGGCGAAAACGGCGTGCAGGATGGATTCCGGCGTTTCGGTCCGGTGGGAGCAGAGCAAGTCCAACAGCCTTCTTTCGCCGAAGCGCTCTCCCTTCGCATTCCGCGCATCCACCAAACCATCAGTGCAGAGGCAGAGGAGATCGTCGAGTGCCCACGGAACCTGGCGCCGTTCGATCGTGCCCTGGCTGCCGAGTCCGATGGGAGCGCCCGTTGCCTCGAGCCGCTCCGGATCGCCGATAGGGGGGACGCGAAAGGCATAGGGATGACCTGCATTTGCGTACGAGAGCCGCCTGCCGGTCGCATCGAGCACTCCGTAGAAGACAGTGAAGTACATCTCGGTCGTGTTGAGCTCGGTACCCAGACTCTCGAGCAGGGCCGAGAGCGTTTCATCCGGCGTGACTGCGGCAGCCGCGTGAATGCCCGCAGCGGACATGACGAGGGCCATGATCAGCGCCGCGGAGAATCCATGGGATGAGACGTCGCCGAGCATGACCCCGAGCCGGCCCCGCCCCAGTCGGGTGAAGGTGTAGAAGTCGCCCCCAACCGACTCCGCCGGCACGCAGCGGGCGGCCAGGTGCGCGTCGTCCTGAAGCACTCCGGGGTGAGGAAGCAGCTTGAGCTGAAGATCGTGCGCCAGCTCGAGCTCGCGGCGAACCCGCTGCTGCCGCAGATCCCGCATCACCAGCCGGGCGTTCTCTACCGCGGCGCCGATTTGATTGGCAACTGCCGTCACCAGCTTGCGATCACCCGCGCTGAAGCGATCGCCACCGAATCGATCGGTCAGGTTGATGACGCCGAGACATCGAGTGACCCCACCGGGCGCCGCATAGCTGATCGGAACGCTGAGGTAGGCTCGTCCCTTGTACCCGCGGTTCCCGTCGCTGCTCGGATCCGGGCTGCCGTCTTCGGGCTCGTGCACGAAGACGCGCCGCTCGCGAAAGACCCGGGCGGCCACCGATCGCTCATCTCCCGGCGACACGGGAACGACGTCCTCGGTCGTGAAACCTCGCGCGGCGACCGTCCGAAGCAGACCGCTCGCCTCGTCATACACCATGATCGACGCGCGTCGCGCACCGACCACCGTGCTCACCTCGCGGACGATCGTCTGGGCTGCCTGCTCCAGCTGGGTAGTCCGGCCCAGGATTTCACTGATCGCATAAAGCAGATCGATCTCCTCGTACCGGGTCGCCAGCTCCTCGGCCAAAAACGCGCGCTGCCGCTCGGCATCGAGCAGCGCCGCGACGACCGGCTTGACGCGGGAGGCGGTCTCGGGACTGGCGCCCTCGTCGTTCACAGCGGTCTCGATCCAATAGCCTTCGAGCCCGGGCACCGGGTCGAGTCTGATCGAGCCGGAAGGTGTCGGAACCAGGCCTGCGGCCCGCGGGATAGGCGGTGTCCAGCCCGGATCACCCCCACCCGCCGCACGCAGCCCCCGCCCATCGAAGCGCCACAATCGCACTCGTCCACCGACGAGTGCGCCGAGAGCTCCGAGGATGTCGTCGAGGCGCGCTACCGGCGGCGCAGCGTCATGCAGATGGAGTTTCCCTGCTCGTTGAAATGCACGTCGTCTACGAGCTTCCGGATGAGGAACAGACCACGACCGCAGGGTTCGGCAATGTGCTCGGGGTGCACGGGCTCCGGTACCTGCTCGGGATCGAACCCGCCGCCTTCGTCCGTGACCTGCACCATGATGTGATCGGTGCAGAGCTCCGCCTCGACCTGAACCGACTTGGCCGGATCTTCCTGATTCCCACAAACCACCGCGTTGGCGAGCGCCTCCGCGAGTGCGACCTGCAGCCGGAACCGCAGGTTGTCATTGGCGGCTGAGCCGGAGAGGCAGTGCCGCGTTACCAGGCTCACCGTCTGCTCGATGCAGGCGACCTCGCTCGGCATCCTGAGCTGAACCCGCACTTCCGTCGGGTGCATCCCGGCAGAGGGAGTTCGGCGGATGCACAGCTGAAGTGGCGAGGTCATGGTGATCAGAAGTTGGCGAGAGCCTGCTCGGGGGTGTCCGCGATGGCGAACAGAGTGTCGAGCTTGGTCAGCTCGAAAAGAGACCGAAGGTCTTCGTTGAGGCCCGACAGTCGAAGCTCGCCGCCCAGTTCTCGCACCCGTTTCGACAGAGAAACCAGAGCCCCGAGTCCCGACGAGTCGATGTACCCCGTCTGGGCGAAATCGATCAAGAACTTCCGTTCGCCCTTGTCCAGGCCGTCATTGATCAAGTCCTTGAGCTCCTGCCGGTTACCGACAATGAGCTGGCCGTCAACCTTTACCACGACCGCACCGCCGGCGTCCTTCGCTAGGTGAAACCCCATGCCTGTCTCCGTCAAAGGGTCGCCGGGTCCTGTTGCAGGGCCACGACCGCAGCCACCTCGACAATATCATCGGTCGTGGCCCCGCGGGACAGGTCGGCCATGGGACGACGGAGCCCCTGCAGGATCGGCCCGAGAGCAACCGCGCCGCCCAGTCGCTGAACCAGCTTGTAACCGATGTTGCCGGCGTTCAGGTCCGGAAAAACCAGAATGTTCGCCCTCCCACCAACCGGAGAGCCCGGCGCCTTCCGCTCGGCCACGTCCGGCACGATCGCCGCATCTACCTGCAGCTCGCCGTCGGAGGCAATACCGGGAGCCAGATCCCGGAAGCGGAGAGCCGCATCGCGAACCCGATCTACCCCGGCTCCCCGCGCGCTGGTCTTGCTGCTGTAGGACAGGAATGCGACCCGGGGAACGTCGCCGATCAGGCGGGTTCGGTCGCGGGCCGCCGCCAGCGCGATTTCGGCCAGCTGCTCCGAGGTCGGTTCGGGTACTACGGCGCAATCTGTGAAGGTCAAGACCGAGTCGTTCTGAAAGACCATGTAGAAGGCCGAGCTGACTAGGTTGACGCCTGGTGCGGTGCCGATCGCCCAGAGGGCGGCGCGAATGACATCCGCGGTAGGGTAGACGGCGCCCCCGACACACGCATCGGCTTCGCCCAGGGCCACGAGCCCCGCGCCGAAATTGAGCGGTTCGGTGGCGAGCTCTATGGCGTGAACGCCATCCCGGATCTTCTCCGGCCGCCTGCTGCGCAGATGATTGGCTACTCGCTGTAGCCGGGGATCCTTCTCCGGAACCACACCCTGCGATCCGAGTACAATGGGCTCGGCGATCCCTTCCCTGGTGAGATACTCGGCGGCGGCTTGAACCCGATCGTCGTCGCCCTCGGCCAACACGACCCTGGCCTTGCGTTCCGCGGCCCTGCGCAACAAATCGGAGCGGAAGCTCATCGGCCGAACCGGCGCTCGAGCGCCGCCGCCACCCCTGGGTGGACCAGACTTGTCACGTCGCCACCGAAACGAGCGACCTCGCGCACCAGGCTCGAGCTCAGATACGTTAGGTCCAGTGCCGGAACCAGGAAGACCGTCTCCAGCATGGGATTCAGCTGGCGGTTCATGAGGGCCATCTGAGTTTCGTACTCGAAATCACTCACGGCGCGAAGACCACGGACCATAATTGTCGCGCCGATCCGCTTGGCGTACGCTGCCAAGAGTCCGTCGAAAGACTCGAAGGCCACTCGAGCGTCTCCGCCGCAAGCAGCTTGCAACATCTCGAGCCGCTCTTCGACCGAAAAGAGCGGCTGTTTTGCCACGTTGACGGCCACTGCGACTACCAGGCGGTCGCAAAGGGCGAGACTTCGTCGGATGAGATCTTCATGGCCGCGCGTCGGCGGATCGAACGAGCCGGGGTAGATGGCGATCCGCGTCATGGACCATGGCAGAAGGTGAGGGCGGTGTCGCCATACCGGCGGGTGTCATCCCCGGGCAGGGCGAGGTCGGCTCGGTGTTCGACGGAAAGAATGCGCGCGAATGGGCGTTGGCGGAAGAGTGCCACCAGCCGCTCGGCTGCATCGGTGATGTATGGGGGATCGGCGAAGGCGACATCACAAGTCTCCGGCGTCAGCCGCTCAATGAACCGGAGCGCATCGGCTCGATGGACCCGGACCGCCTCGCCCACACCAAATGCCTCTATGTTGGCTCGGAGCGCCGCGAGGGAGCCGGGCGCTAGCTCGACGAAGTCCACCGACCTGGCCCCTCGGGAAAGCGCTTCGAGCCCGAGCGCCCCGCTGCCGGCATAGAGGTCTGCCACCCGCGCATCCGGGAGGGACGGACCCACGATGCTCATCCAGGCTTCGCGCACCCGATCGGCGGTCGGGCGCACCCGGGCGTCCTTCGGCACCACCAGCCGCCGGCCCCGGAATCGCCCGCCGACGATTCTCATTTCCTTGCTGGTTCGGAGGCGGCGGGAAACGGCTCCTTTCGCGCCGCCTTCTTGCAAGCTCCTTGAGTGCGTTCGGCGGAGCGGACCCGGAAGCGCGCTGGGCGCCACCTTCCCGTTGATCCGGGGCGAGGGACGGGGTAGCCGCGCCCGACGATCATGACGGCGCTCCAGAAGGCGCCAGAGCGCAAAGCCGTGCCTGCAGCGTGCTGAATCCCTGCCAGTCATTCAGCTCGAGCCGGAACGCAGCGTCCAGCGGTCCATCGCCCAAGCCGGGCGCCCGGTCGGCCCATTGAAAGCCGATCGCGCACAACTGTGCATCGCCGTCTTCGAGCACGCCTTTGAGATGCCCGCTGCCCACGATGGCCCTGCGGGAAAAATGAACCCGGCGAACTCCCAGTACCGGTGTGGGATTGCCGGCTCCGCAGGGCTCGAGATAACGAGCCAGGCGTTCGAAGTCGGCTGTCGCCTGCGACAGCGGAATCTCCAGGTCCACTCTCTGCTCGGGTCCGATATCGTCCGGGCCAAGCAGTTGACGGGCCACTCCGGCAAAACGCGCCCGGAAGGCGCTCAGGTTGTCTCGCCGGACGGTCAGCCCTGCTGCCATGTGGTGACCACCGTAACGTTCGAGCAGATCGCCGCACTCGGTCAATGCCGCGTGCAGGTTGAAGCGGGAAATGCTCCGACCGGAGCCCTTACCGATCTCTCCGTCGAAGGCGATCAGGAACGTCGGGCGGCCGTACCGCTCCACCACTCGCGACGCCACGATCCCGACGACGCCAGGGTGCCATCCTTCACCATCGAGCACGATGCCCGCGTCGAGGGCATCCGCCTGACTCAGCTGGTCGAGCACCTGATCCAGAATTCGCTGATCGATCAGTTGGCGCTCCGAGTTGAGCACATCGAGTCGCCGCGCCAGCACCATCGCTTCGACGGGATCGTCGGTCAGCAGCAGTTTGAGCCCTTCCGACGCATCGCTGATACGGCCGGCCGCGTTGAGCCGTGGCCCCAGAATGAAGCCGACGTGTCCGGCCCGGATCGCTCGACCGCTCAGCCCGGCCGTTTCTACTAACGCGCGAATGCCCACCCAGCGACTGTCGGCCAGCAGCTTGAGCCCATGCTTCACCAAAATGCGGTTCTCGCCCACCAACGGGACCACGTCGGCAACGGTGGCGAGCGCGACCAGGTCCAGCAGGTGGAGCGGCAAATTGGGTGACAGGCCGAGCGCCGGCACTAACGCCTGCACCAGCTTGAAGGCGATTCCAGTGCCGCAAAGATTGGTCGCGCCCGAGCGGTCGTCCGATCGCTGCGGATCGATCACGGCGTCGGCCGGCGGAAGCGAAGGGCCCGGGAGATGATGATCGGTCACGATGACGTCGATGCCAGCGTTTTTCGCAGCAGCGACCGACTCCACCGCCGTGATCCCGCAATCGCAGGTGATGATGAGCTTCGCCCCGATGGCGTGAGCCTGTGTCAGACCCGCCGGCCCGAAATCGTACCCATCGCGCAATCGGTGCGGCACGAACGCCATCGCCTCGCCGCCCGCAAGTCGGAGGGCACGGGTGAGCAATGCCGATGCGCACTGTCCATCCACATCGAAATCGCCGTGCACCAGAATCGGCACCTTGCTCTTGACTGCGGCGACGATCAGCGCAACGGCGCGATCCATATCCCGCAAAGCCAGCGGATCCGACAGCTCCGCGAGGCTCGGCCGAAGGAATCGACGGGCGTCATCCGGGGCTCCATAGCCCCGTTGCACGAGAATACCGGCCAGCGCTTCGGGAAGGTGGAGTCCCGCCGCCAACTCGCGAACCGCTGAGGCGGCGGGCGCGGGCGACACGACCCAGCGCAGCGGAGTTGCCGACAGGGTGGTCACGCGTCGGCCGCGTAGAGGATCACACCGCAGGCTTCACAGCCCTCGATGATTGCTCCCGCTCGAATCTGGGTCCTGCGGTTCTTGGGTATTGTCGTGAAGCACGCCCCGCAGGAATCACCGTTCAGCGGGACCACGACCGGCGTGGCGCGAGCCCGGCGCAGGCGATCGTACCGAATACGAAGACCCCGATCAAGAAGGTTCGCGGCGCTCTCCCGCTCCTGCAGTAACGTTTCCCGCTCCGACACCAGGGCCACGCGCTCCTCAACCAGGGAGGCACGCCTGGGCGTCTGCTCCTGCTCGAGACCTTCCATCTTCCGTTGCTCCTCGTCCACCTTGGCCTGAAGGGTTTCAACCGAATCGGCCGATCGCACCCAGTCGCTCTCTTCTTTTGCAAGCACTGACCGAGCCAGATCCATCTCTGCCATCAGCGTCGACGCTTCCTTGGGGTTGCGCACGAACTCGAGCCGCTGCCGCCGGCGATCCTGCAGTTGCCGGTAGCTCTCGATCTTGGTCTCCAGCTCGTCACGGCGGCGCGCGCCGTCGTCCGCTGCGCGCTGAGCAACATCGCGAACCCCTCGCGCTCGCGCGAGCTCCTGGTCGAGCTCAGCGACATCGGCGTCTACGGCGGTGATCCGGGCGTCCACCTCCGCAATGGCGCTGTCCTTGGCTTGCAGGTCGAGCAGCTTACTGAGGTCAGGATGCATCGAAAATCCTCGAGTGGTGAGACAACGCCCGAACTCAGCTTCGGGCTCGGTGCTGACGCGACTGCTGGGAACGGACGTACCCGCGCTTCCGTGCGAATGCAGGAAAGCGAGCATCCAGCTCGGCCAGGCGCCGCAGCTTCTCCATGGCGTCTGTGAGACGGATGATCGCACGATATTCCGGTCGGGCAGCGAGGGTCTCATGGGCCCAGGCGTAATCATCGGATGCCTGTTCCGGACTCAATGCCGCCGCAGCCGCCCGCAGCTCGGTCCATGCTGTCGCAGCCTCGGTAGACAAGCCCTCCGGAAGCTGGCCACCGGGATCGAAAGCCGGGAGGCCGGCGAGCGCGGTATACAGCTCCCGAAACGCAGGAATCTCGAATAGCTCCGGCCTGAGCTCCTGGCCGGCGATGGCACGCCATTCGGGCGACGCAATCATGGCGCGCAGGATCTGTCGCTCCGCTCCGGTACCAAACCGAGTCTTGGGCCGGGGGTCGGGAACGCCTGCCGCCCCGCGGATCCGTACGTCGCTCGGCCCACGCCGAACCGGTGGGGCAGCGGGAGTGCTCGGCGCTCGGTTGGCCTCGGCAACGACAACGTCTCGCGGAATCCCCACCCGCTCGGCCGCACGGCTGGCGTACAGCTCGCGCATGACGGGATCCGCGGCGGCCCGAATCGTCGGCAGAAGCTTGTCCAGGGCCTCGCGGCGGCGCTCGACTTTCTCAAACCAGCCACGTTGCTCCAGCAGTTGGATCTTTCGCTCGAGCACGTCCATCGCATCGCGCAGGACCGGCGCGAGCGCCCCGACCCCACCGCTGCGCACGAGGGTGTCAGGGTCCTCGCCAGGCGGCATTGTCGCGACTCTGACCCGGACGCCATGTCGCAGCAGCTCGTCACCGGCGCGGAACGTTGCTTTCAGGCCCGCGTCGTCGCTGTCGTACAGGAGCGTTGCCACCTGCGCAAAACGCCGCAGCAATGCTGCCTGATCGCCGGTCAGGCCAGTGCCCATTGGCGCGACCACATGATCGACGCCCGCGAGCACAAGCCGCAGGACATCGAAGTAGCCCTCCACCAGGATGACCGTTTGTTCCTGCCGAATCGAAGTCTTGGCCTGGTGCAGGTTGTACAGCAGCCGACCCTTGTGAAAAATCGGCGTCTCCGGGGAGTTGAGATACTTGGGCTCGCCCTGTCGCAGAAGTCGCCCGCCGAAACCGACCACCCGCCCCCGGAGGTCATGGATGGGAAAGAGCAAACGATATCGAAACCGCGGAACGATGCTGGCGTCCTCCCGCTGGCCGAGGAGACCGCATTCGAGCAGCACTCCCTGCTCGATTCCGAGCTCGTTCATTGCAGCGGTGAATGCGCTCGCCTGGGGGGCCCACCCCAGGCCGTGCTCTCCCGCTTGCTCGAGGCTGATAGCTCGACCGCTCAGGTAGTCCCTCGCCTCCTGGCCCTCGGGCTTTTCCAGCAGTTGTCGCCCGAACCAGTCATGTGCGGCCGCGACGGCGCTGTAGAGGGGCTCGAGCGGATCGGGACCTGACCGGCCGCCGGTTTCCGGAATCACGATCCCGCTTCGCCGGGCGATGTCGCGGACCGCAGTGGGATAGTCCATGCCGAAGCGCTTCATCAACCAACGAAACACATCGCCGGATTCGTGACACACGAAGCAGTAATACATCCCCCGTTTGGGGATAACGGCAAAGTTGCGGTTCTTGCCGCCGTGAAAAGGACACGGGCCCCGATAGTCGGAGCCCGTGCGCTTCAGGTTCACCGATTCGCCGATGAGCCCGACCAGGTCCGCGCTGTCGCGGACCTGTTCGATGACATCGTCGGGAATCATGCTCATCCAGGAAATTCCACGATGGTGACCCCGGTGCCTCCCTGGTTGGATGGCGCGAAACCGAACCGGGTAACCCGTCGATCGTTTCGTACCACCCGGTGAACCCGCTCGCGAACCACTCCGGTTCCCATGCCGTGAATGATGCGAAGATAGGGCTGTTCAGCCAACACCGCCGCATCGACCGCGACGAGCGTGGCGGCTTCTGCTTCGTCGCCTGTCATGCCGCGAAGATCGATCTCCAAAGAAGCAGTCTGAGCCGCGCCAATCTTTTCACCGGAACTCCCCTTCCCCCTTTCCCGCTTCTTCCTTTCCCCCGTTCTCCCCTCTTGCAGCACCGTCACCCCACCCGGCTCTACTACCATCCTCATGGCGCCGATCACGACCACCAGCTTTCCATCCGATCTTAGCTCCACCACTTGACCAACCCCACGAGAGCCCACCCGCACTCGGCTCCCAACGTCGACGTGCGCCGCTTCTTCGCACGCGGCCTCCTCATCCATTGCAGCCAGGGCCTGAGCCTCCGCCGCGATCCCCTCCTCGACCAAGCGGCGAGCCTCCCGTGCCGCGGCGGTATCGGCGACCGATCGCGCGGCGCCCAGCGCCTCCTCCACCCGATTGCGCGCATCTAGTAGAAATGCCCGAGCCTGCTCACGAGCCCGTCGCTCCGCGTCTTTCTCCTGCTTTCTGAGCGCCGCTTCCCTCGCCGCCTGGGCGTCCGCCTGCACGCTGAGCCGGTCGTCGAGCGCGTCCGCCTCGGCCCGTCGAGCCTCGAGCTCCGCTCGGTCCGCTTCCAGCTCTCGGGCTCGCTCTTCAACGGTGGCGAGGAGCTGGTCGAGGGTCTTTTCCGCGTCCGGAATGCGGGCTTCTGCGTCCGCAAGCACCTCGGGGGCGATGCCAAGGCGCCGCGCAATCGCCAGACCGTACGAACGACCTGGAACCCCCTTCGAGAGGCGATAGGTCGGCGTCAGCGTCGCGGCGTCGAACTCGAGCGAGGCGTTCACTACACCGCTCGTATGAGCGGCAAGGTCCTTGAGCGCGCCGAGGTGAGTAGTCGCAAAGGTGAGCGCGCCGCGCTTTGTGAGAGCCGTGAGCGAAGCCGCAGCCAGCGCACCGCCCTCGGTGGGATCGGTGCCGCTCCCGATCTCGTCGAGCAAGACCAGCGACGTCGCATCGGCCTCGTCCAAAATGCGGCGCAGCGTCCCCACATGAGCGCTGAAAGTCGACAAGCTCGCCGCGATGGATTGCCGATCTCCGATGTCCGCAAAGAACCGGCCGAAAACGGGTAGCCGGCTTTCCGAACCGACCGGCGGCACGATCCCACTCTGTGCCAACGCGGCTAACAGTGCGACCGCCTTGAGCAGCACCGTTTTCCCGCCGGTATTCGGACCGCTTACCAGCAGCGTGCGTTCCGCAGCATCCAGATCGAGCTCAAACGGCACCACGGGCACGGAGCCGGACAACAGCAGCGGATGCCGGCCGTTTCGTATCGCAAGCCCCGAGGGGGCTTCTTCGACCACGGGCACTTCGCCCGCTACCGCAAGCGCGTAGCGCGCGCGGGCTACGAGGTCGTCCACCGC
>JBKPOS010000129.1:0-64372 GCA_046733215.1 Gemmatimonadota bacterium
CGGGCCACGACCATATTCGCCGAGTCGACGTTGATGATGCGATTCTGGCCTTCCCCGTTAAAAAATCCGGCGGCCAGGGTCACATAGGGTCGAAACGCGTACGTTGCCATGACGCCGATGTCCCGCTTGGGCGCGAGCGTATCGACTACGGTGGCGCGGTCAGCGGTCTCGACCTGGGTGATCGAGATGATGAACTCGGGGCTGAACGGGGTCTTGAACTGCCCCGCCCAGACAACAAAGTCATTGCGGGTCCACCGAATGTACGCGTCACGGAGGCTCACACTGGCGGCGGTACTCGCGTTCCCGCCGGCCTCGTACTCCGCCATGATCCGATAGCTGAATCCGGCCGTCAGATTGCCCTCGACGTACGCCCGCGCCCGGTTGAGCGTCCCCGTCAGAACGTTGCCCGCTTCCTGCCAGGTTTCCCGTGCCTGGAGATAGCCGCCCACCTTGAGCGTGGGCCCGGTGGACGATGGCGGCGTTTGATATGAGGAGTCCCGACCTTGTTGCGCCGTGAGTCGCGTCGCGGGAGCAGGGCAAGCCAAGAGAGCGGCCAGACACGCTGTACTGGCGAGCCACTTCATCGAGGACCTCACCTGAGTTGACCGGGGGTGCTGGCCGCGGGGCAAGGGCGGGCTATAATATCTCCCAATCGACTGTTTGCGCTATCGCTATGGGAACATATGGAAACATTAACGGTCACTGAGGCGGCCCAAGTCCTCCACCTCAATCCGAAACGGGTCCAATTTCTCGCCCGCACCGGGCGCATCCCAGCCGTGCGAGTCGGACGGAAGTGGCTGATCCCTCGCCGCGAGCTGGAGGGTCGGTTGGCTCAGCTCCCCCCTGAAGGGGCGACGTCGGCGCAGGCGATCGATCTGAGCGCCCGCAACCAGCTTCGCGGCCGCATCGTCGCGCTCACGACCGACGGGCTGATGGCGGAGGTGCGAGTAGCGATTGGAGACCAGGAGCTGGTTTCGCTGATCACGCGGGGAGCTACCGAGCGGCTGCAGCTCCGGGTGGGAGACGAGGTCTACGCGGTGATCAAGTCCACCGAGGTCATGATCGGAAAGGGTTGAAACGGAGTCATGCTCAAACGTCGTTGGACAAGTCTGTTGGTCGCCGCTGCGGCGGGGATTCCGATCTCACTGAGCGCGCAACGGCAGCCGGCCGAGCTCACGGTGTTTGCCGCCGCGTCCCTCAAAGATGCCTTCACCGAGGCGGCCGAATCGCTGGGGCGGCGAACGCCGCCCATGGCCGTTCGCTACAGCTTCGCAGGCTCGCAGCAACTCGTGCTGCAGCTTGAGCAGGGCGCGTCGGCAGATGTGTTCGCCTCGGCCGATCAGCGGTGGATGCAGGTGGCTCGAGACACCGGCCTGATCGCGGGTGAACCGGCGATCTTTGCGCGGAACCGTCTGGTCGTGATTACACCGGCTTCGAATCCCGGCCGCATCGACCGGCTGGAGGATCTCGGTAAAAGGGGGCTCAAGCTCGTGCTGGGTGCGGAGGCCGTTCCGGTGGGGAAATACAGCCGCGAAGCGTTGAATCGCCTGAACAGAGCGCCGGGCTTCGGTTCGAGCTACTCGCGACGGGTGCTCGGGAGCGTAGTTTCCGAGGAGGAGAACGTAAAGGCGGTGGTGTCGAAGGTTCAGTTGGGTGAGGCTGACGGAGGAATTGTGTACGTGTCCGATGTGACGCCGTCGGTTCGAAAAGCCGTGCGCACTATTGACATTCCCGACCCCTACAACGTGGTGGCCACCTATCCCATTGCGGTGCTGAAACGGTCAGGACAATCGGCCGCGGCGCAGCAGTTCATCCAATTCATCACCTCTGGCGAAGGGCAGGCTCTGCTGGCGCGGCACGGCTTTCTGCCCGCCGAGACAGCCATGAATCCCTCGCCGGCCGGCGCTCCTCGGTGAGGAGCCGGAGACGATGTCGGGGCGCGTCCTGGCAGGCCGGATTGTTACTGCGCTCGCAGTCTCCTTCCTGCTCGTTCTCCTGGTCCTTCCGGTGCTCGCGCTGCTCCTCCGTGCACCAGTCGGTGACATCTTAGCTCGCCTTTCCGAGCCGCTCGTCCTGGCCGCCATCCGGCTCAGTCTCGAAACCAGTCTTTGTGCGGCGGCGTTGGCAACGATCCTGGGCCTGCCAGTCGCGTACCTACTCGCCACTCGCGAGTTCCGAGGCAAGCACGTCCTCGAGGCCATCATCGCGCTGCCCATGGTGTTGCCACCGACGGTCGCCGGGGTGGGCTTGCTGTTGGCATTCGGGCGGGCGGGACTGGCCGGTCGCGCGCTCGGTATTTTCGGATTGAGCATTCCCTTCACTACCACTGCCGTGGTGCTCGCCGAGGCGTTCATCGCTGCGCCGTTCTTCATCGGGGCGGCCGCGGCCGGGTTCCGGGAAGTGGAGACTCGCTATCTGGACGCTGCGGCGACGCTCCGGGCTGCACCGGTCACGGCGTTCGTACGTGTGCTCCTGCCGCTCGCCGCTCCTTCGGTGCTGGCGGGAGCCACCATGTGCTGGGCGCGGGCAATCGGTGAGTTCGGCGCCACTATCACTTTCGCCGGCAACCTTCCCGGCGTGACCCAGACGATGCCACTGGCCGTCTACGTCGCCTTGCAGACCGATCTGGATGCGGCGATCGCCCTTTCTGTGCTCCTGGTGTTGATCTCGCTCACGATTCTCGTGGGTGTGCGGGCCTTTCCGTTCGGGCCTGCCGCGCTTCGTGGTCAGCGCCGGGCTGGTTAAGCGCCTTGGTGGTTTGTCACTGGCGGCCACGGTCGAAATCGAGGCCGGCAGCACGCTCGCGCTGGTGGGGGAGAGCGGAGCGGGCAAGACCACCGTGCTCCGCCTACTCGCCGGGCTGACCGCTCCGGATGACGGCCATATCGCCGTCGATAATCAAACCTGGTTCGATCACAAAACCGGAGTCTCGCTCCCCACGTGGCAGCGGGAGGTTGGGTATTTGTCACAGGACTACGCTCTCTTCCCACATCTGTCCGTATTCGAGAACATCGCATTCGGCCTCCGGGCGCAACATGTAGGTGGCACCCAGATCCGCCAGCAGGTGGAGGCGATCTTGCTTCGCTTCGACCTCGAGGAGCTGCGGGCACGGAAGCCGCATCAACTCTCAGGAGGCCAGCAGCAGCGTGTCGCGCTGGCGCGGGCCCTTGTGCTGCAGCCCCGTTTGCTATTGCTGGACGAACCGCTATCGGCTCTGGATCTCAAGACCCGGCGTTCGGTTCGGGCTCAGCTGCGGCAGACCCTTGCCTCCCTTCCCGGCGCTACGGTCTACGTGACCCACAATCCAATGGAAGCGATCGTCTTCGGCGATCGGATCTCAGTGCTCGAATCGGGCCGGGTAACTCAGCATGGCGTGCCGGATGATCTGCTGCGACATCCACGCTCCGCCTACGTCGCAGAGTTCATGGGAGTCAACCTTCTGCGAGGATCGATTGCGGCTGCGGAAGTCGGGGGCCTGGTTCGGGTCCAGACCCCTTTCGGCTCCGTGATTGCCGCGGACTCCGGCGATGTGGGTGAAGTTCTGGTCGCGCTCAGTCCGCGCGAGATCACGCTCCATCTCACCCCACCGGCAGGAAGCGCGCAAAATGTTTTCTTCGGCCGCATCGTGGAGCTGGTCCCCGAGCCACCCTTCGGCGACCGGATTCGCGTTGCGCTCGCTACGTCGCCTCCTCTGGTCGCCGAGGTGACCCGCCATGCCGTCGAGACGTTACGCTTGCGGGAAGGGCTCGAGGTCCACGCTGCTTTCAAGGCTACGGGGCTCGTGCCCTATCAGTAGCGCCAATGTGAAACCGCCCTTTTGAGGGCGGGCCGGGTTACCTTTTCTTCCTCATTTGTCCCAGGTTCGCCCGCATGAGCAGCCCGTTCAAGTTTCCGGTTCCACACAATGAGCCGGTTCTCGCCTACGATCCCGGAAGCCCCGCCAGGGCATCACTCAAGGCAGCACTGAAATCGATCGCCGCGCAGAAGGAAGAGATTCCCATTGTGATCGGCGGCCGGGAGATTCGCACCGGCCGCACCGAGCCGGTCACTATGCCCCATTGCCATGCCCGCGTCCTGGCCGACGTGCACCAGGCCACGCCGGAGCTGGTCGAGCAGGCGGTCGATGCCGCCCTCGAGGCCCAGCGGGAGTGGGCTCACTGGCGCTTCGAAGATCGGGCCGCGGTGTTCCTCAAGGCGGCCGACCTGCTCGCCACCCGGTACCGTCCGCTCGTGAACGGAGCGACCATGCTGGGCCAGAGCAAGACCGCTCATCAGGCCGAAATCGACAGTGCCTGCGAGTTGATCGATTTCCTCCGATTCAACGTTCATTTCGCGGAGCGGCTGTATCGGGAGCAGCCCGAGTCGGCGCGCGGTACCTGGAACCGCATGGATCATCGTCCGCTCGAGGGATTCGTCTACGCGATTACGCCGTTCAACTTCACGGCGATCGGCGGCAATCTGCCCACTGCTCCCGCACTTCTTGGCAACGTGGTCGTCTGGAAGCCGGCGGCGACCGCGATGCTCAGCAACTGGCACTTCTTCCGAATCCTGGAAGAGGCCGGTCTTCCGCCCGGGGTCATCAACTTCGTGCCGGGCAACTCGGTGGAGATCAGTGACATCCTGCTGGGGCACCGGATGCTGGCGGGCATCCACTTCACCGGGTCGACCGAGGTCTTTCGCTTGCTGCAGCAGCGGGTGGCGCACACGCTCGAGAAATACGTGAGCTATCCTCGCATCGTCGGTGAGACCGGCGGCAAGGACTTCGTGCTGGCGCACGCCAGCGCCGACGTGAATGCGCTCGCCGTCGCGCTACTGCGTGGCGCGTACGAATATCAGGGGCAGAAGTGCAGCGCTGCCTCCCGTGCCTATGTCCCGGACAATCTCTGGCCTGCTTTGCGAGACCGGCTGGTTGGCATGATCGGCGACATCCGTATGGGAGACGTGAGCGACTTCCGCAACTTCGTGGGCGCCGTGATCGACCGCCGCGCATTCGAGCGGATTACCAACCACCTCGAGCGGGCGAAGAAGGATCCCGGCGTCACGGTCCTCGCCGGCGGTCAGACCGACGGATCGGTCGGCTGGTTCGTGCAGCCCACCCTGCTGCAGGTAAACGATCCCGGATACCGGCTCATGTGCGAGGAGATTTTCGGTCCGGTCCTCACCCTGCACGTGTATCCGGAGGCTCGCTGGCAGGAAACGCTCGCCCTGGTGGATCGGACCAGCCCTTACGCGCTCACCGGTGCCGTCTTCGCACAGGATCGAACGGCACTGGTGGAGGCCGATCGGGCCCTGCGGAATGCAGCGGGCAATTACTATGTGAATGACAAGCCCACGGGAGCCGTCGTCGGACAGCAGCCGTTCGGAGGCGCGCGAGCGAGCGGCACCAATGACAAGGCCGGCTCCATCCTCAACCTGATGCGCTGGATTTCACCTCGAACCATCAAGGAGACCTTCGACCCGCCGACGGAGTGGCGCTACCCGTTTATGCAAGAGGCCTGAGCATGCAGGTCGGGCTTGCCCTGGCCTTGTCCGTCAGTGCGCTGGCGGCCCGGTCGCTCGCTGCACAGAACGAGGTGGTCAAGGGCACCGTCGTCGATTCGACCGGAGCTCCGGTTGGTCGCGCGGACCTAGGACTTCTCGAGCTCGGCCGGCGCGTCCTCTCCGATGCCGACGGGCAGTTTACGCTCGGCCCGGTGCCGCCGGGCCAATACACTCTGGTAGCGAGCAGTCCCGGGTTCCGGCCCTTTGCGCAGCGCATTCGGGTTCCGCTGAGCGAGCCTGTCGTCCTCCGCCTTCTGCCACAGACCGCGACGCTTCTTGCGCCGGTTACGGTCACTGCGACACGGGATCCAATCGATCCCCGTGACTCTCCGTTGCCGGCCTCTGAGTTGTCTGGTGACGCGCTCCGCCGCTCGATAAGTGTCTCGTTGGCCCGTGCCGTGGAAGAATTGCCGGGGCTTCGTACGCTGAGCACCGGCGAGCAGATCGGAAAGCCCGTCATTCGCGGGCTGGCTGGATCCCGCGTCCTGGTCCTGGAGAACGGCCTGCGACTCGAGGACTACTCCTGGAGCGACGAGGACGGTCCCTCGGTCGATGCTCGCCTGGCGGAACGAGTTGAGGTCATTCGCGGACCCGCCAGTGTGCTCTATGGCTCTGATGCCGTGGGGGGCGTCATCAATGTGCTCCCCGCCGATCTACCACGGGCCGATCCCGGCCGTTCGGTCTCGACCTTCCGCACCGAGCTGTTCGGGGCCACCAACAACACCGAGGGTGGTGCGCTGCTCGGGTTCGAGGGAGCACGGGGTGCCTGGGGAGCGCGGGCTACGCTACTCGGTCGCACAGCAGGGGACCTGCACACGCCCGAGGGCGAGTTGGGAAACACCGGCTTCAGCGCGCTCAATGGCGAGCTTGCCGCCGGGATGTCAGCGGCTTCGGGCGGATTCTTCGTCCGCTACACCCGCTATGGCGGTGAGTTCAAGCTGCTGGAAGCGGGTGGTCCCGGGGCTAACGGCGAAGAAGAACAGGAGGGTGGCGAGGAAGAAAGCGGTCCCGAGCGTAAGCTTACGGACGATCGCATTCAGCTCGACGCAACCCGCGTGCTGGGCGGGATGCGCCTCGAGGTCAAGGCTCAAGGCCAGCGTCACTGGATCGCCGAAAATTCCGACGAAGCCCCCGCTCCAGCGGGAGGCACAGAAGAAGGGCGGGTCTTCGATCTCGTGCTCAAGACCGGCACCCTGGATGTGCTGCTGCATCACACGATCGGCCCACAGATCAGCGGTACCGTCGGGTTGTCAGGAATGCTGCAGGACAATGACAGCCGAGGCCCGGAGGCCCTGGTGCCCGACGCGCGCACGAAGAACGGCGCTCTGTTCGGCCTGGAGCGAATGGAGCTTGGGCGGTGGAGCATTCTGGCCGGTGCGCGTGTGGATGTACGCGGCATCGATGCCGACGCTACTCCCGAGCTTGCCCTGCCCGCCACTTCGCGCGACTACACCGCAGTGACGGGCGATCTCGGCACAGTATTCCGCTTGACGCCCACACTCGCTCTGACCGCCAACGCGGGACGCGCGTGGCGGGCGCCCAACTTGTTCGAGTTGTTTGCCAACGGCCCCCGGTTGGGCGAAGCACGATTCGATATCGGAGACACCACGCTGGTACCGGAGAAGAGCTTCAACCTCGATGTTGGCGTACGCTGGGAGGGAAGGCCGATCCGGGTCGAGCTGGCCGCCTTTCGAAATCATATCGACGACTTCATCTTCGGCGCTCCGACCACCGAATTCGAAGATTCACTGCGGATCTTTCGCTACGGCCAGACCGATGCCACCCTGATCGGCGGCGAGGTCAGGGCCCTTAGCGATATCACCCGCCACCTGGCCGCGGGAGGACAGGTCGAGTACGTGCATGGCGATGATGCCGAACACAGACCCCTCCCCGACATTCCCCCGATACGCGGCATTGTCGAAGCTGAGCTGCACGATCTCGCACTTGGCTGGTTTCACCGCACCAAGATTGGGGTCGAGCTCGAGTTGGTAGGGGCCCAGAATCGGATGCCGACTTATCAGCTCTCCGGATCGGGCGCCACCGTCTTCGACATGCCAACGGACGGATACGCCCTGCTCGACGTCGAGGCAGCCACTGAGCATGTGGTCGCCGGACATCGGCTGACCATCGCTGCCCGGGGGCAAAACCTGACCAATACCGAATACCGGGATTACCTGAGCCGCTATAAGACGTTTGCGCTCAATCCCGGCCGCAATCTCTCCCTGCGCCTCGGCTGGGAGCTGTAACCACCGGGCCCGGTGTCAGCCGGGCACCTACAACGGGCATCGTCAACATCCGAGCGAAGGCAACACCGCCCGCCGATAACGGCGGGCGGTTGCATTTCGTACTCTTGAGCCGCACTCGCAAAACCGGAGCAAGAGATGTGGAAGTCGTTGGCTGTCGCTGCCTTGTGCTCGATCGCTGCTGTCTCGTCCGTCGAAGGACAGGCCGAGCTGTCCTCCGCGCCGGCCCAGCGGCAAATCCTGAACGCCGTGGTCACCGCTGGTCGGCTGAGCTTCGACGGCCGCGCCAACGTCGGCGATTTCACGGGCACCACGACCACGGTTAGCGGCGAACTGATCGGTGGCGAGGACATTACGCTGGTGCGCGGTTGGGTCGAGGCGCAGGTCCAGACGATCGTGACGGGCAACGGCAAGCGCGATCGCGATCTCAACAAGTCCATGGAGTCCGATCGGTATCCCACCCTCCGGTTCGAGCTTGCCGGGGTGACAATCCGGTCCGAGTCGGGAGATACCGCCAACGTGGATCTGCAGGGACGCTTCCTGATTCATGGCGTGACGCGCGATGTCGTGCTGCCCGCGACGGTGGTTCTAGGCGGCGACTTCACCGCGATCCGGGCGGACGCTCCACTCAATCTCAAAGATTACAACATAGGTGGCCTCACCAAGGCGTTTGGAATGTTACGGATGTATCCGGCCATCCTGGTGCACATCGACGTGACCTTCGCTTCCGGGACAGCTGTGCCGGCAGCTGGGGCGAGGGGCTGACCTGAAATCAATTCGCCGGGGCTCCCGGCGGTGACGCTATAGCAGACGAGAGGAGCGGGTATGCGGTTCGCAGGATTGATCGCACTTGTTGGGCTCAGCGGATTAGCGGGTTGCAGTAGCGGCGATAACCTCTCGCCCTCTTCGGGGCAGCCCGAGGAAGGTTCTCGGGTGGGGTTGTCGCCGTCCGGCGAGGTCAATTCCTCGTTTCGGGTCATTAAGGGAAGCGGGGACATTACGGCGACCGTGAACCAGTTCCGCGATGCTCTGGGGCAGCCGGGCAACGGCACCACGCCCGGACAGCAGCCCAAGGGCCGGCGCGAGATCAATTGGGACGGTGTGCCGGCGGCGCTCGATAACAACAACAATTTCCCGGGCGACTTCTTCAAGAAGGCCGGCGCGGTGCTGAGCAGTCTGGGCAGTGGCCTTCGTAACAGCAGCAACGATTTTGCCGATCTCAACCCGGCGTATGCGGCGCAATTCGAGCCCTTCACCAAGCCCAAGACCTTCGCGCCGACGGGAAGCCCCTCACTTGATCTGACTTTCCGGGTAGCGGGGAGCGACACCCCCGCGGCCGTCACTGGCGTCGGCATTGTGTTCTCCGACGTCGATCGGGGCGGATCTGCTTCCATCAAGCTGTTCGACGCCAAAGGGCGGGATCTCGGTAGGTATTTCGCGCCCACCCGCAGCGATGCCAACGGGCTGTCGTTTGTCGGCGTGGTATTCGACGCGGCGATCGTCGCACGGGTTACCATCACGGCGGGAGAAGCCGCCATCGATGCGGGGCTGCAGGATATCTCGGATGGAGGCCTCCGGGACCTGGTGGTGACCGACAACTTTCTTTATGGCGAGCCGCAGGCACTGCCCTGAGCCGGCGGCGTCGCCCTGCATTTGCCCAGGCCCGAACCACACCATATCGTGAACGGCATGACCACACCGCCGCCCGACGACGATTCTCCGATCAGGTTTCCGCCACCGGGTGATTCGGGTCTCACCCGGATGGCGTACCTGCGTGAAGTGCTCGGCCCCCAGATTCGGCAGTACCACGCCGACCTCGCGGGTGCTGCAGCGGCGGTCCTCCATCCGGCCGAGAAGGCGTTGCAGGAAAGCCAGCGTCTGCTCGAGCTGTTCTTCGCGCAGTCGCTGGACGGCTTCTTCTTCATGATGCTGGAAGAGCCGGTCCGCTGGGACGAGACCGTCGACAAAGACGGCGTCCTGGAGTTCGTGTTCGAGCACCAGCGGGTCACTCGAGTCAACGATGCCATGGCGCGGCAGTACGGCGGCGGCCCGGAAGACCTCTTAGGGCGGACGCCGGCTGAGCTGTTCGTTCACAATCCGATGTACGGAAAGAATCTGTGGCGCCAGCTCTTCGATGCCGGCCGACTCCACGTTGAAACTGACGAGCGCAAGCTCGACGGTACGCCGATCTGGATCGAGGGGGATTACATCTGCCTCTACGCTCCGGACGGCCGGATCATGGGGCACTTTGGCATCCAGCGCGACATAACCGCTCGCCGTCAGGCGGAGGAAGCGCTGCGGTTTTCGGAGGAGAAGTTCGCCAAGGCGTTCCGCTCTTCCCCCTTCCGGGTGACCATTGGAACACTCGCGGAGGGGCGTTTCATCGAGGTGAACGACGCGTTTCTGCGCGATCACGGCTTCACTCGTGAGCAGGTAATTGGCCGCACCTCGCCCGAGCTGGGGCTCTGGGACAGACCGGAAAACCGCAAGCGATTGGTGGAAGCGCTGGAGCGCTACGGCAAGGTTCACGAGTTCGAATACCCCGGCCAGACCCGTGACGGCCGAGTCCACATTACCTCACTGTCCGCCGAGCTGATTCAGGTGGCCGGTGAGACCTGCATCCTTGCGGTCGCCACCGACATCACCGACCGGAAGCGGGCGCAGGAGGAAATCCGGCGCTCCCGGGAGGAACTGCGGGCGCTGGCTGCCCGGCTTCAGTCGGTTCGCGAGGATGAACGAACTCATATTGCGAGGGAGATCCATGACGAGCTGGGGCAGGCCCTCACCGGTCTCAAGCTCGACCTGGCGTGGCTCCGTCAGCGGCTCAAGGACCGGACCGATCTGACCGAGCGGCTGGCCTCCGTGATGGGCCGGATCGATGGGACCATCGACGCCGTACGCCGGATCGCCACCGAGCTGCGGCCCTCGGTGCTCGACCACCTCGGTCTGGTCGCGGCAGTGGAATGGCAGGCTCAAGAGTTCGAGAGGCTCACAGGCGTCTCGACTCGACTGGACGTAAGTGCTACGACCATACCCGTGAACGGCACCACGGCTACGACCGTGTTCCGGATGCTGCAGGAGACGCTGACCAACGTGGCCAGGCACGCAGCCGCCACCCGGGTCGAGATCACGCTCGAGATCGGTTCCGACGCGGTGTCGTTCCGCGTCACCGACAACGGACGTGGAATCAGCGATGCGGAGCGCACCGACCGCCGGTCGCTGGGACTGGTCGGCCTTCGCGAAAGGGCCATTGCCTGCGGCGGTCAACTGAGCATCGAGGGGCGGTCTGGAGCGGGGACCGTGGTCTCGGCCCGAATTCCCACCAACCCAACCGGCGAGTTCATGCTGTGATCAGGGTTTTTATCGCCGACGACCACCCGGTAGTTCGTGCGGGCCTGCGAGGCATCATCGAAGGCGAGCCAGGCCTCGAGGTGGTGGGCGAAGCGATCAATGCCGCCGACCTGCTGGGAACGATCGGACGGACCCCGGCTGAAGTGTTGTTGCTCGACGTTTCGATGCCCGGTCCGGGGTTTCTGGAAGTGTTGCGCGACATCAAGCGCGATCATCCCCGCGTTGCCGTGCTGGTGCTCAGCGTGCATCCGGAAGACCAGTATGCAGTCCGGGCATTACGGTCGGGCGCCGCAGGGTATCTCACCAAGGATCACTCGCCGGAAGAGCTGGTCGCCGCCATCCGCAAGGTGCACCGCGGGGGCAAGTACGTGAGTCCGTCGCTGGCGGAGAAGCTGGCTGCGGGTCTCGAGATCGGCGCGGCCGGTGCGGCTCATGAAACGCTGTCGGACCGCGAGTACGACGTCCTTTGCCTGCTGGGGTCAGGGCAGACGGTGAAGGAAATAGCGGGGGGTCTGGGTTTGAGTCCGAAAACGGTGAGCACCTACCGCGCGCGCATTCTGGAGAAGATGAAGCTGGCGACAAACGCCGACCTGGTGCGCTACGCTGCCCAGCACGGGTTGATCCGTTGAGAGCAATGACGGCCGGCCACGGTTGGCCGGCGCGGAGGCTGGTGTGACACACGCAATCGAAGTCGAGCCCCACAAAGACGACTACGCCATGGGCCGGACGCCGGCTGAGTACGAACGGCTCCGTCAGCAGGCTCGAATCCTGGAACCGGCGGCCCGTCGAGTGCTGGAGCAGATAGGCCTCGACTCGGGAATGTGCTGCGTCGACGTCGGCTGCGGGCCCGGCGAAGTCATGCGGCTTAGGGGAGAGCTGGTCGGGCCGTCGGGTCGCGTGGTTGGCGTCGATGTGGACTCGACGTTGGGCGCCCAGGCGCTGGCAATGCTGCGGGAGCGGGGAACCAGCAGCTTCGAGTTCGTTGAAGCCGATGCCGCACAGCTGGACCAGCTTCCGGGAGGCGAATGTGACCTCGCGTACGCCCGCCTGGTCCTGATCCATACACAGGATCCAGCGGTTCTGCTCCGCCGCATGTATGGCTGGCTGCGGCCGGGAGGCTATCTCGTCGTTCAGGACTTCGACCTGAAGGGCATGAACGCCGATGCGGCCGGCGAAGCCGGGCGGGAGTTCCTGCGAGTAGCGAATCGGCGTGTTTCAGGCGCTTGGCCGGGACTCGCAAACCGGCCAGAATCTTCCCTACTACTTCCGGGCGGCCGGCCTGGGAAGGCCCGACGGCACGGACATCAGTGGAATCCTGAGTCCGATGACGACCCTGGCCCCGAAGATGGAAGGTGTGTTTCGCAGCGTGCTTCCGCACGCGCTCGGTCTCGGCCTCACCACGGAGGCCCGCAGCGAAATGCTGCTTGCAGGGCTGACCGACCCTGGCCGCGCGCGACGAAATCTGGGGGCGCTGGCCGCTGTTGATGTCGGCCTGGAAGCGGAAGCCGCTAGAAGCCTCCGATTGAGGCTCGCCGTTCGGTTTATTGATCGAACCGGTATACCGTCCCTCCCTTCATTACCCACCGGACCCGCTCCAGCTCCGTGATGTCTGCGAGCGGGTCTCCCCGCACGGCTACCATGTCTGCGTAGTGGCCGGCGGCCACTGTTCCCAGGCTGTCCTCCCGATCCAGCAGCCTCGCTGCCACGCTGGTCGCCGACTTGATCGCCTGCATGGGTGTCATCCCGTACTTCACCATGTAGCCGAACTCTTTTGCCTGGTTCTCGGTCCACGCGTAGCCGCCCGCATCGGTTCCGTACGAGATATAGGGCAGCAGTCCGCGCTTGAGGGCCGTGCCGAAAGCCTGGCGCTCGAGCTCGACCATTCTAGGCCACGGACCACCCCGGCCGCTCGCGACATACACGCCTACGTAGATGGTAGGGCACCAGTAGACCTTCTGCTTCACCATGCGGTCGATGAGATCGGGCGTGAGGCCATCGCCGTGCTCGATTGTATTCACCCCCGCCCGCAACGCCGCATCGATGCCATCCCAGCCAACGGCATGAACGGCAACTTTCCGGCCGAGCCGATGAGCCTCGGCCACGAATGCCTGAAACTCCTCGTCGGTGAAATTCACCCAGCTGCGTAACCTGCCGTCGAAGGCGATGTAATACTTCCGGTCCGCGTAAACCTTGATCCAGTCGGCACCGTACTTGACCTGCTCCCGGACTGCCTTGCGGATTTCGTCCGGTCCATCCACGACCTGGACGCCCTCCGGCATTTTGAGCTCCCACGAATATCCCAACAACGGATACATCCCGGTGGCGCTGAATGCCCGGGTGGCCACGAACATGCGCGGCCCGGGCACGACTGAGCGCGCAATCGCGGTCTTGAGATCGACATCGGCGTACATTGCGCCCTCGGTCTCGAGATCGCGAATGGTGGTAAAGCCGTTGAGTAATGCCGTGCGAGCGGCTGCCGTAGCGCGGATAGCCCGGTATGGAATGGATTCCTTGAGTAGCTGCTCGTCGTAGTCTGCGGCGGTAATGTCGCCCTGAAGAAGCACGTGGGTGTGGTTGTCGATCAGACCGGGCAAGACGGTCATCCCGCTGAGATCGATACGGTCCGCGCCCGATGCACGGCCGCTGACATCAGAATACGGACCGACGGCGACGATGCGGTCGCCTTCAACCAGGATGCCCTGATCTGCGCGGACGTTTTCAGCGGCGCCATCGATCAGGCGCCCGGCGCGGATGATGATTCGCTTGGGCGGAGCAGTGGGTGCGGGAGCGGCCTGGGAGTGTACCGACGCCGCACACAGCATGATGATTCCGAGGGCACTGGCTGTTCTGCCGACCGAGGGTGAGACCATATGAACTCCGGGGGAAGGTACGTCGCCGGACGTGCGGTCCGGGCAGACGGCAGCAAATTACAAACTCGCCATCGAATGGGGAGCGGATGGGACCACCACGGCGGCTGCTGCACACTGTAATCGCCGGGGTCGTAGCGGTGAGCTCTCGCCCTGACACCCTGGCCGACCCCGCTTTGCGATACGGACCCGGCCAGCTCGACTGTGCCCGCTTCCAGGAGACCAGTCGGGGCAACGTGGAGACCTACACCGCGGGACGTGCGCGCCGCGAGTCGGTCGGGCTCGACGGCGAGTGGCGCTTTCGAGCCCAGCCCGGCCGAGCCGACAGCGTTCAAGTAGAGGCGTGGTTCGACACACTCTCGGTCTGGCGGCGCACTGCCGAGGGGAATCTTCAGCCCGACACCGATCCTGTCATCGGCGGGCGCTATCGTGGCGTGGTGAGTCGGGATGGGCGGTATCGAGCCGATGCCAGGCCATTTGTGCCTGATGATATCGCAGAGGTAGCGGATCTCTCCCGGGCGCTGGATGATCTTCTGCCTCGGCTCCCCACTCAGCCGCTTCCGGTGGGAGAAACCTGGACCGACGGCGCGGGTCTCGAGATTCGCCGCCTGGCAGACAGTGTCGGCGTCGATTCGGTGCTTCGCTTCCGCCTCACGCTGCAGCGCGAGACTCGAGAGGCGGCCCTTCGCGGCGACAGCATTCCGCTCAGGCTGACCCAGAGGACCCGCGAGGAGGGCAGCTTCGCCTGGCACGCCCGGCGCGGACTCCTTCGGCGCGTGCGCCACATCACCATCGAAACCGAGGTCCCCCCTGAGCCGAGGGTTTGGCGTGCGGTTCGAGCGAGGGTGGAGCAGAACGTAGTGCTGGAGCGGATCCCGGACGAGTGCGAGCCAACCAGCGATAACTAAGGCCGCGCGACCGCAGGGAGTCGGCCTTCGCTTGAAGGCTTTTTCCCCACAAATCGCTGTTCCGGATCGAACAGCAGCGCGGTGAGACCAAAGCCGACAATGGCCGTGCCGATCAGAGCAACCAGGTCCAGGCGGAGACTGAACTCCGCTCCCTGGCCGAAAGCATGGCGCATCAGATCCACCATGTAGGAAACGGGATTCGCCCGCGCGATCGTCCGAAGCAGAGGCGGCATCCCGCCGGTGGGATACAGCGCGCCGCTCAGGAAGAGCAACGGAAATAACACCACGTTGATTACTCCGCCGAAATTCTCCACCGAGGTGAGCCGTGACGCGACCAGCAGCCCAAGCGTACCACTGACCAGCGACACCAGAACCAGGGCCGCCGCCGCCGCCGCGTATTGGGTCAGTGTCAAGTGAACCGCGAGCGGAGCGCAGATGAGCACGACCGCGGCCTGCATGCTGCCCACGAGCGCGGCGGATAAGGTCCTGCCAGAGAGCACGGCACCCATGCCGGACGGGCTCGCCAGCATGAGCCGCAGCATGCCAAATTCGCGATCGTAGACTGTCGAAATTGCCGTCAGCATTCCGCCGAACAGCGCTGCCATCACGACGCCTCCCGGATAAGCGAACGCCTGGTAGCTCATTCCATCCTGCAGACGCGCAATGCCGTTGAAGCCGGCGCCGACCAGGAATACCCAAATGAACGGGCGGGCCAGCCCGGACAGAAGCCGGCTTTGCTGGCGCGTGCTGCGGATGAAGTCCCTCACGACGATACCCCATGCTGTCGCGGCGGCGCTCACGACTGGACCTCGACCTGGGTTCGCGCGAAGTAAACATCCTCCAGCGTGGGCGGCCGCACGGACAGACGGCTGATACCGGAGACAGCCGCCGCTCGCTCGGTGACCACCTCTCCTCCCCCTCGCACACCCACCCGCCAGCCCCGGCCGGTCCGATGCGCGACGACCACGACCCCTGCGTCACTCAGGGCGGAGATCAACGCATCCGCGCCGTCGCCGTCGACCTCGGCGATGTGATCTCCCAGCCCCGATCGCAAAGCGAAGGGCGGGGCGTCGGCCACGACTTCACCGCGCGCAAGCATCACGACGCGATCGGCCGGCTCGGCTTCGGACAGATAGTGAGTCGAGAAGAGAATGGTCGCGCCCCGCTCGCGTCGCTCGGTATCGAGCAGGCTCCACATGCGATCGCGATGCTCCGGATCCAGCCCGACGGTTGGCTCGTCCAGAATCAGGAGCTCGGGCGCGTGGAGCGTCGCTCGTGCGATATCAGCGAGCCTGCGCCATCCGCCCGAGAGCTGCCTGGCCGGCTGCCGAGCCCGGGGCGCAAGACCGGTTCGATGCAAGGTGGCACGGACCGCGACTCGCCCAGCCTGTCCGTCGAGTCCCGCGAGCCGTGCGGCGAACAACAGGTTTTCCTCGACCGTGAGCAACCCATCGACACTGGGCTCCTGAAATACGAGACCCAGGTGGCGGCGGACGGCGGCGCGCTCGCGCGCGACATCATGGCCGAAGACGCTGGCCCGCCCGCGGGACGGCGCGAGCAGTGTCGCCAGTAGCAGCATAGCGGTCGTCTTGCCGGCGCCGTTGGGGCCGAGGAGACCGACCAAGGCCCCGGCGCGGATGGCGAGGTTGAGGCCAACGAGGGCTCGGGTATCGCCGTAATCACGACCCAGCCCCTCGGCTCGAATGGCCAGAGCGGCATCGGCTCCCTCAGGGCGGGGGCGGGTCACGCCCGCTGTGGCTCTCCTGCGAGCACGCGGTATTCGTAGTCGATCTGGTCTGGCGTCTCGCCCAGAGCCTCGTCGATCAGACCGCGCAATGGAGTGAGAGTACAAACCGGATCGGGGTTGGCTGCATCTCCGGTCAGAGCGAATGCCTGACACCGGCAGCCGCTGAAGTCCAGCGTCTTCCGGGGGCACGCCCGACATGGCTCCTTCATCCAGGAATCGCCGCGGAAAGCCTGGAAGCCCGGTGATTCGTGCCAGATCCACTCGAGCGAGTGGTCCCGCACGGACGGGAACGACAGGGACGTGATGATGCTGGCGGCGTGGCAGGGCAGTGCAACACCGTTCGGTGTGACGACGATATAGAGTTTGCCCCAGCCGCCGTAGCACGCCTTGGGGTACTGCTCGTAGTAATCCGGAAGGACGAAGATGATCTGCATCTTCTTTCGGTACCGCTCGATCGCAGCTTCGGCGATGGTCTTGGCGCGCTGTACCTGGTCGCGGGTCGGCATCAGGGCCGCGCGATTCTTAAGGCCCCAGCCGTAATACTGTGTGTTGGCCAGCTCCAGACGGTCCGCACCCCAGCTGCCGGCAAGGTCGATGATCTCACCGATCCGATCGAGGTTCCCTCGGTGGAGCACCACGTTGATTGAAAAGGCGAAGCCGAGCTCTTGCACGAGAGCTACGGCCGCCTGCTTCTGCTTGACCGAGCTCACGCCCGCGATTCGCTCCGCATTCGCCGTGTCCGCGTCCTGAATGGAAATCTGCACGTGCTCCAGGCCCGCATCCTTGAGGGCCTCCGCCCGCTTACGGGTGAGCCCCAGTCCGGAGGTGACCAGGGTGCTGTAGAGGCCAATGCGCCTCGCATGACGTGCCAGCTCCTCGAGATCCTTTCGAATCAGCGGCTCGCCGCCGGAGAGTCCCAGCTGGAGAACGCCGAGGTCGCGCGCCTGACTGAATACCCGCTTCCAATCCTCGGTGGCGAGCTCGGCCTCTCCCCGGATCAGCTCGAGCGGGTTGGAGCAATAGGGGCAGTGTAGCGGACAGCGATGGGTCAGCTCCGCCAGCAATGTGGTTGGACGCTCGGACGTCATTGAATCAACTCCCGCTCCTCCAGCGTGGACAGATACTCGGCCACGTCAGCGGAAACATCTGCCTGATAGCGTTCGCCGAGGATCGACGCGATCTCGGCCACAGTGCGCTTGCCGTCGACCAGCTCCAGGACAGCCGCGCCGGTCTCGTTCAGCAGCACGGCCCCTTCGGGATAGAGCAGGACTCGGCGCTGGCGAACCGGATCGTAGTCGAGCCGTGCCAGCCGCCAGAGCCGCGGCACCGAATCCTGAGTGAGCGCCACACTCAATCCTCGCGATACGCGTTGTAAATCGTATCGATCATCGCCCACAGCATGTCCAGTTTGAACGCGAGCGCCTCGAACGCCTGACGCTGAGTCTCGACGCTGGTGCAATGCTCCTTCACGATCGCCAGGCCGTGGTGCACGTCGCGGGGCGCTTGGACCAGCCGGCTCTTGAAGTAGTCCAGCGCTTCGGGCGGAATCCACGGATAGTGCTTGGGGAATGCCTCGATGCGCTGCTGATGGATCTTGGGTGCAAATAATTCCGTCAGCGACGATGCGCAGGCCTGAACCCACGGTTTCGTCCGACAGAACGTGACGTACGATTCGCAAATGAGTCGGACCGCGGGAAGCACATGGCGCTCGTCTTCCATCTCCTCACGGGGCACCCCCAACGAAATGCCCAGGCGGATCCAAAGCTCGATCCCTCCGCTGCCCGGTTCGGTGCCATCATGATCGGTGATGCGCTGGATCCAGACCCGGCGCACATCCGCGTCGGGGCAGTTGGACAGAATCGCCGCATCCTTCCGAGGCACCACCCGCTGGTATGCCAGCCGGTTGGCCACCCAGCCCTGGAACTGGCGCTGGCTCAGCTTGCCCTCGTACATGAGCTTATGGAACGGATGCTCCACGTAGTACGAGCCCTGGAAGCTGCGCAGTGCCTGCTCCAGCGCGTCGGGCGAAAGCGGGCGCTCGAGAGCAGGGAAAGGCGGCTGGGGTGGGGTTGCCAGCTGAGATGCGTGCAATAGATCAGTGGCCATCGTGATACTCTCCTGGCGCCTTCGCCATCATTGCGACTCCATCAAACATCGAAGCGCATTCCGTCCATTCCTACTTCCAATCCCGCATGCTCGACCGCTGCGCGCTCGGAAGAGGCTTCCAGCAGCATCGGGTTGGTGTTGTTGATGTGGGTGTAGACCCGGCGGGGACGCTCGAGTCCGCCCAACCGAATCAGGCTGCCATCCGGCCCCGATACCGGCATGTGATCCATCTGACGGGCCGTGCGGTCTCCGATACCGAGCTTGATCAACTCGTCGTCGGTCCAGAACGTGCCGTCGAAAAGCACGAGATCGACCTTTCCCAGACGGTCGAGGATCTTCTCGTCCAATCCGCCGCAGCCGGGCACGAAGGCGCAAGTGCCTCCGGTCGAGGCATCGCGGACCACCAGCCCGATGGTGTGCCCCGGAAGCTCGCTGCTGGCAAAGCGTGCCGGGCCGGCGGGCACGGGGAACGTCTCGAGGCTGAGACCGCTCCGTTCGCCATCCATATCATCGAGAGATATCGGGCCGCCCGCGGCCGGAAGCTCTATCACGTCGACCTCGGCAAACGCGCGTGTTACGGGAAGCAGCCGCGAATCATCCTCGAGCACCTGTCGCACCGCACACGTGGCGTACAGTCGAAGCCGCCGGCCCTCCCGCAGCAGCACGATGCCCAGTGTGTGGTCGAGCTCCGCGTCTGTTGCGACCACGCCCGCGACGGGAACGTGACGGTTACCTGCCGGCGGACGGACTTCCAGAGCGGCGAGCTGCTCCCGGACGTCCGGCGATGCGTTGAGCAGGAACCAGCGTTGGCCGTCGGCAGTGAGCGCCACTGACGACTGCGTTCGGGGCTTGGCCTTCCGGGGCTCCGTGCGAGCGACGCGGCAGGTCGGACACCAACAGTTCCACTGGGGGAATCCACCGCCTGCCGCGGTACCGAGGAGAACGATCTGCATAGCTCCAAAAAATAAGGGGCTCGCTTGCGCGAGCCCCCGTAACTCATTGCCGTAGCTTAGAGGGTCGCGACGTACGCGGTCACTTCCATCGTCACGGCGACGACCTCGGCCTCAGGCTTAGTCCAACGCATTTCTACCTCCGATCGTTGTTCGGTTGCTGGGCCACCGGCCCGGACAGGGTTGGGTCTTTTCACCCAGTCGGGCGGTGCTTGGAGCCCGACGACACCCCCTCATAGGCAGGCACCGTGCCGCCGAGCCCCCGGCCCGCTCTAAATGCATAAGTCATTGAAACTCGTGAGTTACATAGCTATAAACGAGCTCTGAATCGGAGGCCGGGTCCCGGAAAATTGGGGCAAATGAACCCCTCATTGGGTGATATAACCCAGTGCGTCTAGCCCTGAATTCCGAACTTCTTGAGTCGGTAACGCAGCGTATCGCGGGAGATTCCGAGCCGCTGGGCTGCCCGAGTCTGGTTGCCGCCGGCATCCCGTAGAGCTTGTTCGATCATCGCCCGCTCCCACTGGCCCAAATCCACTCCAGCGGGTGGCATCTGGCCGGCCAGCGGGTCTGATCCAGTTCCGGCATTCGCCGGGAACTGTCCGGTCACCGGCTCGGATACCGGTTGGGCCGGTTCATCCTTCGGCTCGCTCAGGGAGAGATGATCGACGTCGAGCGACGGTCCGTGACTCCATAGCACCGCCCTTTCGATGACGTGGCTCAACTCGCGCACGTTTCCCGGCCACCGATACACCAGCAAGCGATCTTGCGCGGCCGGCTCGATCCGGCGCACGTCCTTCCCGTATTTCACGCTGAACTGTCTCAGATAGTGCTCGGCCAGTCGCAGGACGTCATCGCCCCGCTCGCGAAGCGGAGGAAGTCGAAGCAGGATGACGGCCAGTCGAAAATAGAGATCCTTTCTGAACGCCTCGCGCCGGGATTCCCGCTCGAGATCGCGATTCGTAGCCGCCAGGATTCGCACGTCGATCTGACGGTCTCGAATGCCCCCGACGCGGCGCACGGTGCGCTCTTCGATTGCGCGAAGCAGCTTGCCCTGGAGCGCCAGCTCGATGTCACCTACCTCGTCGAGGAAGATGAATCCGCCTTCCGCCGCCTCGAACAAGCCGACCTTGGATTCTTTTGCGTCGGTGAACGCGCCGCGCTCGTAGCCGAACAGCTCGGCCTCCATGAGACTGCCGGGTAGCGCGGTGCAATTCACTTCGATAAACGGACGTGAGCCGCGGGCCCCGGACGCGTGGATGGTCCTGGCGACCAATCCCTTGCCGGTGCCGGTCTCGCCGGTGATCAGGACCGGGGGGGTCTCATCGAGTGAGGCGATTTGCCGGGCGCGCTCGAGCACCGCCCGCAGAGCCGGTGAATCGCCCACCACGCCCCCAAAGGGGGTCTCCCTCGCCTGCCTGCGATAGTAGGACAGCTCACCTTCGCGACGGGATTGCTCGCGGGCGCGGTCGGCCAGGAGCTTCAGCTCCTCGAGATCAACCGGCTTCTTCAAGTAGTCGAAGGCGCCCAGCTTCACCGCCTCGACCGCGCCTTCGATCGTGCCATGGGCGGTCATGATGATCACCGGCACCGCCGGGTCGAATTCGCGGATCCGGCGCAGCAGGTCGATGCCGCTCATCCCGGGCAGGCGCACGTCGGTGAAGACCACGTCCGGCCTCAGTTGCTCGAGCATGCTGAGCGCACTCTCGGCGTCAGCGGCAACCTCGGCCTCGTACCCCGACTCGGCAAGGAAAGTCCGAACCGCGCGCGCGAGCGTCCGCTCGTCATCCACGATGAGAACGCTTGGTCCGCTCATGCACCGCTCCCTGCTGCCACGCCACCAGCCTCGGCAACCGGCAGGTAGACGCGCACGGTCGTTCCCTCTCCTACCCGGGATGTAAGCTCCAGCCGACCGCCGTTCTGCTCGATGTAGCGCTTCGCGATGGCGAGCCCTAGCCCCGTACCTTCGGGTCGAGTCGTGAAGAAGGGTTGAGTGATCTGCGCTAACGCGTGCTCTGGAATTCCACCGCCCGTGTCAGCGATTTCCAGCACGATCCCGTCCGATGCGCCCGCAGCCATCGGCTCGCGCCGGCCGGTAATGACCAGTCGGCCGCCCTCGGGCATGGCATCGAGCGCATTCGAGACGATCTCTACCAGTGTCTGCTCGAGTTGCACCGGATCCACGCGAATGTCGGGGAGGTCGGCCGGAAGATCGAGCTTCAACTCCACCTTCCGCTGGTCCAGCAGCTGGGTAAAGGCCGGCAATATCCCTTCGACCAGAGCCGTGACACCTTCCCGTGTCGGGTGGAAAGGGGCGGGGCGCGAAAAACTGAGTAGGTGGGTGATTCGCCGGTCCAGTCGATCGACTTCATCGATGATGGCGCTCAGTTGCTCGCGTGAAGCAGGTGAGTCGGGGCGTTTGAGCACGAACTGCGCAGCGGCACGAAGACTGGCCAGCGGATTGCGAAGACCGTGGGCGACGGCAGCCGACATCTCGCCGATCGAGGCGAGCTTTTCCGATTGCACCAGTTTGGCCTGGATGCGGCGAAGCTGCTCGGTCATGTCAGCGAACGCACGGGCCAGATCGCCGATCTCGTCCCGCCTCCGCACTGCGATCGGATGGTCGAGATCTCCCGCGCCGACTACCGCCATGGCTTCCCGCAACTGGTTAATGGGCCGTACCAGGCTGCGGGTGATGAGAAAGGCTCCGGCGAGTCCGCATCCCAGCGCCAGCAGCACGATGCCGAACAGGATCTGGCGCTCTGTGTTTACGATGGCCTCTACTCTCGCGAACGCCTGCTGGACGCTGAATTCGCGCGCCTTGCGGTAGATCTCGCGATTCAGGTTTGCCAGGGTGGGGAGCAGTCGCATCTTGATTTCCTGCCGCGCAATCCTGTACCCCTCTTCACGATGTCCCGCATCAGACAGGGCGATCACACTATCCCCAACGGCTCGGATCTGGCGCTGCACCTCTCGCACGGCGTTCGCCAGCTCGACTTCGTCCGGCCGAAGTTCGGCGCTCCACCGATCGAGCCAGTAGTCCACCACCTCACCGCTCAGGCGCCACTCCTTCCTGGCATCAGGGTCAAGGCCGCTCAACTGGCGCCAGATTGCCTCGGTCTGGTCGAACATCGCGTTTTCGACGTCGGCATATGTGCGGGTGCGGGACAGGCTCGCGCCCAACGTTTCCAGCGCGCGACGCTCGAGCGCGTTGCTGCGAATAGCCTCGACCCCGACCAGCAGGGCGGGCAAGGCCATCAGAGAGAATCCGAGCAGGAGCTTCCGCTGGAAGGTCATGGGGGCGGCGAGAAGTATGAAAGGCGCCGCGTCAGTGCGCCATCCCGCCTCCCCGAGCCCGGCCGGTCCGGAACAACAGGAGAAGCGGCAGGGCGGAGGCGAAGGCCACGCCCATGATCAGAAAGACCCGTTCGAAGGAGAAGACGGACGCCTGCTGGCTCAGCTTGAAGTCGAGCAGGGCCGATGCCCGAAGCTGGGCCTCGGCCATCGTGCCGCCGAATCGCTGCATCGAGGCGGTCACGCTGCTAAGCCAGCTCTGGGTCGCGGCGTCGTAGTTGGTGACGTGAGCCACCAAGGCCCCCCTCGCCTGCTCGGTGAAATGCGCAAGCATCGTCGCCGTCACCGCGATACCGAGGCTCCCGCCCAGCTGGCGGGCCAGGTTGAACAGGCCGGTGCCCTGGGGAATCTGCCCCGGCTTGAGGTCCGCGACGGTTGCCGCGGTGAGCGGCACGAAGACCAGCCCGATGCCGAAGCCACGGAGCACCATCGCCCAGAAAAGCTCGTGATGTCCGGTATCCAGGGTGAAGTGATAGTGCATCCACATAGAGCAGAGGAACAGCGACACGCCGGTGACGATGAGCACGCGCGCGTCGACCTTCGGCACCAGCCGGCCCATCGAAGCCATCGCGATGGCGCTGGCGATCGCGCCCGGCAGAATGACCTTGCCCGTATCCCAGGCGGTGTAGCCGAGCAGGTTCTGGAGGAAGACCGGCAAGGCAAACACGCTGGAGTAGAGTGCGAAGCCGAGCAACGCTCCGAACGTCACGCCGACCGCCAGCTGCCGGTTCTTGAGCACGCGCAGATCCACCATCGGATGCGCGGTCCGCAGCTCGTGCCAGATGAAGCAGACGATGCCTGTGAGTGCGACCAGCCCCTCGACCACGATCTCCCGGGTCTCGAACCAATCTCGCCGCTCGCCCCGCTCCAGCATGATCTGGAGTGCTCCGATACCGATGATCAGGAACGCGAGGCCCCACCAGTCAACCTTCTCGGTCTCGTGCCCCGACTCGTGCGAGGGCTCGGGCACGAAGCGCCAGCTGAGAAAGCCGGCCAGAATGCCCAACGGGATGTTGATGTAGAAGATCCAGGGCCATGTGTAGTTGTCCGTGATCCAACCGCCAAGTGTCGGCCCTAGCGTGGGGCCGACCATCACGCTCATGCCGAAGATCGCCTGCCCGGTAGCACGCTCCTCGAGCGGGAAGACATCGAACAGAATGGCCTGGGCCGTAGAAATCAGCGCCCCACCGCCGATGCCCTGAACCACCCGGCCACCGACCAGCATCTCCAGCGAATGGGCGTTGCCGCAAAAGAACGAGGCAATCGTGAAGAGGATGATCGATCCGGTGTAATAGTTCCGCCGGCCGAACCGCTCGGCGAGCCAGCTGGTGAGAGGAAGGATGATCACGTTCGCCACGATGTACCCGGTCGAGACCCACGCGATCTCGTCGAGCGTGGCGCCGAGATTCCCCATCATGTGGGGGATCGCGACATTCACGATGCTGGTGTCCACCAGCTCGAGCACGCTGGCTAGGGCAACGGCAAACGCAATGATGTAGCGGTAGCGGTAGACGTCCTTCTGGGCGAGTCCACCACTCCGCGAGGGCAACGCCAAGGTGGCCACGAGAGCTTACCGGGTGGTGATGGTCGGCACGACCGACATTCCCGGCCGGAGCGGGAAGGCCGGATCCGGCTGGTCGTCCACAGCGATGCGCACGGGGACGCGCTGCACCACCTTGGTGTAATTCCCGGTCGCGTTGTCCGGTGGGAGCAGCGCGAACCGCGCCCCGGTGGCGGGGCTCAGGCTCTCGACGTGGCCGTGGAAGACGTGCCCGCCGTATGCATCCACCGTGAACGTCGCTGCGTCACCCACGCGAATGTTGTCAAGCTGGGTTTCCTTGAGATTCGCAGTGACCCAGAGCCCCCTATTAGGTACCAGGGACATCAGCGTCTGTCCGATCTGCACCAATGCGCCGACCTCGGCGCTCCGCCTGGCGATGACGCCGTCCGTGGGCGCAAGGATGTAGGTGTAGCTGAGCTGCAGGCGTGCGTTGTCTACCGCGGACTGCGCCGCCTCGAGCCGGGCGCCCGCACCGGAGAGGGCGGCGCCATACATGACGACCTGATCCGCGCCGGCCGCCGCCTGTTTCCGGGCGGATTCGAGTCCGGCCACCGCGGCGTCGTATTCGGCCTGGGCCGCGTCCAGCTGTTGGGCTGGAACGATCTTGTTGGCGGCCAGACCCCGAATGCGCTCGAGATCAGCCGCCGCCTTCTTGAAGCCGGCCTCAGCCGACGCCACCGTAGCCCGCGCGCTGGCCTCCTGCGCCCGGCTCCAGGCGAGCTGGGCGCGAGCCTGTCCCGCCCTTCGATCGTTGCCGGCGCTAGCGGTTGCATTGGCCAGATCCGCCTCCGCTTGCTGCAGCTTCACTTTGAGATCGCGGGCATCCAATACCACCAGCGTGTCGCCTGCCTTCACGTGCTGGTTGTCGTCCACCAGAACCCGCGAGACGAACGCCTGGACCCGCGGGGCAATGGTCGTGATATGACCATCAACTTGAGCGTTGTCGGTCGATTCGTGATGCAGGCCCCAGACATACCGACGAACGCCCCACGTCGCCGCGGCCGCCACGATCAGTCCGACGATGATGAATGGAAGCCACCGCCTCCGCGTTTGCGCCTCGGGCCGAGTGTCGGTGGCAGGAAGATCCATTGCGATATCGGTTGCCATGATGCGTCTCGTTCCCCGTTCTACTGCAACTGGTCGATGATCCCGAGGGCGCGGTAGGCACTCACCCGGGCACTGCCATAATTCACTCGCGCCTGTATGACGGCGTCGCGGGCCGCGATCACAGAGCTCTGTGCGTTCGTCGTCTCGACCGATCCTGCCACGCCAGCTCGGAAGCGTTCCTCCGCCTGCGACAACTCTTCCTCGGCGAGTCGCAGCTGATCCACCGCGATCGCCACTTGCTGCCGAGCCGAGGTAATGTCGAGCACTGCCTGCCGGGCTTCCGTCTCCACCTGATTGCCCAGATCCCCTTCCCGGACCTGTTGAGCCTCCACGCGCGCCTGCGCCTCCCGGGCCCGGACCTGTCGTTTGAGGCCATCGAGAATTGGGACGCTCAGGCCTACTAACACCTGATACGTGCCGAGGAGATCCCCAAGGGCCGGTCCGGTCTGCTGGTAGTACCCGGTCGCGCTCAGGCTGGGGAGGTTCTCGGCTTTGATCGCGGAAAGCGAACGACGGAGCGCTTCCGTCCGCTTCCGCTCCGCCGCAAGCTCGGCCCGGTGCTCACGGGCGAACTGGCCCGCGGTGTCGGGATCCAATGGAAGCTCGACGGTCTGCTCGCCCAGCGAGTCGGCAACTTGAATGTTGCTTCCCGGAGGGAAGTCGAGGGTACGGAGCAGATCCAGCCGGGTGCGGTCCCGAGCGTTGCGCGCCAGCTCCAATTGGGTCCTCACCGCCTGAAAACTCACCTCGCTGCGCGTGGCATCGATGGTAGGGCTGACGCCGGCACTCACCAGTTGGCGAGCCTGATCGAGCAGCGCTGCAGCCACCACACTGTCGGCCTCACGGGCTCGTACGGTTTCCTGCGCACTCTGGACCTGCAGGTACGCCAGTCCGGCCGTCGCTCCTGCGATCTCACCGATGCCCTGGGCGTCGAGGCCGGCGGCCGCGGCGCTGTCCTGAGCTGACTTGAGCCGACGAAACACGCTGGCGTTGAACAGGGTCTGGCTCCCATCCAGACGGAATCGCCATAGCGTGAAGTCCGGCACCTTCGGTGGGAAACCAGGGAAGGTGAGGCCGAATTCCTGGAGGTTGAGCGTCTGGCGGGAAGCCGCCGCGGTCCCATTGATCGTAGGCAGAAGGTCTGCCTTTCGCTCGCCTACCCGCTCACCCGCGATGCGAGCATTGATCTGGGCCAGCACCGCCGAGACTGCCCGCTGCCGACCGATACGAATAGCATCGAGCAACGTCAGCGGTCCTTGCGGCGGTGCAAGGGGAGCCGGTGGAGTCGGCTGCTGCGCTCCCGCGGGAGCAGCCAACAGCATGAATGCGAGAAGGACAACGAGTGAGCGAACCATTGGGCTACCGCTGAGGTTCTGGACGTGCAAGGACGCCGCTCAGGCAAAAGTCGATGACGCCATCGAGCGTTTCCTCGTCCGACAGCGCTTCGGGATCGAACCGCTGAAAGAAGCACTGTGTCTGTGCTGCGTGGATCAGGAGCATCGGCACGGCACGACTGGCGAAGCCGAGCGGCGTCTCTCGAAACTCTCCCGAGGCCACGCCCTGAGCGATGATCGTCTCCATCAGGCGGCGAGCCGGGAGAATGACCTCCTGTGTGTAGAAGTGGGCGAGCTCGGGGAAGCTCCCCAATTCCGCCTGGACCAGCCGGCTGATCCGGGTCAGGTTCTGCTGCCGCAACACGCGGTACATGCGGCGCAGAAACGTGATCAACAGATCGCGATTCGTTCCCTGGAATCCCTCGACGAACGCTTCAGCTTCGCGCAACGCTGCGACTGCCTTGGCCCGAACCATTTCGCGAAACAGCGTCTCCTTCGAATCGAAGTAGAGGTAGAGAGTCCCCTTGCTGACGCCGGCCCGTTGTGCGACCTCCTCCAACCTGGTGCGGGCGAATCCTTGTTCTCCGAAAACATCAAAGGCGGCGTCGAGGATCTCCTCAGGGCGCTCCTCCGGGCGGCGTTGCCACCGTGGGGGTGGCGGGTTGGTCGCATCGGCGGGCTGACTCATTCCTGGTCCTTAGTAACTGACTGGTCAGTAAGGTAAAATTGACACCCAAACCGTCAACCCCCTGCGCAGTCGGCGCCCTAAGCGGCGATGGGCCCGATAATTAGGCGGCGCTTCCAGGACCGGCGCCGCCGACCGCTTGACTTGCTTCCACCCCATCGACCGTCCTACCTTTGACCCAAAGCTCATCGGGAGGCCCTCTCGATGTCGGACGCATTCCGCAGCTCCGACGATTTCGACGAACAAGCCCATCAGCTCTACAACGAAGGCCGCTACGACGAGGCGGTCGCTCTCCTCCGCGAGGGACTTTCCCTCTATCCCAATGCGGTAGAACTCCACATCGGGCTAGGTTACGCCCAGCTTGCCCGGGAAGAGTTCGCCTGGGCCCGAAGGAGCTTCGAGCGAGCTCTGACGTTGGACCCGGACCATGAGGACGGGCTTGCCGGTCTGGGCGAAGTGCTGCTCAAGCTGGGCGAGCGCGGCGGAGCACTGCGTGCGTTCGAGCGGATCGTGCTTCTGGGATTCCAGGAAGACCACGAGCTGATGTTGCAGGTAGGCCGAGCCTTGTTCCGTGAAGCTCTGGTCGGTCCTGCGCAGCGCTTCTTCGAGTTTGCCGTCACGGCGCACCAGGAGTCACCGGACGCTGCCGCGTGCCTGGGATACGCTTGTCATCGGTTGGGCAGCGACAGCGGCGCGCTGTTTTGGCTACGCAGATCCCTCGAGCTCGAGCCGGACTTTGTGGAAGCGCGGATCTATCTCGCCAACATGCTGTACGACCGCGGCGAGACCGAGGCGGCGCTGCACCATCTCGAGAAGACCCGTCCTGACGAGCATTACGATGAGCTGGGCATCTGGCGCCACATCGAGCTCAAGAAGACGGTCTACCGCCTCAGCGATGAAGATCCCGAGTTGCAGCCCTGGTTGCAGCGGCTGGGCGAAGTCGCGGGCGATCCCGAACCCGTTGACCTGCTGCTGGCCGAGGTCGAGGCGCTGCAGCCCGACGGCAGCATTCGTGACCCGCATCAGCTGGAGCTGTTCGGAACGCTGCTCACCGAGCTGCACGCGATGCAGCGCCGCCCGGGCCAGCCGGTCGGGCATCCGACCGATACACATGCAGTCGGCACGTTGGGCGGACTCACGTTCAAGGGTACCTGGGACGAGATTCTGTTACAGATGAAGGCGGCCGACCGCGAGTGGGCCGATGCCTCACTCACCGAGTTCATGGTCGGCCTCGCTCGGCGGGGTCGCACGGAGACCGGCGTCGTTATTCCGGTCACGGACGCCGAGGCGTTCATCCGTGGCAGCGCCGAGGCAGGGGTGCTCCGCATTATCCAGTGATCGAGCTGCAGGGCCTTTCCAAAACGTACCGATCGCTCTTCGGCACGCGGGTGGTGCCGGCGCTCGACGACCTCACCCTCACACTTGCGCGGGGTGAGGTCGTCGGCGTTGCCGGGCCTAACGGTGCCGGCAAGAGCACGCTGATCTCGCTGCTCCTCGGATACCTCCGTCCGACCCAAGGGCAGGTCCAGGTCGACCGAATGCCGCCGCGTCGCTGGGTCGAGCGTCACGGCGTCGGCTATCAGGCCGAGCTGGTCGCCATTCCAGGGCGCTGGAGCGTCGAAGGAGCGCTGCAGCGGTATACCGTGCTTTCCGGCGTTTCGCGGGCTCAACTGACTCAACGGGTCGACTCGCTGCTGAGCGACTTCGGGCTTGCGGATCAGCGGCGGAAGCGGGTGCGCGAGCTGTCCAAGGGGAATCTCCAACGGCTCGGTCTGGCCCAGGCTCTTGCCGGAGACAGCGATCTGGTGGTACTGGACGAGCCGACCCACGGCCTCGATCCGCTGTGGACCCAGCGCTTCCGCGATGTTGTGCGGGATCTCCGGCGTCCATCGCGGCTGATCCTCATCGCGTCGCACAACCTTGATGAGCTCGAGCGACTCGCTGACCGGGTCCTCATTCTCCACCAGGGTCGGCTGCAACGTGTGGTTACGGCTGGTGCGGGCCCGGCCGAGGCGTCGGTGGCCCGGCCATTGGTGTACCGGCTCGCTTTGACTACAAGGCATGCAGCGGTCGGCCGGGTGTTTCCCGCCGCCGAGTCGGTCGAGGGACGCGATGCCGAATGGCTGGTTCGAGGCGACCTCGAGACGCTGAATCGGGGCCTTGCCGAGCTGGTGGGGGCCGGGGCGTTGGTGGCGGCGTTCACGCCGGAGCAGAGCCGGCTGGAAAGCGAATTTCGAGCAGCAGTCCGGGGCGAACCGTGAGCGGACTTCCGACGCGCTATGCCGGTTGGATGGTTCGCGACTTCGCCGCCGGGCCAGCCATTCTAATGGCGGTACTCGTCGGGCTGGCGCTGCTCGTGGTGCGCAACCTTCAGGTGGTCGGTCCCAGCGGTAACGCGGATCTTGCGGCATGCCTTGTCGCACTCGACTGGACCACAATGAGCCTCACGCTCGTGGCGACCGCTGGATTGGTGAGCGGCGATTTTTCTCAGGGACATCAGCGGACCTTGTTTGCCAAGCCGCTCAACCCGGCCCTCTATTACCTTCAGCGCTGGCTCATCGGTGGCGTTGCGGTCGGGGTGGCCACGCTTCCAATCGCTTACGCCATCGCAAACCGTTTCGGCGTTCCCCTACTCGGGCTGGGCTTCTTCGCCCGTTTGGCCCTGCTCTATCTCGTCCTCGGCGGTCTCGTGTTTGTCCTTTCGACCATCACTCGGCGAGACTGGCTGGTGGCGATCGTGTTGATTGCCTGGCAGGCCGCGCTGGGGGCTGCCCACTCCGCCGGTCTCGCACACGGTCCGCTCACCGAGACGCTCCTCGCAATTCTGCCTCCCTTTCAGCAGATCGGACTACGCGGACCAACCCCTGAAGTCGCAGGGCTGGTGCACGCGTCAGGGTACGGTGCCCTGCTGCTCGGCGCTGCCTTGGCGGTGTTGCAGTGGCGCCCATTGGCCCGCGGGGCTCGTGATTGATGCAATGGTCTGCCGGCGTGGTGCGCGAGGCCCTGCCTAACGGACTGACGCTGTTGGTTCAGCCGGAGCGCTCCGCGCCGGTGGTCGCCGTCGTCACGCACGTCAAAGCGGGTTTCTTCGACGAGCCCGATCGCTGGGTGGGCATTTCGCACGTGCTCGAACACATGTTCTTCAAGGGCACCGCGCGCAGAGGCGTGGGAGCCATCGCTCGTGAGACCAAGGCGGCCGGCGGCTACCTGAACGCAAGCACGAGCTACGACCACACCACCTATTTCACCGTGCTGCCGGCAGGCGGCCTCGAGGCGGCTCTCGACATTCAGAGCGATGCCTTGCGCAATTCGGCCATCGATGCCGACGAGCTTGCTCGCGAGTTGCGCGTGATCATCCAGGAAGCAAAGCGTAAGCTGGACAACCCGCCGGCGCTGGCCTACGAGACACTGCATGAGATCATGTTCGACCGGCATCGGATCCGTCGCTGGCGCATCGGACACGAGACGGCCCTCGCCGGGTTCACTCGGGACGACGTCTGGGGCTACTACCGGTCCCGATATGTACCCGAGCGAACCATTGTCTCGATCGTAGGAGATGTCGACCCGGAGAAGGCGATCACGCTTGCGAAAGCACGCTATGCCGACTGGCCGCCCGCGCGAGGCGCCGAGGATCCTTCACCCGAAGAGCCGATCAGGCGGGAAATCCGGGCGCGCACGCTTCGCGGCGACATCGCGCAGGCCGAACTGGCGGTCGGCTGGCGAACCGTCCCGCCGCTCCATCCTGATGCTGCCCCGCTGGATCTCGCCGCTGCCGTTCTCGCGTCCGGCCGCGGCAGCTGGCTGCAACGATCGTTGCGTGAGAGCGGGCTCGTCATCAGCGTCTCCGCTCACAATTACACGCCGACGGAGCTTGGCATCTTCGGCGTGACGACCGACCTCGAGGCCGACAAAGCTGTACCCGCGCTCGAAGGGATTGCGTCGGCGGTCTCGCGACTGGCGTTGTTGGGACCCTCCGAAACGGACCTCGATCGAGCCCGCACCCTTCTGCTCACGCGCTGGGCCCGTCGCCTCGAGGCCATGGAGGGAAGGGCGTCCGCGTTGGCCGCAGCTGAGGCGCTCGAATCCGTGGGCGTACTCGATCGGGAGTATGCCGCGCTGTCCAGGGCCACTGCGGCCGACATACGGACAGTCGCCGGGCGCTACCTGGACCCCGAGTCCGTCGCGGCATTGGCGTATCTGCCTCGCAATCGAGGAGAAGATCTCACAACCGATCGAGTCGCAGGAATCTTCGCGGTCACGGCGCTCACGAGCGGAACCCCAACGATCGCGCCGCCCCCCCGCGCAGCTGCGCCCCAGGTCGTGCGTGGGCAAAGCCAGGCGGGGGTTCTCCACGTGGCGCTATCCGGCGCCGACCTTCTGATCCGGCCCAAGTCCGGAGTACCGACGGTCAGCCTTGGCCTGTATGTGCCCAGATTCGAGTTCGAGCCGGCCGCCCAGACGGGCCTCGGTGCGCTGGTAGCACGCGCCGCGCTCCGTGGAGCGGGAGACCTCGATGCGGGTGCGCTCGCCTTCGCTGCGGAGCGGTTGGGTGGCTCCCTCAGTGCTGTCCTCAACTCGGACTGGCTCGGATTCGGCCTCACGGTTCTCTCGGAGCGGTTGTCGGAAGCAGCGGCACTGCTCGACATCGTCTACCGGCTGCCACAGCTCTCGCCCGAAGACACTGCCGTCGAGCGGGATGCCTTGACCGCCGAAGCGAAGCAGCTCGCGGACGACATGTTCCGATTCCCTTTCCAGCTCGCTTTCGGTGCGGCATTCGACGATCAGGGCTATGGACTTCCCGTCGCCGGCCTGGGCGAGACCTTGGCGTCGCTCACAGCAAAGGACGCCCGGCGCTGGCACGAGACCGCGTTTCTTGGCCGACGGCCCGTGATCGTGGTGGTGGGAGACCTCCGAGCGGGAGCGGCCGCAGATGCTCTCGCGGGAATATTCGGCACCCTTCCTGCCCGTTCCGCCAATGGCCTCCCGGCCGATCACGATTGGGCGCTTGATTCGCAGCCGGTCGAGCGGGTGGTGGAGCGCGACAAGGCTCAGAGCGCGCTGGCGATGGTGTTCCGTGGTCCGTCGCGCCGCAGCGCGGACCGGCATGCGGCCGAGGTCTGGGCTGCCGTTGCCAGCGGACTGGGGGGTCGGATCTTCGAGGCGCTACGCGAGCGGCGCTCCCTGGCGTACTCCGTGATGGCATCGTCGTGGCAGAAGGGACGGGCCGGCGCTCTCGTGACCTACATCGCCACCTCGCCCGAACGTGAGGCCGAGGCGCGGTCGGCCATGCTGGCCGAACTGGAGCGATTCGCCGCTGGGCCGGTCACCGCCGATGAGCTGGCACAGGCGATCAACTACCTGGCCGGACAGGCGGAGGTGCGGAAACAACACGCCACCGCGGTCGCAGGTGATCTGCTTGAAGCGTGGCTGGTCGGTTGTGGTCTGGAGGAACTGGAAGATCCTGCAGCCGCCTATCGGAGTGTCACTGCGACTCAGATTCAGCGTGTAGCCGAGCAGACTTTCGGAGGCCTCATACGCGCGGAGGGAGTCGTGCGCGGCAGCGGCGGAGGTCGGTAGAATCGGTCACGTGCTCTCGGCGATGTATGTTTGGGCCTATGAGCGTCCCCGATGCCGATCCTGCCGCGAGAATGAGCCGGCCTCGCACACGTGTGTCACCCCGCTGGACCGCCGCGGACGTTCTGACTGCCGTTCGCCTGCCGCTGGCCGTGCTCTTTCTCCTGGCCGACGAGGTGTGGGCGAGGGTCACGATCGTCGCCGTCGCAGCCGCCACCGATCTTCTGGACGGGCCCATCGCGCGGCGGTTCGGATCGTCGGCATTCGGCGCGGTGCTGGATCCCATCGCCGACAAGCTATTCATGGCTTGCGCCTTCGGGGTTGTTGCGTTCTCCGGACGCCTCGAGTGGTACGAGGTCGCAGGCGTATTGGTGCGGGACATTGTCGCGACGGCTGCCTTCGTGGTTACCGCAGTCTCCCGCCGGCCTAGCGCGATACCAGCCCGCCTGGGGGGTAAAGCGGTGACCGTCGGTCAGTGTCTCACGCTCCTGGCCTTCCTGCTCGACTCTTCCTTCCTGCGACCGCTCGCCTGGGCAACCGGCGCCGTCGGCTTGTATGCCATTTGGGACTACAGCCGTGTTGCCGGCAGCGAAAAGCGGCCGGTCGGCACCCGGTAACCTCTCAATGGAAGGCAGTGTTCGGGCGGTGGAGCTCACCTGGGAAGGCGACATGCGCTTTCGTGGGGGTGAGCCCGGCGGACCCACGACGTTGATCGATGCCGACAATGCAACCGCCCCCGGACCCATGCTGACACTTCTTCTCGCAGCGGCGGCCTGCTCGGGGGCAGACGTCGTGAGCATCCTGGGGAAGATGCGGGTTGAGCTTGGGGCCCTTCGGATCGAGGTAGAAGGCCGCCGCCAGGCGCAGGACCCAAAGCGACTCCGGTCGATTCGATTCACATTCCATGTCACCGGCGGCGCCATCGATAAAGCCAAGGTGCGGCGCGCGGTGGAGCTGTCGCTACAGAAGTATTGCTCGGTGGTGCACTCGCTCGCGCCTGACATCGCGGTCGAGTATGAGCTCGACCTGGCCTAGCTGGCTTTTGGCAGCCGCGGCCGTTATTCCCGGCTCGCTGGCAGCCCAAGAAGTAAGAGAGCTCGGCGTTCAGGCTCTGGGTACTACGTCCGAGCCGGCTCTTGTCACCGGTGGCGTGTACGGTGCGATGCGGGTTGCGGCACGGGCCCGCATCGCGCTGACCTTGGGCGCCGGTGTTTCCGATGGGCAAGCTGCAGGCCGGGGTGAGTTGCTCGGGCATTTTCTGCTGAGTCCGGGGGCGACGACTCGACCGGGGGTCTATGTGGGCGGAGGAATTGCCGGCGTGGTGGGCGCCGTCGATCAGGGGTACGTTGTGGCGCTCGTCGGACTGGAGAGCGCCCCGGGCCGCCGATCGGGATGGGCTGTGGAGGCTGGTGTGGGCGGTGGCTTTCGATTTACGGCTGGGTGGCGATGGCGCTGGCGACGGGCCCCGACGTGATACCGCCCCGGGACCAACGGGCCCCGGGGCGGTGAGTGGCGGCGAATTCGGCGGTCAGCCTGCCAGCGAGCCGGCGTTCTCCCGCGATGCGGTCTCACTCCGACGTTGCACCGGCTGGCAGTACCGTTCGCCCAGCGTGCGGAGCCTGCCGAGATCTTCGTCGCTCAAATCCGAGTACCGGTCGGCGAGATACTGCATGGTATCGTCGAACCATTCCTTCTGGTGCTCGGGAAGAGCATCGATCACGCCACAGCGCAGAATGTGACTGAACAGCTCGTCACGGGCCTGATCGAACGAGGTCGCGGTTGCTGCGAAACGTCTGGGCTTCTTCTTGCTCATCTACCTTCCTTGAGGTTTACTGGGTTCGGACGTTTCATCGCGTCCACGCGAAAGATAACTACGCCGCGCTACATGGAGCAAAGGTTCCCAATGCTCGCCTTTTGGCGTCCGCGTTACATTTATCGCCTAATAACCGCGAAAACTTCACCCGGGTTCCTGAGAGGACCCGGAGGGATACATGGCCGAGCATGATGAAGTGTACGACAAGCATCGGGCGGACCGTCTGGCCGAGTTGCTGCGCGAGTTGGCCGCCCGGATTCAGGAGCTCGACCGGCAGGGAGCTCTGCTGAGCGGCGTGCCGGAACTGCTTCGCCTGATGGGCGATGCACGTAGCGAGCTGTTTCACTATGAGGTGAGGAGCACATACGACACGCCGGAGGTTGCCGAGAGCCGCCGGATCGTCGAGGAGGCGCAGCGCAAGGGCTCCTTCAATCTCGAAGAACCGGAGGACGAGGAACCATGGCGGTCACCCCCAACCGAATGAAGGGGTTCTATGCCGGGCTGATCGGTGTGCTGGTGGTCGGGGCGGGTGCCTTGGGATGGATGCTCACTCGTCCCCGGACAACCAGCATTCCCGCCAACGTGACGGTCCAGGCAGCGGATACTGCGGGATTCCGCGGATACATCCTGGGATCGGACACCGCCAAAGTCGAGATTACGGAGTACGCTGACTATCAGTGTCCCTTCTGTCAGACCTTCGATCAGCTGCAGATGCCTACGATAAAAAAAGACTTGATCGACACCGGACGGCTCCGCTGGCGGTATCGGGACTTTCCCCTGCAACAGCATCCTTTTTCACGGCTCGCCGCTCACTCCGCGGCGTGCGCGGACGAACAATCCAAATATTGGCAGCAACACCACAGCATCTACGACGGGCAGCAGGACTGGGCTCAACTCCGAGACGCTGCCTCGACATTCCGCCAATACGCTCAGGCCAATGGCCTGGATCTCGGTCGCTACGACACCTGCATGCAGTCGGCGAAATTTGCGGGTCGTATCCAGGCGAGCTATGACGAAGGGGTTCAGGTAGGTGTGAGCGGGACCCCAACCCTGATGATCGGCGGGCGGCTTTACCAGGGCCGCCTCGACTCAGATGCCATCGCCCACCTCGTCGACTCGCTGACAACCCACTGACGTGTCGGAGCCTCCCAAGCCTCTTCCTCGGGGGCGAGTGCTTGCCGGGCTTGCCCTTGCCGCGCTGGGCGTGGTCTATGGTGACATCGGGACCAGCCCGCTCTACGCCCTGAAGGAGTGTTTCGTCGGCGATCATGGAATCCCGCCTACCGTTGAGAACGTGCTCGGCATCCTTTCCATCATCGTCTGGTCGCTCAACTTCGTCGTTTCGCTCAAATACATCTCGCTGGTAATGCGGGCGGACAATCGTGGCGAAGGCGGCATTCTTGCGCTGATGGCGCTGGTGCGATCGAAAAGTGTGGCCGGCAGGGTGCCGGTGCAGCGCTTGCTCATCCCGATGGGTCTTTTCGGCGCCGCGCTCCTGTACGGCGACGGCGTGATTACGCCAGCGATCTCCGTGCTCGGCGCCATAGAGGGCTTGGGAGTCCTGGCTCCCGTATTCGATCACCTGGTGGTGCCGACGACGGTCGTGATTCTGCTTGCGCTCTTCCTGTTCCAGCGTCGAGGAACGGCCGGCGTGGGAGCGGTGTTCGGACCGATCACGTTGACCTGGTTCATCTGTATCGCAGCGCTGGGCATCCGCGGCATCATGCTGGAACCGTCGGTGCTGCGCGCCATCAATCCCTGGTATGCCTTGCACTTCTTTGCCGTGGATGGGCTTCGGGGATTCTTGATCCTGGGCGCCGTGGTGCTGGTGCTCACTGGAGCCGAGGCGTTGTACGCTGACATGGGGCATTTCGGCAAGCGTCCGATTCGCATCGCCTGGTTCGGACTCGTCCTCCCCGCGCTGCTCCTGAACTATTTCGGCCAGGGCGCACTGCTGCTGCACGATCCTACTGCGGCCCGTAATCCGTTTTACAGCCTGGTGCCGACGCCGCTGCTGGTGCCGATGATCGTGATCGCCACGGCCGCCGCTATCGTCGCCTCACAAGCGTTGATCTCGGGGGCATTTTCGCTCACGCAACAAGCTGTGCAGCTGGGATATTCGCCCCGCGTGACTATCCGGCATACCTCGCACACCGAGATGGGCCAGATCTATGTTCCCGAGGTCAATAAGGCGCTGGCCGTTGCCTGCATCGGATTGGTGCTGGCGTATCGCTCGTCTACCAACCTGGCGGCCGCCTACGGAATCGCCGTGACCGGTACCATGACGATCACTACGGTCCTGTACTACGAGGTCATGCGGGTGCGGTGGAATTGGCCTCTCTGGAAAGCTGCAAGTCTCGCGGGAATCTTTCTCCTGGTTGATCTCTCCTTCCTCGGCGCCAATCTGGTCAAGGTGACGCACGGCGGCTGGTTCCCGATCGTGGTCGGCATCGGGATCTTCACGCTCATGACGACGTGGAAGCAAGGCCGCAGTTTGCTCGGGCACATTCTGCGAGAGAACTCGCTGCCGATGGATCTCTTCCTTCAGGACATTGCGCGCCGCAAACCACCGAGAGTGCCCGGCGTGGCGGTGTTTCTGACATCCGCGGCCGGCGGTGCTCCACCAGTGCTACTGCACCATCTCAAGCACAACCAGGTGCTGCACGAACGAGTCGTGCTGCTCAGCATCGTGACCAAGGACATCCCGCTCGTTCCGGAGAAGGAGCGCATCGACTGTACCGAGCTGAGCGAAGGGTTTTCGCAGGTGATCGCGCACTACGGCTTCATGGAGACACCCGATGTACCGTCGATTACGCGGGCATTGAGCAAGCCGGCTCCGCGAGGCCTCGGCCTCACGATCAATCTGTTGCAGACCTCGTTCTATCTGGGGCGGGAAACGTTGATTGCGACCGGCCGGGCAAAGATGGCGCGGTGGCGGAAGCGGCTGTTTATCCTAATGACCCGTAATGCACAGCCAGCGACCGCATTTTTCGGCTTGCCGCCGAATCGGGTCGTGGAGCTGGGCGCACAGATTCAGCTGTAAAGCGGATTCACGCCTCCTGCTCCTCGTACATCTCTTTCAGCCTGCTGACCACATTCGGGTCGGCCAACGTCGTGGTGTCGCCCAGGGCGCGGCCCTCCGCGATGTCCTTGAGCAACCGGCGCATGATTTTTCCGCTGCGGGTTTTCGGAAGATCCGCGGAGAAAAGGATGTCGTCCGGCCGGGCAATCGCTCCGATTTTCTGGGTTACGTGTTCTTTGAGATCGTCTTTTAACTCGGAGGACGCCGCGTGCCCCTCCTTGAGCGTGACGAACGCTGCCAGGGCCTGGCCTTTGAGGTCGTGGTGCTTTCCTACCACGGCAGCCTCTGCCACCGCCGGGTGTGCCACGAGTGCGCTTTCCACCTCCATTGTGCCGATGCGGTGGCCGGCCACATTCAAGACATCGTCAACCCGGCCCAGTATCCACCAGTAGCCGTGCTCGTCCAGCTTTGCGCCGTCGCCCGCAAAGTACCGTCCGGGAAAGCGGCTCCAGTAGGTCTCGCGGTACCGCGCGTCGTCCCCGAAAATTGTTCGTAGCATCCCCGGCCATGGATCGGTCAACGTGAGAAAGCCGCCGCCCGTCGCAACAGGCCTGCCCTTGGCATCGACGAGCTCAGCTTCGATGCCCGGAAACGCCACCGTGGCTGACCCGGGTTTGGTGGTCGTCACGCCAGGCAGAGGAGTGATCATGATGCCGCCGGTTTCGGTCTGCCACCACGTATCGACAATGGGGCAGCGGCCGCGGCCGATGTGCTCCCGGTACCAGATCCATGCTTCCGGATTGATCGGTTCTCCGACGGTCCCGAGCAGTCGAAGCGTCGAGAGGTCATGCTTTGCTGGTAGGGCAGGGCCCCACTTCATGAAGGCACGAATTGCGGTAGGCGCGGTGTAGAAGATGGTCACACCGTAACGGGCGACGAGAGACCAGAAGCGATCGCGCTCGGGCCAATCGGGTGCGCCCTCATACATCAGCACAGTCGCCGCGTTGGCGAGCGGTCCGTAAACAACGTAGGAATGGCCAGTCACCCACCCAATGTCGGCCGTACACCAGAACACGTCGTCGTCTCGAACGTCGAAGACGTACTTGGTGGTTGCCGCGACGTGGGTGAGGTATCCGCCCGTGGTATGGACAATGCCTTTGGGTTTCCCGGTGGTTCCGGAGGTATAGAGGATGAACAGCATATCCTCGGCATCCATCGCGGCGGGCTCGCACTCGCTCGAGGCGGTGTCCAGCAGCCGATGCCACCAGTGATCGCGTCTGTCTTGCATCGATGCCCAAGTCTCGTCGCCTTCACTGCCGCTGCGGCGCCGAACGACGATGACGTGCCGGATGCTCGGGCAGTCGGTCAGCGCCTGGTCGGCGAAGCGCTTGAGCGGTACCACCTGGCCACGCCGATACCCACCGTCTGCCGTGATCAGCGCGACCGCTCGGGCGTCGTTGATTCGATCCCGGAGCGCTTCGGCCGAGAAGCCCCCGAAAACCACGGAATGGACCGCGCCGATGCGCGCGCAAGCCAGCATGGAGATGGCTGCCTCCGGAATCATCGGCAGGTAGATGGCGACGCGGTCGCCTCGCTTTACGCCGAGCGCAAGCAGTGCGTTGGCACAGCGATTCACCTCCCGGGCGAGGTCCCAGTAGGTGAGCACTCGTCGATCACCCGGCTCTCCCTCCCAAATGATCGCCGCCTTGTTCCGGCGGGGGCCTTCGAGGTGGCGGTCGAGACAGTTGACCGACACGTTAAGCTTGCCACCGACAAACCACTTCGCATGCGGCAGGGACCACTCGAGAACTTCGGTCCAAGGCGCCATCCAATCGAGCTTGGAAGCCTCTTCCGCCCAATAACGCAGGCGATCCCGCCTGGCGCGCTCGTATAGGTCGGCCTGGGCATGTGCTTGCGCCGCGAACTCCGCCGGCGGAGGGAAGCGGCGTTGCTCGCTGAGCAGGGTGTCGAGCTGGTCAGTCATGGCAAGAATTCTTAGAGGGAGCCTCAAGGTAGGGCCGACCGGCCCCATCAGCCAGAGCCGGGTTGCAGTTCTCCAAACTCTGTCGCGGACTGCGGTGGATCGATGCAGACATGGCTTGCAGTGGTGTTCTCCATAACTCTCTGTATCAATGCCTTACGGTGATTGGCACCGCTCTCGCCCCTATGCCGGTCGGGTCGCATGGTGCGGCCCGCGTACAAAAAAATCCGCCCGATAAGAGCACACCCGGAGCGATCCGGGGCCGCAAAACTAGAGGTCTCATCCGTGGATTCAGTTGGGTGAGATAGCTCGGTGCCGAAGGTGGACACAGGCCAGCCGCAGGTTTGCGCGCCAGCCTTGTCGGGTGTGGGAGGCTCTATGACGGCCACACGCGACAAGACTTGCGATCTCGTTGCCCCTCAACGTCTGGGGCTCGACACCCGAGTCGAATTCCGAAAAGAAGCCATCCAGGCGCTCGAGGCTCTGCCCGAGGGATCTGGCTGCCTGAACATCGATCTGTCCAAGACTCGGCAGATCGACTCCGCTGGACTCGGCGTCCTGATGCTGATTCAGCGTCGGGCAGCGGAGCGACGACAGGCGGTGGTGTTGCGCCAACCAAATGACGAAATCCGCTTTCTGCTGGCGATCACGAAGTTGGCCGGACTGTTCACTCTAGAACCGGCGACATCATGAGGAGGCCGCCCGTCCCGGACTATGGACGGTGCTTCATGGCCGGGTTACTGTTGAGGGTCTAACCCCCTGATGTGCCTGTGCCCCATACTGATATGGGGCGATGTTCGAAGGCCTGCCAATGAGCTCTGAAAGACGGCGCCGGCGCGTCTTGATCGTCGAGGACGAGCCTGCGCTCCGCTTGAGTTACCAGCGCCATTTCAACCCTCGCTACGACCTGGTCTTCGCCAGCACCGGTGCGGAGGCCTTGGCGAAAGTCGAAGCCGAGCCCCCCGATGTCGCGGTGCTCGATATGCGACTCCCGGATACCGATGGGGTCGATCTTCTGCGACGGATTCGAATTCGACACCCGACTCTCCCGGTCATCATTACGACTGCGTACATGAGCATCGAACCGCAGCTCAAGGTGCTCGACCTTCCCCACTCAGGGTACATTCTCAAGCCCTTCCGTCTCGACGAGCTCGGCGCCCGCATCGATGCCGTCCTTTGACGGCAGCCTGCTCGCTGCCGTCGGTCTCGAGCGATCCTTTGGCCATATCCGGGTGTTGCGCGGTATCGACCTTCAGGTCGGGCCCGGGGACACACTCGTCGTAGCCGGTCCGAATGGCGCCGGCAAGACCACCCTGTTGCGGGTGTTGGCTGGGCTGTCTCGGCCAAGCGCCGGGGAAGTCTGGGTGCTCGGGAAAAGACTCGACCGCTCGACCCCGGAGACGCGTCGCCCGATCGGATTCGTTTCGCACCAGTCGATGCTCTACGATGACCTCACGATCGCCGAGAACATTTCGCTGGCGGCCCGACTCTATGGGTTGCCGGATCCTCGAGCCAAGGCCGCGCGCGCACTGGAGTCTGTCGGGCTGGCGGAGCGTGGGTCGGACCGCCCTCGAGAACTGAGCCGGGGTTTGCTGCAGCGCGCCTCGATTGCGCGCGCGCTGGTCCATGAGCCAAGCCTGTTGCTGCTCGACGAGCCGTTTACGGGACTCGATGCGTCGGCGGCCGAGCGGTTGCGGGAACTGCTTCACGAGCGCAGGCAACGAGGACTGGGCCTTCTGCTGGTCAGTCACCACCTCGACGAAGCCTGGCATCTCGCGACCCACGTCGCCGTTCTGGGCGGCGGCCGGTGGCTGCTCGACGAACCGAAGAACGGTGCGCTGGCCGACTTCATCCCGCGGTATCGCGCGGTGGCGCATGGCTGACGGCCTCCGGCTCGCTCTGGTCATCGCCGCCAAGGATGTGCAAGCGGAGCTGCGCAGCAAGACCGCGCTGCTCTCCGCAACCGTATTCGCGGCCCTCGTGCTCGTCATCTTCAACTTTGCCCGGGACCCGACTGCGCTGAGCGCAACGGATCTCGCGCCCAGCGCACTCTGGGTGACCTTCGCCTTCGCGGCGATGGTGGCAATGAACCGCTCCTTTACGGTCGAGCGGGAGCATGGAGCGCTGGATGGTCTCCTGCTTGCTCCGGTGCCGAGAGGTGCTTTGTTTGCCGGCAAGCTGCTTGCGAACCTTGCGTTTGTCGCGGCGGTGGAAGCAGTCGCGCTCCCATTGTTCGTTCTCTTCTTCAACGTCGATCTCTCCCGGGCGCTTCCCGGCATCATCGGCACGGCGGCGCTCGCCACAGTGGGGTTCGTCGCCGTGGGTACCATCTTCGGAGCGATGGCAGTGCGGACTCGCTTTGCCGAGCTGATGCTGCCGGTGTTGCTCCTCCCCTTCATGGTGCCGCCGCTGATCGGCGCGGTGCAGGTCACGTCGAGGTTGCTGGCCGCCCGTCCGTTGAGTGAGATGATGGGATGGCTTAGGTTACTCGCGGTTTACGACGTCGTATTCGTGACTCTCGCCGCTCTCGCCTTCTCCTTCGTGGTGGAAGAATGACCGGCCTGCCGGGCGCCGCTTCTGTCGTCACGTGCACTCGCGCCCGCGCCGTGGTCCGCCGCGGCACCATCATCAGCTCTATCGCCTTGATCGGGATCGGCTTTGCCGCGATCCTTGCGCTCGGATTCACGCCGATAGAGGCGCGACAGGGACTCGCCCAGAAGATCTTCTATCTCCACGTTCCATCGGCCTGGAGTGCGCTTCTGGCGTTTTCGCTGGTTGGGATCGCGGGCGGTCTCTACCTGTGGCTGGAAGATCCGCGGCTCGACCGCTTCGCCGCGGCGTCGGCCGAGGTCGGAGTCGCTTTTGCCGCGGTAATGCTGACCACGGGACCGATCTGGGCCAAGCCGATCTGGGGCACGTGGTGGACCTGGGACGCACGACTCACTCTGACCCTGTTCCTGTTCTTTCTCTTCGTTGGCTACCTCGCGCTCCGGGCTGCGGTACATGACCGGCACGAACGCGCGCGGTTCAGCGCGGTCTTGGGGATCATGGGTCTGCTGTTGGTCCCCTTCATCCACCTGAGCGTCTACCTCTTCCGCACCCTCCATCCCCAGCCGATCGTACTCAAGCCGAGCGCACCGTCGCTGCCCTGGGAGATGCTTCGGACCCTGCTGGTCTCGACCGTGATGTTCACACTGCTCTATATCGGGTACGTGACCATCCGCTACGGCATCGGCCTCGCCATCGATGCTCGCGAGCAGAGCGATGCCGGCTGAGCCGCCAGCGACCGGCGGCTACATGGTGGCCGCGTATGTCGTAGCGGCGGCGATTCTGTTGGGGTATTTCCTGTCGCTTCTACGACGAGCGAAACGGATACTGCGTGAACGGTGAACGGTAAACGGGGACTCCGCCGATAATCGGAGCCCCCGTTCACCGTTCACTGTTCACGCTGTTCTTCGAAACACCAAGCTGGCGTTAATCCCACCAAAGCCGAACGAATTGCTGAGCACGAATTCCGGCCGTGCTTCGCGCCCGTCGCCCCGGATGTAATCCAGATCGCACGCGGGATCGGGTGTCTCGAGGTTCACGGTCGGCGGAAGCCACCCGTTGCGGAGCGACAACGCGCAGATCGCGGCCTCAATGGCGCCGCTCGCACCGAGCGCGTGGCCGTAGTAGCCCTTGGTCCCGCTCAAGACAAGTCGATACGCATGGTCGCCGAATACCTGCTTGATCGATGCGGTTTCGGTGGGATCGTTGAGCGGAGTCGAGGAGCCGTGCGCGTTGATGTAGCCGATATCGGCCGGAGCCACGTGGGCGTCCCTGAGCGCGAGCTGCATCGCCCTCGCGGCCTGACGCCCGTCCGGCCGCGGCGCGGTCATGTGGTACGCATCGTTGGTGAGTCCGTACCCACACACCTCCGCATAGATCGGCGCTCCTCGCGCGAGGGCCCGGCCACGCTCTTCCAGCACGAGCACAGCGGCTCCTTCGCCCATAACGAAACCGTCGCGCCCACTGTCGAAAGGACGACTGGCCCGCTCCGGGTCCTCGTTCCTCGTGGACATGGCCCGAATGATGGCAAAGGCTCCGAAACAAAGCGGCGCGAGTGGTGCCTCGACGCCGCCGGCGACCATAGTGTCGGCATCTCCCCGTACAATGGCGCGGAACGCTTCGCCGATTGCGATGGTCCCCGACGCGCAGCTCATCCCGTTGGTCGAGTTCGGCCCGGTGAGCCCGAATTCGATCGCCACATTGCAGCTGGCGGCTCCCGCGAAGACCATGAGGGCCAGGCTCGGATCGACCGCTCTCGGGCCGCCACGCAGGAACTCGGGATACTGTTGCTCGGCGAACGCTACGCCACCCAACGCGGTGCCCATCATCGCTCCCACCGTATCCCGGTCTTCGCGAGCCAATTCAATGCCGGCGTCGAGCAGCGCCAGTCTGGTTGCGGCGACGCTGAATCTCCCGAACCGGTCGAGCCGGCGGGCTCGACGTTCCTCCAGATGATCCGTCGCGACAAAATCGTTCACCTGCGCTGCGATGCGGCTCTTGAACGGCGTGGGGTCGAACCGGGTCACGCACTGCACTGCCGAGCGCGATTCCTGGAGACCCGTCCAGAGCTGTTCTGCGCCAGTCCCGATCGGTGTGATTGCTCCTATACCGGTAATGACAACCCTGCGTAGGTCAGGCATACCCGTTCTCCACTGCGTGGCGGATGCCTGCCAGCGTGCGGGAGGCAATCCCGTGAATGAACACCGGTCCAATTATCAAGTTGGCGGCGATAGTCCCAACCAAAGGCCATCGCGGCCCCGACCATTCGTGTACGATCGATACTTCCGTGCCGTTGCCGTTCCGTACCATGCGCCACTCCACATCCATCCCGGTGGTGACGCCCCGCACATGGCGGTAGCGAATTGCGGGGCTCTGCGGGTCGACCGTCATTTGCGAGACCCACCACGTGGGGTACTTGACGGGGCCGAACGGCCGCCAGGCCGCCATTTCGACCAGCGCGCTGCCATTGTCGCGCCTGAGCACCCGAACCCAGCGATAATGCCGCAACAACTCGGGCCACCGCTCCACCGCGGAAGCCGCGTGGAACACTCGCTCCACCGGCGCACGCATGAAGAGACGATCAACCGTGCGCATCAGGGCACGCCCGGCGCCCAGGTTGCCACGAGACGCCAACCGGGTCGTCGAGCCACCCGCGCGGATACACCGGCGCGCGCGAGCAGAGAAGCGAGCTCCGACGGTGTAAAACCGCGGCGTATCGATGTCATGCCATCGGCGCGAGTGACGGGGTCGAACCGGAGCAGGCGGGCCCCCCAACTGAAGGCAAACATCGCGAGAGGCGCCCGGCGCAAATCAGTGATGATTACTGCGCGGCGGGCGATGCGATCGCAGGCCCGGAAGAGCTGCACCACAGACTCCGGCTCGAAGTGATGCGCCAGCATGCTTACCGCGACGAGGTCGACACTCTTCTCCGCGACCGGCGGCGCACCGGCACAGCCCACGATCATCGGGAGCCCACGCGACCGGGCCTGACGCGCAGCCGCAGGATGGCGATCCAGGCCGATTGGCACGAGCGCGATGCCCCGCCGCGCCGCCCATCGTGCGGCGGCGCGGGGGAGGTCACCCAGGCCGGATCCCAGGTCGAGTAGAGTGAGGCTCGTGCCCGGAGCGAGACCCCGAAACACCCGCGACAATCCGAAGCGCAACGCGGAAGCACCGCCGAACCACCGGTTGGATCGCGCAATGTTCCGCAGCGATTCCGCCACCAGTCGGGAGTCCGTCAACGGATCGTCGAGAAGTTCGGCGCCGAGCCGTCGAACCGTGAGTTCAGGCACGTTTATTCGAATGCGCCGTAACCGCCGCGGTAGTAGAGCAGCGGACGACCGTCCGCCGTCGAGCCGGCAACCACACGCCCCACGACGATAGTGTGGTCGCCCGCCGCGACTGTATTCTGCCTCACGCACTCTATGTGCGCGAGCGCACCCTCCAGCAGGACGCCACCGTACTGGCCCGGATGGTATCCCACGCCGTCGAAGCGATCGTCGAACGGGTCCGCAAAGCGACGTGATAGCTCCTCCTGATGGCTCGACAAGATATTGATGACGAAGCGATCGGATCCCACCAGCAGATCGTGCATCGCAGCGCCGTGGTCGATCGCCACGGAAAGGAGTGGCGGACGGAGTGACACGGATGCGAGACTGTTTGCCGTCATTCCGTGTGGCCTGCCATCGGGCGCCGTCAAGGTGATGACCACGACGCCGGTGGCGAAGCGCCCAAGCAGCTGCCTGAATTGCGCGTCGTCTACGTCGGGCACGGTCAGAGCACCATGCGCGCGAGAAACCACGGATTGAGGACTCGGCGAGTCGGCACAAAATTCCCCGTGACACCGATCAGCGTGTCAGCCATTCCGCCTCGGCGACCGAGCCGACCGACTGCACGGTCGAACAGGGCGGGCCAGATCATCGCGTAGCCGATCAACCGCTCCACCGCCCATTTCCCTGCAAACGCGTGCCAGCGCGCGCGAGTGTAGCCGCGCAGGCGTGCCCCGGACACGATGCCGGGCACTGAGAGGCTACGGGCCGCGTGCTCGGCGAGCAATTCTGCTCCGCGCAGCGCACTACAGATCCCTTCTCCGGTAAACGGATCGAAAAATTCGGCGGCGTCGCCCACCAGGGCAGCGCCATCAACTACCACGCGCCGCGACCGCGCGGCAAACGGTCCGGTAGCCAGCACCTGACCCACGAGCCTACCCCGCTGTACTCGCCCTCGGACGTCGGGAAAGCGCTCGAGCTGGGAAAAGAAGAAGTCGGCAAGTCTGCCCCGAGCCCCTCTCGCTACGGCCGCCGGGATGACGAGGGCGACGTTCGCCAGGTTGGTGTCCACTCGATTGAGCCCCACGTAGCCTTCGGTGCTGACATGCATCTCCGCCGACTCACCCAGCTCGGCCACGTCGCTCAGATGTGCCACCAGTGCAACTCTGCGAAGCCGGCCATGGGAGCGCAGGCCGAGTCGTCGGGCAACCGTTGAGCGAAGCCCGTCGGCTCCAACCGTGAGGCGGGCCCGGATGACTTGGTGCCCCTCCGGCCTGCGCACCAGTGCACCGGTGACGGCTCCGTCCTCGATAAGCATCTTCTCTAGCGCGGTTTGCTCGAGCAACGCAACTCCCTCGCTCCGTGCGCGCTGCACCAGGTGCTGATCGAGAACCCAGCGGGTGACCGAAAGCCCGGTAGAACGCGACGGGGCGGGGCGGGCACGCGCGAATAGCCCATGGAGCCGGGCGCCATGAGGCCCGCGTACCACTGTTCCTGCCAGTGCCTGTGCGCCGCCCAGCTCGAGCTGCTCGACCACGCCGAGGCGGTCCAGCAGGCGAACGGTTTCAGGGCTCAGATACTCGGCACAGGGCTTGTCGCGGGGGAAAGAGGCACGGTCGATCGCCACAACATGGAAGCCTTGCCGCGCGAGAAATGCGGCGGTCGCAGCGCCGGCCGGGCCGGCGCCCACGATCAGCGCATCGGTCGAAAGCTGCGGCAGCTCAGCCGACACGGGAGAACTCGTCCGAATCGAGTCGTAGAACGTCGGGGCTCGGGAAGCTGTAGTGAAGATCGAAAGTGATGGCCATCCCAACCCCGGCGTAGGAGACCGTGATCGTGGTGGAGGTCGCAGTCCAGGTGCATGGTCGGTCGCTGCTGTTTTCGATGCCGTCCGTAATCGAGAGGAAAGACTCGAGGCAGGCGCCGTCCGGGTCGAACCGCCACGTGATGGTCTGGACCGTACTCGGCATGAGTCCGGTCACGACCCCGCGCCAGCTTCCGATCAAGGCTGGAGGATGAGTCGATGCGGGTGGCGGCGGCTGGTCGCCGCCACCTGCAGGCAAAGGCAACCCGGCCGTGGGATTGGGCTCGATCGGTGCCCCTCCGCAAGCGGGCACAAGGCTCAGGTATGACCCAACCAGAGCCACGCTGCCCAACCGCCCAAAGCTGCGGCTGCGGTAGCGAGACCATTCACACCGTCGTTGTCCAGCCAAACAAATCCTCCCGTCGGGACGGTCGGTGTTCCGCAGCGATGCACCTGCCACTCGGACAGTTGCCCGCAGATCGGGCAGCGAAACCGACCCTGCATCGATCCGCCCAGGGCGGAGTCCAGCAGCATCCCGCCGAAACCTAGTGCGGCCCCAGCGCCGAAGAGGGCCGGCTCCCGGCCCACCCAGGCGCCACTCGCGGCCACCAGGCTTGCACCGACCAATGCTGCCAGGCAGCCCAGCAAGGTGATGCCCCCGTTGGTACCCGGGGGCACCGATCGCCAAGTGAGGAGGTGACGTGGTGGGGTTCGGCTCCATGCACCAATTGCGGTAGCCCAGGTGTCCGCGGCGGCGGCGGCGAGGCTCGACGTCGCAATCCAGATCGCTAATGCAGGCTCTTCCCGAGCCAGAAGCGCACCGAGCGCCGCCGGCCCACCATTGGCGAGGACCTGCCAATGATCGCGGCAATTCCCTTTGGGGTCGCTGGTGGGGAAGGGATCCTCGGGTTCGAGCCGGGACACCACGCTGCTCGACACGAAAAATGCAGCAAGAGCGGCCCCGCCGGCCCAGCCTGCGGCTACCAGGATCGCGGCCCCGACGAGAGTTGCAGCTACGGCACCGGCGCCGGTGAGCGCACGCGACTGCCATCCTGCAGCGGCGACGGCGGCAGCAAGCGCAACGTCAAGAAGGAGAGACACGAGACCGCCGCGCGCGGCTCAGTTATCGGCGGTGCTGTCGAGTTCGGAGCGAAGTTCTGAAAGAATGCGGGCCTTCAGCCGGTCAGGGCAGCATTGCCCCTTACCCTTGTGCTGAAGCATTTCGAGAAACTGCTTCTCGAATTGGAGGTGCTCGAAACACGGGCGGCACTTCTCAAGATGGTCGGTGATCTTGGTGGCGAGCTCCGGCGTGATCTCCTGCTTCAGGTAATCCTGCATCAGGGACAGAGCTTCGCGACATTTCGGGCCGCCGGCCATCAGTTCTCTCTCATCCGGTTATTGCTTGATCGGGGCGCGATCGCGCGGACGGATATACCCCATCTCCACTGCGTGGTCGTAGAGCACCTCCTGCAGCTGACGACGAGCCCGGAAAAGCCGGGACTTGACAGTGCCGACGGGGATGCCGAGCACGTCTGCGATTTCGGCGTAGGGAAGATTTTCGATGTCACTCAGCACCAGCACCTCGCGAAATTCCTCGGGGAGTCGATCGATCGCATCGAGCACCTTTGCGTCGACAATCCGGGAAAAGAACGTGCCTTCGGGATCTTCGTCGTCCACCGCTCGAAAGGACGCGTGCGGCTCCGCGGTCTCGAGGTCCATCGGGATAGGCTCCCGCTGGCGCCGGCGGTAATCATTGATGAACGTGTTCCGCAAGATCGTGAACAGCCAGCTGCGGATGTTGGTTCCGGGCTGAAATCGCTGCCAGGACCGGAACGCCTTGAGCACGGTATCCTGGACAAGATCTTCCGCACGGCTGGGATCGGTCGTGAGCCGGAGGGCCAGCCGGTACAGACTATCGAGCTGCGGAATGACTTCCGCCTCAAAGGCCTCCCGGCCGGGTGCTGGGTCGGTCATCCCGCAATGTTCCGGGGAGAAGGGCCCGGCGCAAGGACCCCTGGATGGGCCGCCCCGGAATGGCTAAGTTCCGCCCCGGTCTGGTGGCCCTGAACGCGTCCGCGACACCACCCTCCCGTGCCCGACTCGCCGCCGATTCCAGCTTTCCTTCCGCTGAGCCTGCTCGAGGCGCTCCGCAATCTCGACACCCCCGTCGAGGACGGTCTCGAAGCGATGGCCAGGGATATCGTCTCGCGACGGCTCGGCTTGAGCGATACCGTCGCCGCGCAGATCGAGCGCTACCGCCAGGCGACGCAACGCGAAGGAACCGTCACCGAAGACGAGTTGGTCTCCGTGCTGCGCCTGGTGGGCCGGCGTCCCGATGCCCCGCTCGTCTTCGCCGATGCCGGCCGACGGGCGGCCCGCTATGCCGTGCGTGCCAACGGCGGCTCACGTGCGCTGGCCAAGGTATCCCCATGGGCCTTGGGTCGGGCGCTCGCCCGGCGGGCGGCCCGGCGCATTTCCGCCAAATGCTTCCGGGGAGAGCTCGGAGGAAAGGGGCCGGAAGCCGAGGTTCGCATGACCCGGCCGCTTTCGGTGAGCGCAATCTCTGACGGCAGCGCCTGTGCCTTCTACGGCGCAGCCTACGGCGAGCTCCTACGAACCTTGATCAACTTCGAGGGCACAATGGTGCACGAACGATGTGAGGGCAGGGGCGACCAGGCCTGCCTCTGGCGCGGCCAGCGCGCAGGCGATTACGAATGACGCCGCTCGCAGATGTCGACCGAAACGGTTTGGGCGCAGCGCTCGAAGAAGCGGGAGCCGACGCGTGGCTGCTCTACAACTTCCGGGGCGTCAATCCGGTCGCCGGGCGAGTACTCGGGGTGAGCGGCATGGGAACCCGGCGGTTGTTCGTGCTACTGCCTCGGGATGGTGAGCCGGTTGCTGTCGCTCACCGGATCGAGCTCCAGGGTGTCGAAGGATTTCCCGGCACAATCGTGCCATACTCTCGCTGGGAAGAGCTGCACCACGCGCTCGGCAAGCTGCTCAAAGGGCGCACGGTTGCGATGGAAATTTCACCCGACGACGCGGTGCCGTATCTCGACCGCGTTCCATTCGGTGTCGTGGAACTGGTGCGGCGTCTTGGCGCACGTGTGGTTCCTTCAGGTCCGCTCGTCTCCCGGTTTGCCGCGCGCTGGAGCGCGGAGGAGATGGCGGGACACTCGGCCGCCGCAGAAACCATCGCTGCAATTGCACGAGCCGAGCTGACCCGCGTGGTGCGCGAGCCGGCAGTGAGCGAGTCGACGGTGCAGGCTCGTGTGGTTCGCGCGCTCGAGGAGCATCGCCTCGTTTTCGATCACCCACCCATTGTCGCGTTCGGGCCGAACGCGGCGAATCCACACTACGAGCCAATCGCGGGTCATGACGCGCGGCTCGAGCAGGATCAGGTCGTGCTGCTGGATCTCTGGGGCGCGCCGGGGGAGGATGCTGTCGCCGCCGACCAGACCTGGATGGGGTTCGCGGGAGACGAGCCGCCGGCGCGCGTGCGTCAGGTCTGGACCGCAGTTCGGGATGCGAGGGATGCGGCAATAAGCGCGGTTCGCGAGGCAGCGCGGTCACAGCGGCCCATTGCGGGATACGAAGCGGACCAGGCGGCCCGGGCTGTGATCGACAACGCCGGCTTCGGCCAATGGTTCGTCCATCGGACCGGCCATTCGATCGACCACGACTTGCATGGATCTGGTCCGCACCTCGACGACTATGAGACCCACGATGATCGGCGACTCGGCCCCGGGATCGGCTTTTCGGTGGAACCGGGCGTCTATCTGCCTGGAGAATTCGGTGTTCGCAGCGAGGTCAACATGTTCTGGGGCCCGGAGGGACCGCAGGTGACGCCGCAAGAGCCGCAGCGAGAGCTGATCACGGCTCGCGGATGAGCCGATGCGAACCTTCGTCGCGGCGGTCCTGGCCGCCGCAAGCCTCGCCGGCTCACCACCCGCCGCCCAGCTCGACGATCGCCTTGCATTGCGCGCCGTCCGCTTCTACCGGGCCGACCATCGCACCACCCGGGTCACTGCCTTTCTGGAGATCCCCTACGCAGCGCTGATAGACGGGCCGAACGGACCAGGATCGAGTTATCAGGTAACGGTTCGGGTATGGGACGCCGCCGGCGCTGCGCTTCATACGGAGTCGTGGACTGCCACGGTTCCACCCACGATGCAAGTCGGCGCCTCCGCAGTCGAGACGGTTGAGTTTCTGGTCCCGCCGGGTCGCTACAGGCTCGAGGCGATCGCGCACAACCTCTCCACAGGTCGCGAAGCCCGAGCGACCCTCGATCTCGAAGGCTTCGATCGTCCGCCTGCCGTTTCAGACCTGCTGCTCTCGCCCGGCATCCGATTGGTGTCTGCCGGCGACACCGTTCCCCAGCCCGGCGAGCTGCGGCGGGGTGGGGCGCTCGTCACTGCAGCAGCAATTCCCCGGCTTAGTCCCTCCCATTCAACAGCCCACTACCTGCTGGAGATGTACGCCACCGGAAATCACGAAGAGGTCGGCAACATCAGCGTGTCGGTCCGCGACTCCACCGGTACGACGACGCTGCGCTGGCGGCCGGTACCGGTCCGAGTGCCCTCCGGCGGAAGCACCCTGCACGGGCATGTGAGTCTCGCCGGGTTGAACCCCGGACGCTATACCCTGGTGGTGTCGGTGGCGGTGGCAGGTCAGACCAGCGAGAGATCGGCGGAGCTGGTGTTCGACAGGGTCGGCGCTTCTTAGGGTTCCTCCGTCGCCCCGGTCTCGACCAGGAGATCTCCTTCGCGAAACTGATGCTGATAGAGCCGGGCGTACAGGCCGCCTCGAGCGAGCAGCTCGGAGTGACTTCCTTCCTCGACAATCCGGCCGTGATCCAGCACCACCAGCCGATCCGCGCGGCGGACAGTGCTCAGACGATGTGCGATGATGAGTGTGGTTCGGCCGGCCAGGAGCCGCTCCATCGCATCTTCGATGAGTCGCTCGCTCTCGGTATCCAGGCTGCTCGTGGCCTCGTCGAGAATCAGAACCGCGGGGTCCTTGAGCAGGGCCCGGGCAATCGCGATTCGCTGCCGCTGCCCGCCGGACAGCTTGACGCCGCGTTCGCCCACTACCGTATCGTAGCCTTCCGGTAATCGTTGAACGAACTCGTGCGCGTGCGCCGCCTGCGCCGCTGCTTCGATGGCTTCCTGATTCGCATTGGGGCGGCCATACGCAATGTTCTCGCGCACGCTGCCGCTGAAGAGCGCGGGTTCCTGCGCAACCACTCCGATCGCACCACGAAGGTCCGCCAGGCGCAGATCCCGGATGTTGATCCCATCCAGCAGAATCCGACCCTCCCGCACGTCCCAGAACCGCGGGAGCAACGACACGAGCGTGGTTTTCCCGGCGCCAGAAGGTCCGACCAGCGCCACGATTTCGCCCGGCGCGACGGCCAGGTTAATGTCGCGCAGCACCTGCGGTGCCGCGGGATCTGCCAGATACCGGAACGAGACCCGTTCGAACGTGACAGCGCCGCGGATCGGCCTGGGAAGCGATTTGGGAGAAGGCGGATCGGTGATGGGCGAGGTGGTCTCGAGCAGCTCGAACACTCGTTGGGCGGCCCCGACCGCCTCCTGGTAGCTGCTGAAAAACGAAGCGAGGCCACCGATCGCGGCTGCGATGGTCACCGTATACAGGAGAAACGAGACTAGCGCCCCCGGCGTCAGCTTGCCGTCGAGGACTAGGAGACCACCCTGCCACAGGACGAAGACGATGCCGCCGAAGGTGGCGAAGGTGAGCACGCCAAAGAACACTCCGCGCACCTCGGCTCGCACCAGGGCCGCCCAGACACTCGCCAGTATACGGTCGGCGTAGCGCTGCCGCTCCGCCGGCTCCTGCACGAAGCTCTGCACCGTGCGGATCTGGCTCAGCGCCTCGTCGGCAACGGCGGTCGCCTCGGCGACCTTGTCCTGCACGCCCGTCGTCATCTTCCTCAACCGGCGGCCGAAATAGAAGGCAGAGCCAACAACGAGCGGAACCACGCCCAGAGCGGTGAACGTGAGGCGCGGCTGCATGTAGGTGAGCACCACCACGCCGCCGATGAGCGCCAGAGCCTGTCGCGAGAACTCCGCGATCTGATGACTCATGACGCTTTGCAACAGGCCGATGTCGGTGGTCAGACGGCTGGTCAGCTCGCCGGTGCGGCGCTCTGCGAAGAACCCTGGCGGCATGGTGAGCAGCTTGTCGAAGAGCTCCCGCCGAAGGCCTGCCACCGCGCGCTCACCAGTGGCGCTCAAATAGTAGGTCTGAACAAAATTGAGCCCGGCCTGGATCGCGAAGAGCGCCAGAAGCAGAAGTGCGATTCGATCGAGCAGCGAGCGGTCGTGGTGGAGAAACGCCGCGTCGAGCAGGTAACGCACGATCTGGGGAAACGCCAAGCCGATTGCGGCACTGAGCAGCAACGCCAGCGTCGCCAGCGCCAGTCCGCCACGATAGGGGCGCACCCGGGGCCAGAGGCGGGCCAGCTGACCGGGCGCGGGGAGCCGCCGCCGGATGCCGGACACGGTAGGCTGGGCTGTCATTGTCGGAAAACTAATTCAAGATGAGCGCAGAGGCCCAAGCGAGAGGTTCTCAGCGGTGACGGTCGGGGGATCTGATTGCTTCCTGCTCGGGCTTACTCAGGATGAGAATGTTGGACGATCGATGCACCGATGCACCAGGCAGGTTGCGGTCGATCGCCATCGCCAGGAACAGCAGCGCCAGGTAGAGTAAGGAGTACCGGTACAGTCTCCAGGCGGTCGGCGTCACCCCCGACGTGCGGAGCAGGCGAATGCAATACCACAAGAGAGGCGCACCCAACAGCGCGGCACAGACTGCGTAGAACCAGCCAAACGCCCCGAACAACACCGGCATCAGGGTGAGCGGCAGCAACATCATGGTATAGACGAGCATCTCGAACTTGGTGCGCTGTTCTCCACGGACCACCGGCATCATCGGGATGCCAGCCCGGGCATATTCGGCCCGCTTGATGAGAGCGAGAGCCCAGAAGTGCGGCGGAGTCCAGTAAAATATGATGGCGAAGAGATACAGCGCCGCGAGATCCAGGTGACCGGTCACGGCTGCCCAGCCGACTAATGGTGGAAAGGCTCCTGCAGCGCCACCGATGACGATGTTCTGCGGGCTGGACCGTTTGAGCCAGACCGTATAGACAAAGACGTAGAACAGCAGACCCGCTAGCGCGAGCTCCGCGCTCAACGGATTGACCAGTTGCCAGAACACGTAGAAGGAAATGACGGCCAGGCCTAAACCGAACGCGAGTGCAACCGGGGCCGCAATTCGGCCCGCCGGCAGCGGACGCAGCCGAGTTCGGGACATCTTGTCGTCGATGTCCCGGTCGAACCACATATTGATCGCATTGGCGCCCCCGGCCATGAGATAACCGGCGACGATGACCGTAAGAACCAGCTGCAGGGAAGGTAGCCCGCGATCGGTCACGAACATGGGCGCGACCGTGGTGACCAGGAGCAGCGAGATGATGCGCGGCTTGGTGAGCGTCACCAGGTCGGCTGCCAGCGAGGGCCGGCGAGCATCCACGGCCTGGGAGGGAACCTCCACGAACGTGCCTCCGGATCACAGGGCGAGAGCCGGGGAAAGAATGGTGTCTCAATCTTGCTTGTCAAGGCGAACCACGCGGTGACCGAGACCCTTCGCGCTGCCACTTCCGACTCGAGCCCTCAATCGGCCGATCCATGGGGTGAGCGGCTCCCGCGCCGCCTCGGCTTGTGGAGCGCCGGTGCCGTGCTGGTGGGCATCACCATTGGCAGCGGCATTTTCCGGGTCCCGGCAGGCACCGCCGGCATCCTTGGCGTGCCGGGGGCCGTCGTGTTCGCCTGGATTTTGGGGGGCGCCATTGCGCTTACCGGCGCGCTCACCATCGCGGAGCTGGCCGCGGCGCTGCCACGATCGGGCGGCGTGTTCGCTTTCCTTCTGGAAGCATTCGGCCCGCTACCCGCGTTTCTGTTCGGCTGGTCCGAGCTGGTGGTGCTCCGGGCGGCAGCATTGGGCGCGATTGCAACGATCTTCGCGGAGTACCTCGGCTACTTCGTCCACTTCGACCCAGCCACGGTCCGGCGGGTCGGTGCCATCGCTATCATCGGCATCGGCCTGCTCAACTATGTGGGCGTCCGCGCAGCCGCTGGGGTAATGAACCTGGTGACCGTCGCCAAGTTCTCCGCCATAGCGCTCCTCGGCGTCCTGGCCTTTGCTGCCGGCAGCGGCACGGCCGAACATTTTACGCCGGTGTGGAGCGGACAGGTGTCGCTGTCTTTGCTTGCGACGGCCCTGGTTCAGATCATGTGGACCTATGACGGCTGGGCCGACGTGTCGTTCATGAGTGGTGAGGTCCGCGACCCAGGCCGGACGCTCCCTCGCGCGCTCATCGCGGGAACACTGACTATCGTCGCCATCTATCTCCTTATCAACGCTGCCTACGTCTATCTCCTGCCGTTGACGGTCATGGCCCACTCGCGCCTGGTTGCGGCGACAGCGGCAGAGCAAATCCCACTACTCGGCAAGGGCGGCGCCGCTCTCGTGTCCGCCCTCGTCATGGTGTCGTGCTTCGGTTCGCTAAACGGATCGATGATGGCCGGTCCGCGGATTTTCTTCGCCATGGCGGATCGAGGTCTCTTTTTTCAGGGGGTCGCGCGAGTCTCGCCCCGGTTCCGAAGTCCCTCCGTTGCGATCTGGCTCGCGACCGGACTCGGCGTGGTCTATGTGCTGCTCAACGATTTCCAGCAGCTCGCCGACAAGTTCATCCTGGGGATCTGGCCCTTCTACGCTCTTTCGGTGGCCGGCGTGTACGTGCTGCGCCGGACCCGCCCCGACCTGCCGCGTCCGTATCGCACCGTTGGGTACCCGGTGACTCCGGCCCTGTTCCTGCTCGCATCAGTTGGAATGGTGCTGAACGCGTTGGTAACGGATCCTGTGAATACCGGAATCACGTTTGCGATTATCGGGGCGGGAGTGCCGGTTTTCTACGTCTGGAAACAAAAGCGTAAACAGTAAACAGTGAACGGGGTGCTCCGGTGATTTTTGGAGCCTCCCGTTTACCATTCACGCAGTATCTCGAACGCTATATCCGCTGCTTTGGCCGAGTGGGTCAACGCCCCCACAGAGATAAAATCGGCCCCGGCCTCGGCGTAGGCCCGAACGTTCTCCAGGGTAATTCCACCCGTCGCTTCGATTTCGATTCCCGGTGCGAGCCGGCGTGCCAGCGCGGCCCACCGTCGCACAGTGTCGGGCGACTGATTGTCCAGGAGCAGGCGGGTCGCGCCGGCATCACACGCCTCTCGCAGCTGTGATTCCGATTCCACTTCGACCTGAAGACCCCGAACCCCGCTCGTCCGAGCCTCGGCAAGGGCTGTACGCAACGGCTTACGCTGTGCGGCCAACGCCTGCCAGTGATTGTCCTTCACCATTACTGTCTCGGTGAGGTCGAGCCGGTGCAACTCACCGCCTCCTGCGAGGACAGCGGCGACATCGAGAAGGCGTAAGCCTGGTGCCGTCTTTCGGGTGTGGAGAATCCGGGTCGGAGTTCCGGCGACTGCCGCTACGTATCCCCGAGTGGTCGTGGCGATGCCGGAAGCACGCTGCAGAAGATTGAGCAGAGGGCGTTCCGCGCGAAGTAACGGGCCCAGGGGGCCGGTGGCGTTGCCGAGCACGGCTTTGGCTGCGAGTTGCTCACCTTCCGCGGTTGCCCATTCGATTCGGCAGCCGCACAGCTGCGCTACGGCATGCGCGTATCGCTGCCCGGCCACCACGCCGCCGCTTCGAAACTCGAGCCGCCCGGTTCCCCGGGCGGTGTGGGCGACTGTCACTTCACTCGTGATATCCCGGGATCCGTCTTCCGCCAGCGCGATCGCCGCCAGCCGGTCGGCGTCGGCCGCGAAGTCGGGCGTCATTTGCCCAGGCTCACCATACGATCGAGCGATAGTCGGGCCCGACGGGCGATGTCCTCGGGGACAGTGATCTCGTAGCGATCGAGAGCAAGCGAATCCCGCACGCCCGGAAGAGTAATGCTTTTCATGAACGCGCAAACCGCTTCGGGATCCGCCGGATAGAACTGCTTGTCGGGCGCGATCTGCTTCATGCGGTGCATGATGCCGGTCTCGGTGGCGATAATGAACGAATCGGCGGGCCGCTCCTTCACCAGCCTGATCATCCCCTCGGTCGACGCGATGTGGAGTCCGTCCGCCGCGATGGCGCCGCGGCCCATTTCGTAGATGAGCTGTCCGGCGCAGCCACACTCGGGATGGACCAGCACTTCGGCGTCCGGGTGGGCGGCTCGCTGAGCCTCGAGCACGTTCGGATTGATGCCCTTGTGGACGTGGCACTCTCCGAGCCAGACCTCGACCTTCCGGTCTGGGCGCATCCGCCGAATGTGCGAGCCGAGAAAGAAGTCGGGGAGAAACAGGATGCCCTTGTCTGCAGGGATCGCGTCGATCACGTCCAGGACGTTTCCGCTGGTGCAGGCGTAATCCAGCTCGGCCTTCACCTCCGCCGTCGTGTTCACGTATCCCACGACGACGTAGTCCGGAAATTGGGCTTTCCATTCGCGGACCTGTGCTCCTGTAATCGTTGCCGCGAGCGAGCAGCCCGCGCGGAGATCCGGTAACAGGACCTTCTTCTGCGGGGACAGGATCTTCGCTGTTTCCGCCATGAAATGCACACCGCAGAACACGATCACGTCGGCGTCGGCCTTCGCTGCCTGTCGCGACAACCCTAGCGAGTCACCCACGAAGTCGGCGATGTCTTGCACCTCGGGGCGCTGGTAGTTGTGAGCCAGAATGACGGCGTTGCGCTCCCGCGCCCGATCGCGGATCTCGGTCTGGAGCGCTTTGGTCGCTTCTGGGCTCAGGTCGAACTCTTCGATGACCGGGAGGGGAACCGACATTAGATCACTTTCGATTGTCTGGCTATGGGAGGGTAGTCCACCCGCCGGTGTCCACCACGACTCTCGCGGCGGCTCCGGGCCGCTCGGGTAATGAGCGTGGCGACGAGGAGCTGGTTGGCGGTTCGCCAGTCATCCGGCGACAGCTCGCGTGTCAGTTCGGCGAGTGCCTCTTCCGCTCTGAGCAACGATACCTCGCTCCGCTGGACGCCGACGTCTGCGGTCATGATCGTGCGCATCCTGGCGCGGATCGCCTCACTTGCCGGCGTCGGCGTGACGTCCGGTACTCGTTCACCGGGAACGGCGCCAGTCGGCAAGTCTACCACACCCGGCGGCGGGAGCGATCGCGCAACTCGGTCCGCGAACACCAGTCCCTCGAGTAGCGAGTTGGAAGCAAGCCGATTGGCACCGTGAACGCCGGTGCTGGCGCATTCCCCGACGGCCCAGAGCCCGGGAAGACTGGAATGCCCGTCGAGGTCGGTTCGTACTCCTCCCATTGCGTAGTGGAGCGCCGGAGCGACCGGAAGCAGATCGCGAGCCGGGTCGAGTCCGTGGGCGGCGAGCATCTGCGAAATCCCCGGGAACTGCTCCCTGAAATCACTGACCGCTCGCGCATCGAGCCAGGCCCCGCCGTTCGCATCCGCTGCGGCGACTGCACGAGCGAGGATGTCGCGCGGCGCGAGCTCTCCGCGGGCATCGTAGTTGAATGCAAACCGGAGACCCGACGCGTCCACCAGGTAGGCGCCCGCCCCTCGGACAGCTTCGGAAATGAGTGGGGCCGGATTGACGCCTTGAAGCTTGAGCGCGGTGGGATGGAACTGGAGGAATTCGAGATCTCGAAGCTCGGCACCGGCATGGTAGGCCATTGCCCACCCATCTGCAGTAGCGACCTTGGGATTGGTGGTGACGGCATAAAGCTGACCGACGCCCCCTGTCGCAAGCACGACTGCAGAGGCACGCCTGGCGAACGTCGGTCGATTGCGCTGCACCAGCAGAGCGCCGGTCACTCGGCCGTCGTCGACCAGCAAAGCCTTCGCCTCGGTGTGTTCCAGGATTTCGACCAGTGGATCGTTGGCGACGATGCGGGTGAGGAGCGCAATCAAAGCGGCCCCGGTGCGGTCGCCGCCGGCGTGGATGATCCGCGGGCGCGTGTGGGCTGCCTCGAGCCCATAGCGTAGCCGGCCATCCGCAGCGCGATCGAAAACGGCTCCCATGGCGAGCAGCTCACGCACCCGATCCGGTCCCTCATTGGTGAGTACGCGAACCGCGTCCGGGTCGGAAAGCCCATCACCGGCGGCCAGAGTATCGGCCGCATGTTGCAGCGGATTGTCCCCGGGACCGAGCGCAACCGCGATTCCGCCTTGCGCCCAGGCGCTGGCGCTGTCCGCCAGCGCTTCCTTGGTCACCAGGCGGGCAGCTCGGCCTTCCGCTGCCAGGCGCCACGCCGTCCAAAGGCCAGCGATTCCCGACCCGATTATGAGCGGCGGTGCATCCTGCATTACAAGAATATAAGGCGCGCGGTGGGCTAGGTCCTCGCCCGAATCAGCAGCGCCACTCCGATGAGCAGGAAGGCCCCGTTGGGAATCCAGGCGGCCGCCGTCGGGTCGATAATGCCGCCGGCACCGACCGCCTTGGCGATCTGCATGAGCAGAAGAAACAGTACGGTGGTGGCCAGGCTAATCGCGATCCCGAATGCGGTTCCCGCCCGGGGTGACGTGATGGCGAGCGGAGCGCCGAAAATCGCGATGATGAGGCACGTGGCCGGAATCGCGAGCTTGAGCGCTCGTTCGACAACCAGCTTGTTGGCGTCATTGCCGGAGCGCTGCAGCGCCTCGATGTACTGCCCCAGCTCGGCGTACCGCATCTCGTCCGGTGCTTTGGGCTCGGCGAGCAGATCGCCCGGCGTCTGAGTGAAGCTCCGGAGCCGCAATGTTCGAAACGTGAATGCGGCCTGCCGCTCGGGTGAACCAATGACACGGCTGGTTCCGTTCCAGAGACCCCATCCTCGACGCTGCTTGTCGTAGGTCGCGCTGTCGGCGGTGACGACCAGGTCCGGATAGCGGAGGCCGGTGCCCTGCCGCTCGAACAGTACGGTCTTGAGGTTGCGGTTTGCGATCTCCAGCGACCGGATGGTATAGACCCAGCCCTGGTCTGCCCGGTAGACGAAGTTGAACCGTGCCGATGTCGGGCCTTCCGGTTGAGCCTTCTGCAACTTGAGCTGCTTTGCCGTGGCTCCCGGCGCCATCTCGCCGACCACGATGCCGAGTCCGGTGGCCAGGATCGAAACCAGAAAGATCGGCAGCATGAGACGCCGGAAGCTCTGGCCCCCGGCTTTGGCAGCCGTGAGCTCAGAGTGACGGGCCATGGAACCCACCGTGAACACCGTGGCGAAGAGCACTGCCGCCGGCAGGACGAGAAACATGTTCTCGGGCACGGAGTACACGTAGCTCACTATGATCTGTCGAACAGTGAGCCCGCGGTCGAGCAGCTTGTTCAGCGAATCGGTGAGGTTGATCAGGATGGAGACAATCGGGAAGCCGAGCACCGTGAGCCCGAACAGCCGCAGCCACAGGCTCAGCGTATACCGGTCGAGCAGTCTGCCGATCATACGGTCCTGCGGCGCCGCCAGCGAAAGCGATACAGGAGGCTGTCGAACAGCTCACGGAAGTCGCCTCCCCGATTCAATCCAGGCTGGCGGTTCACGTGAATGAGCCCGAGAACGCCGACGACCGTCAGGATGATGTTGGGCAGCCACATCGACAGAGCGGGCGAGAGCAGCCCCCGGTCGGACAGGGCTTCGCCCGCTGTGAGCCCCACGTAGTAGAGCGAGAACACCGCCAGGCCGCCGCCGATCACGAGTCCCATGCCGCCGCGGGGGAAGCGTAGCGCCATCGCTAGTCCGATCAGAACGAACGAAATGCAGGCCATACTGATCGCCCACTTCTTATGGACCTCGACCATGTACCGGTCCGCCCTCAGATCCGCATCTTTGGCCCGATCGAGAGCGAGGGACACTTCAGCACGGGACGTGAGCCGGAGAGGCGGTGGCGGCTTCGGTCCCGAATCGGCTACCGGCTTCACGAGCGCCGACGCAGGCAGTTTTTTCGCCGGTTTGGGCTGGGTGGGGGTTCGAGTCGGGGCCTGTTTGCGCGCCGGTACAGTCGGGTGTGCGCTGCGCTGAGGCACGCCGGCCTTTGCCGCGGGCGTCTTGGGAGGGATGGTTACCGGCGTGTCCGCCGGCGTCGCGAGCGATTTGGGCTCTTTGATTGACGACTTAGGCTGCGGCGGCGAGGGCGCGCTGGCCCCTGCAATGTTTGCTGTCGAATGCGAATCGGGCGCCTGGGCGGCAAGCCTCGGCGGGGCGAGCCTTGCCCGGACGCCTGTCCTGAGGTGGTCGAGCCACAGGCAATAATCCCCTGGAGGCTCTGGCGAGCTAGTGTCCGGCTGCAGAGTAGGCAGTGCAAGCAGCTCGTGGAGATCGCGCTCGACGAAGAAACGACGGTCTGCAAACGCTTTGTCCTGGTCCCTGTCAGCGTCCCGTACCACCGCCAGCATCGCGCAGCTCGACAACTCCCGGTCGCCCCGGATCTGGTCCGAGGTATTGCGCTCCAACTCGTCGAACACGTTACGCACGCGAATTTCGTTGGTCGCGAAGCGGGTGACCTGAAAGCGGTCGGCCTCGTCCGATTTGTATTGATGGACGACCCCGTCGAACAGACGCAACGTGAGGTCTTTCCCGCCCGGCGCGTACGCCATGAATCCGCTGTCGGCGTAGATCACGCGGCGCACGTTCTCATCGCCCACGTCGTAAATCGTCACACCACGCAGCAGGCCGGTAGCACCGTCGATTCGGCTCGACCGGAGGAAATACTTCGAGGGTGGCACCTCGTTGATGATCTGCTCGCGAAGCTCGAACGTGGGTTTCTTGCGCCCGATATCGATTAGGAGCGCCCGGAGCTGGGCGTTGCTGTTGGGCAGGACCTGATCGATGAAGAGGAAGGTCAGCACGGACATCAGGATGCCCCAGGCGAGGATCGGGCGGAGTATCTGAGCGACGCTTATCCCGTTGGCCCGAAGGGCCATGATCTCGCTATCCGCCGCCAGATGGCTGAACGCGTACATCACGGCCAGCAACACCGCCATCGGGATCGTCATGGCGAGAATGAACGGCAGACTCAGGACGAACACCTCGGTGATGACGGACCAGGGGAGGCCCTTTCCCACCAGAGCGCCGAATCGCTTGGCGACCTGGTTGAGCAGCATGAGGCTGGTTGCCGCGCCCAGCGAAAACAGGAACGGGGCGATGAGTTGGCGAAGGAGATATCGCGCGAGGAGGCGCACATGGGAAAGATGGCCGCCCGATCGGCGCGGGCCAAGCCGGAGGGTTACCGGGGTCCGTTATAATGAGGGCCATGACAAACCTCCGTATCGCGCCACTTCTCAGCATCGTGGGAGTCGTGGTCGGGCTCGGTGCGTGCGCTCGTGAGAAAGCGCCTCCGCCGCACGAGTTCGACTCCGCCAAAGCATTCGAATACCTCCGCACTCAGGTGGAGTTCGGCACGCGCATCCCCGGCACCGCACCGCACGAGCGTATGGCCGACTGGCTCGATACCCTCCTGCGAGCGAGGGCCGATACACTGATCGTTCAGTCTTGGACCCACGTGACCGCGACTCGGGATTCGCTCCGGCTTCGCAATTTCGTCGCGCGGTTCAATCCGAAGGCGACGACCCGCATTCTGTTCCTCGCCCACTGGGACACCCGTCCGCGATCTGACGGTCCCAACTCGAAGAATCCCAAGGCTCCGGTTCCGGGAGCGAACGACGGCGCCTCCGGCGTCGCCGTACTCCTCGGGGTGGCCGATGCGCTCAAACGCACGCCGCCGGCCATCGGGGTGGACCTTCTGTTCGACGACGGGGAAGACTATGGGGACTTCAATGAACATCCGAAGGATGTGCTGATCGGAGCGCGATACTTCGCGGCGCACCTCCCACCGGGAGCGGCGCCGAAGTACGCTGTGCTGTTCGATCTCGTGGCCGATAAGGATCTGCAGATCCATCAGGAGGGAAATTCGCTCACCGGCGCCCCGGAGATCGTGGAGTTGGTCTGGTCCACAGCCAAGAAGCTGGGAAAGCAGTCGGTGTTCATCGACTCCCCCAAACACACTCTGACCGACGACCACGTCGAGCTGCAAAAGGCCGGAATCAAGGCGATCGACGTGGTGGACTTCGACTATCCGGCTTGGCACACACCGGACGATACGATCGACAAGGTGAGCGCGGCGAGCCTGCAGACGGTGGGGGACGTGGCGATGGCGCTGGTGCGGCAGGAGAAGCCCTAGGGCGACGAGCGCGTGAGCTGGTGGTCAGACGGATGACGTGACGTTCAGCGGCCATCGAAATGAAGCCGCGCCTTGTTGGACTCCGGGACCGTTTGTTGGTGCGTTAGGAAGCCCCAGGGCGGTGAGTGAGTCGGTGGCGCACCGTCGGACGCGTCAGTGAGCCCATATCGAAACGGAGGTCGGCGCTGGGCTCGGGGGGCGCTGGCCAAACCCCGCCAACCCCAGCGCCCCCCGAGCCCAGCGCCCGACCTCCGCGCGATCAGCGAACTGCAGCGTCCGACGGTGCGCCACCGACCCACTCACCGGCCTGCGCCAGTCACTCCGCAGACCGTGGCCATCGTTTCCCGAGTCCGACTATCC